>JABXIV010000121.1 GCA_013372925.1 Alphaproteobacteria bacterium
AGTTCCTGTCGTTTTTCCGGCACCAGACAGCACGCATGCGGTTTGTGCCGGAGGGCAATTTCCAGCATTTCATCGGTTGCCGCCATTTCAAGGTTCAGCGGCACCGTAAGAACATCGGAAAGTGATGCGATATCCTCATCCGAGATATGCCGACGATCCTCCCGAAGGTGGGCGGTGATGCCGTCAGCTCCCGCACGCACAGCAAGGCCCGCAGCCCTTACAGGGTCAGGGTGCCGGATACCGCGTGCATTACGGATTGTTGCCACATGGTCGATATTGACCCCAAGACGGAGTTTACTGTTGCTCATATGCTGCCTCTATAACCTTTATTGCGGCTTCTTTTTCGCCAATCGGCGTGATGCTCTTGCCGCATGATAGCCCGTTAACAGCCCTTTGAAAGAAAAATAGAACAAGACCCAAACAATGATCGCTACAGGAATACCACCAACAAGCAGCGGAAACACCAGCGGCAGAAATGCAGACAGATAGGTAACCGGATCACCGAGAAGCGCTTCCCAGTTCCAGGCGGGAAACTCTGTCGCAACAGTATCCCCCAAAATAAGCCCCCCCACCTGTCCGGTAAGGGCGAAAATAAAGGGGAATGTCCAGGGATTGCCCACTGCCGTACCGATGGCAGACGCAAGCAAGTTAGCCCGCGTCAGCCACGCAACGGCAAACCCCATCAGAAAATGAAGCCCAAGAAAGGGCGTGAAGGAAACAGCAGCCCCCGCAGCAACACCCGCGGCGATACTGTGCGGCGTGCCCGGCAACCGGGCAATCCGGTGCCAAAGATACTGCGACGCGCGCTTCAGCCCCGATCTTGGCCACAACCAGCCAAGAAACGTTTTCCACATGGGCAATCTATCGCGACGCCGGAACAGCATGTGCGTGTTCTTTCCTTTAGGATTTAAGGCCCCGGCTGCCAGGTTTTACGGCCGGGATAGCCTTCAATTCTTCCGGCAGGTCTTCCGGTTGATACGTTGGGGCATCAATCGTCGCAAGTGCCGTAATGGGCGCACCAACATCAGCCTTCCCGCCAGAGCGGTTGATCAGACAGCCCGCAGCCACAACATTGCCGCCTGCCGCATTGATCGTCTCGATACATTCACGGGAAGAGAGCCCGGTTGTGATAATGTCTTCCATCATCAGGATACGGGCGCCTTGTGGCAGGTCGAACCGACGGAACTTGAACTCACCCTCAACACGCTCGCAGAAAATGCTATCAACACCAAGCTGGCGCGCAACTTCGTAGCCCACGATCACGCCGCCCATGGCCGGGCTGACAACAAGATCGATTTCCACGCCTGTAGCCTTCAGTTTTTCTGCAAACGCCGCACAAAGGCGCGCTGCTCGCTCAGGGTTCATCAGAACGCGGGCACATTGCAGGTACACAGAACTATGAAGCCCTGACGACAGCTTGAAGTGTCCTTCCAGAAGCGCGCCTGCCGCACGAAATTCATTCAAAACCGCTTCCTGGTCCATGCCAAATGCTCCTGCTTTTTTCTGATGTCAAAAATCGCTATAGCGCGGATAGTGCGCGGGGGCCTGAAGGTCAAGAAATTTCGCCCTTTTGAGGCGAATTGTCGCCTTTATCCAATAACGCGATCAACCCGGCTGATCACACGACTGACGCGAAGCGCCCGGCTGATATCGTTCAGGTGTTTCACATCCCTGACTTCCACGTCAATCACCATAACATAAAACTCAGGGTCTCGCTCAGGGATCACAAGGTTGGAAATATTTCCACCGCCTTTTGAAACTGTAGCCGCAATCGACGCCAAAGCACCCCGCTCGTTGATCACTTCAAGGCGCAAACAGCCGGTATAGAACGCCCCACCGTCTTCGCCTTCATGCCAACGCAGATCAAGCCACAGATCGGGATGATCGTCATAGTTCGACAGCCTGCTGCAGTCGATGGTGTGGATTTCCGCCCCTTTGCCCGGAATTCTGATGCCCACAATCCTGTCACCGCGCACTGGATGGCAGCATTCAGCAAAATGAACAGCGGATTCTTGATTGATACCAGAAATCGGCACGGCGTTACCTACAGTCTGTTCCCAGTCGTGGTGAACTTCCGGCAGGCCTTCACCACGCGCGTCTTCCTTGAAACCCGGGAATGCAGCCCGCAGGATTTCCTCTTCGGTAAGCGTGCCCTGCCCAACAAGGGCATACAGCATCGACCCGTCATCCAGATTGAGTACTTTCGCAGCTTGCTCGATCACACGATCAGAGAAATCCAAGCCATTTCGGCGACAGGCTTTCTCAATGAGCGTATGGCCAAGCTGGCCATATTCGGTTCTGCGCTTGTGCTTCACATGACGCCGGATGGCTGATCGGGCCTTACCGGTAATTACGAAACTTTCCCAGCGCGGGGATGGTGCCTGGCCCTTGGACGTCAGAATCTGGACCTGATCGCCGTTTTCAAGCTGATGCCGCAGCGGCACCATCCGCCCGTTCACCTTGGCACCAACACAGTGGTCACCCACTTCGGTGTGCACAGCATAGGCAAAGTCAACGGTGGATGACCCACGCGGCAAGGACACCAGTTCGCCCTTGGGCGTGAAGCAGAAAACCTTATCCTGGAACATCTCAAGTTTGGTGTGCTCAAGGAATTCTTCCGGATCGGTGGTATGTTCAAGAATTTCCAGAAGTTCACGTACCCAGCGATATTGCGAACCTTCCACATTGTCGCCACCCTGCTTGTACTGCCAGTGGGCCGCCACACCGATCTCGGCTTGCTCATGCATCTTGTGGGTGCGTATCTGAATTTCCAGACGGTAGTTTTGTGGCCCAATCACTGTTGTATGGATCGAACGATAGAAATTCCGTTTCGGCGTGGAGATATAATCCTTGAAGCGCCCAGGCACCATCGGGAATGCCTGATGTACAATACCCAGGGCCCGATAACAGCCTTCAATGTCATCAACCTTGACGCGGAAGGCCATGACATCAGACAGCTGCTCAAATGTAATATTCTGACGTTCCATTTTCCGCCAGATAGAATAAGGCCTTTTGATACGGCCACTTACTTTCGCATCAATGCCTTTTTCTTGCATCAGCTTCGAAAGAGCTTCGACCATATCTTTTTCAAGATCCGGGCTTTCTTCGATCAAATAATGCAGCCGTGCATTGATGGATTCCATGGCTTCCGGATCAATATGCTGGAACGAAAGATGCTCAAGCTCATCCTTCAGTTCATGCATGCCGATCCGTTCTGCGAGCGGTGCGTAAATCTCAAGCGTTTCAAGCGAAATCCTGCGGCGCTTTTCCGGCTTCTTGATGAAATACAGCGTGCGCATATTATGCAAACGATCAGCGAGCTTCACCAAAAGCACACGGATATCGTTCGACATGGCCAGCAGAAATTTGCGGAAGTTCTCCGCCTGACGCAGGCTTTCGGTCTGCATCTCGATTTTTGACAACTTGGTAACGCCATCAACCAGTTCTGCAACCTTGGGCCCGAACAGCTCTTCAATTTCCTCTATGGTCGCTACCGTGTCTTCTACGACATCATGCAAAAGGGCCGTGGCAATCGTATTGCCGTCCAGCTTCATGTCAGTGAGGATACCGGCCACTTCAAGCGGGTGGGAAAAATAAGGATCGCCTGACGCACGCGTTTGGCTGCCATGAGCCTTCATGGCGAAAACATATGCCCGGTTCAGCAGCGCCTCATCGACATTCTTGTCGTAGGCCCTCACCTTTTCCACAAGCTCAAACTGACGGATCACGCGCTTATCTCACTTTCAAACAACTAAAGACTAGCTAACAGAAATAATGGTTCTGGCAGATTATGCCAGCCCTTATTGTGCCCTCAGGAGATTCTCAGAAAATTATACCGGCACAAATAAAAAAGCCCGGCAAACAAGCCGGGCTTTCAAAATCATGCGTAGCTGGGAAAGGCTTATTCAGTGCCCTCTTTCTTAGGCGCTGCACCTTCTTCCATACCAGCCATAAGAATGGACATATCCACTTCTTCCGGCTCGTCTGATTCCACAACTTTGCGAAGACCATGGATCACTGATTCCATCAGGTCATCAGCGATAACTTTTTCTTCTGCGATTTCACGCAGGGATACAACGGCGTTCTTGTCGTTATCGCGATCAACTTCAAGCGGAGCGCCAGAAGAGATTTGGCGGGAACGCTGAGCAGCAGCCAGCACAAGATCAAACCGGTTAGTTACCTTATCGACGCAATCCTCAACGGTAACGCGAGCCATGCTTCATTTCTCCAATTCTTTTAACATCGGGCGTTCAACTTTGCCGCCCGGCATACGAGCGCCCGCTTATACAGGGACCACTCGCCCCTGTAAAGCTTGGAATCAGTATAATTCAAGCACTGCTATTGACCAATGGAATTTTCCAGACACCCGACAGACCGTCTGTGCGATAAAGGTCCTCATAAAGCTCTGCCACTGTCTTCTTCAATACCGGATGCACCCACTTTGGCGCCACATCCTTCAGGGGAGCAAGCACAAAACCCCGTTGATGCGCCCTGGGATGAGGAACAACAGGCTCTTCAAGGATTGCAGCAGGGTCGTCACTTTCCACAAGCAAACGCCACGCTGCCTTGTCCGGCAACACCAAATCACCATAGCCGATCAAGTCAAGGTCCAATGGACGAGCACTCCAGCGCGCAGCGGGTTTCCGACCATAGGCACGTTCGATTGCCTGCACTTCCTGCAGGATTTCCGCAGGTGTCAAACTAGTTTCAACCAGAACGCAGGCATTGATGAAATCGGGGATATCTTCCTGCCCCTCAAGCGTGACCGCCGTACTTTTGTAGAGGCTGGATGCCTGCCGCACACTGCCAATGCTGCGGTCGATATCCTCAACAGCCGCTCGTATTGTCTGTTCTGGTGCGCCGACAAAAGACGGAAGGTTCGCGCCCAGCGAAAGCATTACTTCCTTACTTTTCAACAGCTTCCCCCACTTCACATTTCCTTGATACTATAGATTTTTCAATCCAAATTTACCAAACTTTAAGGGCCTCATAGCATGCTGGAGGCCATAGATTGTATGCGAATTTGTTTAGTGTGATTTTTAATTTATAGAAACGATAGGACCTCTCATGATTTTTTATCCAGAGGAACGCCTTGCACTCTTCATCGATGGTGCAAACCTCTATGCAACCGCCCGCGCCCTAGACATGGAAATCGACTATAAGAGCCTGCGCCGCTATTTTTCTGAAAAAGCGCGCCTTATCAGGTCTTTTTACTATACTGCCATCCTTGAGGATCAGGAATATTCGCCGCTTCGCCCGCTGATTGACTGGCTCGACTATAACGGCTTCACACTGGTTACAAAGCCAGTGAAGGAATTCACCGATGAACATGGTCGGCGGAAAATCAAGGGCAACATGGATATCGAAATCGCAGTTGATATGCTGAACATATCGGAGGCGCTTGATCATGTTGTGCTTTTCTCTGGTGATGGTGACTTCCGCCGCCTGTTAGAGGCGATCCAGCGCCGCGGCGTGCGCGCAACCGTTGTCAGCTCGAACCGCACACAACCTTCCATGATCGCTGATGAACTGCGCAGGCAGGCCGACCAGTTTGTTGACCTTGAAGATCTGCGTGATGTTATCGGCCGGTCTGGTGGTGGTTCACGTCAACCTGATCCTCGCGAGGCCTATCAGGAACTGGAAGTTGAAAGCAACTGACACTCGCGTTAGGTTTCTGCAAACGCGATTGAGGCGGCCTGATTAATCGGCCGCCTTTCTTATACCGGAGACATGCCGATGCCCCGCCATATAGCGGAACCGAAGCCAAGCTGCGCCAAATGCCCCCGCCTTGTCGCCTTTCGGCGCAAGAATGAGGCGGCCTACCCTGACTATTTCAACGGCGCATCCGCAAGCTTTGGGCCGGATAGCGCTTCAGCGCTTGTGATTGGCCTGGCGCCTGGCCTGCACGGCGCCAACAAGACAGGCCGCCCCTTCACAGGCGATGCGTCAGGTGACATGTTATATAGCTGCATGGCTGAGGCGGGGCTGACGACCGGCACGTTTGAAAACGATCCAAAGGACGGCTTTGACCTGCGCGGGATCATGATCACCAACGCTGTGCGGTGCGTGCCGCCCGAAAACAAACCTACCGCCGCCGAAGTCAAGAAATGCCAACCCTATCTGGTAGGCCGTATGAAGGCGCTACCGAACCTCAAAGCGCTGTTCGCGCTCGGCAAGATTGCGCATGATGCCACGTTGCGCGCGCTTGGGTTTCGCCTGGCCGACTATCCATTCGCGCACGGCGCTGTCCACCGCCTGCCAAACGGGCTTACCATGGTCGATAGCTATCATTGTTCCCGCTACAATGTGAACACCAAACGCCTGACGCGGGAGATGTTCCTGGATGCACTTGCTGCCCTTAAATCGGCATCCGGCCTTTAAATCCCTCGCATAAGAAAAGCGACGGCGCTATGGGGGCTGCGCCGTCGCTTCCACTCGAAACCGGGTACTCAGAACATCAGGAGGAAAATAACGACTGCCTCAGGCAGCCATCACTTCGTTGGCTAGTTCAGACTGGTTGGACAACCATGCACCAACCTTTTCAAGCACATCCCGAGGCCCCAAGTGTGAGGCGGCCTCTGGGCCTGCAACGACGGAGAAAATGCCAGCAGCCGTCGCTGCATCGCCACTTTCAACCGCCACAACCAGCGCCCGCATCAGATTTGGGCGCATTGCTGCAATGGAATGTGCATAGGTCCGGGGGAGGATATAGTCTGCCATTGCTTTTACCTTTTGTCGTTCTAGACGACTCAATTACACAACAAATTCCTTAATTTTGAACTAAAGGCACAATATCTTGTGTTTTTACATGGATTTACCACTCCCTTAAAAGCAGGTAGACTGTTATCAAGACGAAAAAGGAGGGTCTATGGTTGCCGAAACGCCCAACATGGGGGAACAGGTTACCTTTCGCGAAGGGGATACAATTTACGCCCAGGGAGACGACAGTTCTGGCGTCTATATGATCCTTGATGGCCAGATCGATATTTGGCGCTATGAAGGGGATAACAGCCACCATATAGCAGCACTCGGCAACGGCGACCTGCTGGGTGAAGTGAGTGTTATCGAGAAGAAACGACACTCCGTCACTGCGCGGGCTTCCAAGCACACCATCGCGCTGTTTATTGCAGCAGACGCTTTTCGAAAAAGTTTCTCAGACCCCCTTGTCCGGCATGTGGTCCATACACTTGCTGCAAGGCTTAGAAGCTCATACGCCATCAAGGATGCGATCGAAGCCGAAACAGACCAGCCTGCCAGCTACAAAAGCCAACACCCCATCATTGAAGGACAATCCCGCATTGTTGCCGAAAAAATGCTGACGTTCGTGGAGATCAAGGAATTCCCCTTCGCGGTTGGCAATATTGCGAACACCGGTGGGCAGGCAATTGTAAACCTCAATTCGCTGAAGGTACCGCTGAAGGGCGCTCCTGAACTGTCTGACAACCATTTTGAGATTATCCGGCGAGAAGGACAAGTGTGGGTGCGCGATCTGGGCAGCCATCACGGTACGTCCGTGAATGGGGAAAAGCTGAGCAAATACACCATGAAGGCAACAGCAAAGTTGAAAACCGGCCACAACAGGATCTCCGCAGGTGGCCCAGAAAGCCCCGTAAGGTTCCTGATCACAGTGCCTCCAACAGTAAAAGAGACTTAGCTCATATCTTTCATGAGACGAGATTTCTGTCGGTTCCAGTCACGCTGCTTTACGTCTTCCCGCTTGTCACGGACATTTTTGCCTTTCCCAAGACCGATGAGAATCTTGGCCCGGCCACGCTCAGTGAAATAGACCTTCAAGGGAACCAATGTATAACCCTGGCGCTGAACAGCCCCTGCAAGCTTGTTGATTTCTCGCCGATGCATCAACAGCTTCCTTGGGCGACGAGGCTCATGGTTAAAGCGATTACCGTGAGAAAATTCCGGAATATGGGCGTTTACAAGCCAAAGCTCGCCATCCTTTTCTTCTGCATAGCTTTCCCGGATATTCGCCTCACCATTGCGAAGCGACTTCACTTCGGTACCCGTCAACGCGATACCTGCCTCAAACTCATCTTCAATATGATAGAGATGGCGTGCCTTGCGGTTGTCGGCAGCAACGCGGTTTGGCAACTTTCCGCCCTTGTTCTTATTTTTGTTTTTCCCTGCCATAATGCTTATCCGAGGTTTGCCGGCTCCAGGCCAAGCTCATGAACCACAGCCGAGATTGTCGAACGTGCTGCTTCGGTGGCCGGCAGCAACGGCAAGCGCACAGCATCTGTACCGATACCAAGCAACGAGCACGCATATTTAGCGGGTGCTGGGCTTGGTTCCATAAACATCGCGCGGTGAAGCGGCAACAGCTTATCCTGAATGGAAAGCGCGGTTTTATAGTCACCGTTCAAACAAGCTTCCTGCATCTGACTGCAAAGCTTTGGCGCCACATTCGCAGACACGGAGATACACCCAACGCCCCCAAGGGCATTAAAGCCGATCGCTGTGGCATCTTCACCGGAAAGCTGGATGAAGTCTGGGCCCATAGCCGCCCGCTGGCTGGCGCAGCGATCAAGGTCTCCGGTTGCATCCTTGACACCAACAATGCGCGGCAACTCGAAAAGCTCAGCCATCGTATCCGTGGACATATCCACAACTGAACGCCCCGGGATATTGTAGATAATGATCGGCAGATCGCAAGCGTCATGCACTGCCTTGAAGTGGGCATAGAGCCCGGCCTGACTGGGTTTGTTATAATAAGGCGTTACAACAAGGGCCGCGTCCGCGCCTACCTTTTCGGCGTGCTTGATTAGGCCAATCGCTTCAGCAGTATTGTTTGACCCCGCGCCCGCAATAACAGGAACACGGCCATCGGCGGCTTCAACGCACAGCTCGACAACCAACTTGTGTTCATCATGGCTCAGCGTGGGCGATTCACCGGTGGTTCCTACAGGAACCAGGCCATGTGAACCTTCCTTGATTTGCCAGTCTACGAACTTCTGGAAAGTCGCACCGTCAACCTTTCCGTCTTCCGTGAAAGTGGTGATCAGCGCTGGAATGGAGCCTTTAAACATACCTCTGGCCTTCTACTGCGAAAAATATGGCGCACACTAACGCCGGGCTGTCCAAAGGGCAATAGCCAGAAGCAAGACACAATACGACATCTGCCGCATTTTATCTCCTGCAGACCACAAGTTTTGCTTGTTATGAGTAAGCGTTACCGATTCAAATATGCATCAAGCTCTTCTAGTAGAGCATCAGATTCAGAAGAAAGCCGTTCCGTGGAAGCGCGTAGCTGCTCAGCCGCCGAGCCTGTTTTCTGTGCATCCCCCGTTGCTTCCCTCAGGTCTCCCCCCAAAGAGCTCGTCATGCTGAACGCAGTCTGAGCGTGCTGGCTGATTTCCTGCGTTGCTGCGTCTTGTTGGGTCATGGCCCCTGCAACAGCCCCAAAGCTTTCATTCATGCTTTCAATTGTATCAGTAATCTTCCTGATGGATTCCGCCGCATTGTCTGCGGCTTGTTGCATAGAATTAATCTGAGCGGTGATATCTCCTGTGGCCTTGCCTGTCTGGCTGGCCAGGGCCTTGACCTCACTTGCAACGACCGCGAAGCCTTTCCCTGCCTCCCCTGCGCGAGCTGCTTCAATGGTGGCATTCAGCGCAAGCAAGTTTGTTTTGTCGGAAACATCTTCGATCAAACGAATAATCGAAGAAACCCGGTCCGATGCGACAACAAGTTCCTGCATGATGCTGTCTACGTGTGAGGCTTCTTCTACGGCAGACTGCAAGTCCTGGGATGATTGCGAGATTCGGTGGCTTATTTCATTGATAGAGGCGGTCATCTCTTCCGATGCTGCGGCCACTGATTTAACCGCACCTTCAGCCCCCGAGACTGTTTCGCTGGCCTGCGTACAGCGATCGGACGATTCCCGCGCCGTATCCGCAAGCATTTCCACTGCAGCCCGCATTTCTGCCATACTGGAGGCTACGTTCTTAACATTACCTGCAAATTTTTCCGTAATTTGTGCAGAGTCTTTCTGGCGCTTGTCCATTGCATCCAGGGCACCGTTGATTACGCCTGCCTGGTGCTGGAATGCGCCACCAAACCCGGTACGGCGCACCTGCCGGTAATAAAGGTCGTCTCTTACAAACTCCATCGCCGCCCCTGCTTCCCTGATGAAAGCATCGGACATATCAATGAAGTCGTTTACTCGGTCCCGCAACACCAAAAAGGCCTCACTCGCCTGCGCATTGTTCGGCAATCTGGACTCAAGATCACCGTTTGTGACTTTCTCCAACGTATCGGTGGCTAATTTTATTTCCAGTTCATACGCGAAGCACTTTTCACCGGAAGAAAGATAAGCCCGCATCAGTTCAGCAACAGGCGAAAGAGAGTTCCCCTGTTCTAGGTCAGGAATGAAAACATCTTTTTGGCCCGCTAGCAGCGCCTTGCAAGCCACGAGCAAAACGTCCAGGTCGCCAACATTTGCAGTCACCCTGTCCGGGTTAAATCGAGAAAATAAATTCATCGTAATTCACCCCTTTTTCTTTCAGCCATCCTTCAAGAAACTGACAACTGGCCTGAATTGCGTCTTTTCGCCGCTCTACTTGAGCTTCAATCCTCAACATTTCCTCATAGATTGGCTTGATAACATCAAGCGCGCTTGACCTCGGCACCCGCCGATTGGAATGATAGCCAACATGCTGGCCCGCCTGATCAAAACTGGGGGTCACGTGCGCCAAAACCCAGTAATAGTCACCGCCCTTGGTGCTGTTGACCACATAGGCGAAAATCTCTTTCTTGTTTTTCAAACGGCTCCAGAGAAGTTCAAACACGCCGCGAGGCATGGATTGATGCCGAATAATGTTGTGAGGACATCCGATGAGGTCATCCTCGCAATAATCCGCAATCGTACAAAACAAGCGATTTACGTAAGTAATTTTACCCTTTAGGTCGGTTTTACTTACGATAATCCTGTTTGAATCGAATGTGCGCTCAACGCCAGAAATAATTTGAGCTGTCATATTTTCCCACTTGCCCTATTGCCGGCCCCAAATCACGCGATTTAAAGCTGCGACCCCCTGAATACTTGCGGGCACCCACAAAAAATACGGTAACTATTTCAGGCACATAGAAACAAGCCCACTCCTGTTAACTTATGTTAATAAGGCTGGTCTATGATAAGCATTCAAGAGGCCTATAGTTTGTAGGAATAGTGGCACCTTGTTGGGGAAGGTTGTCGATTGGGAGGCTATTTGTGAGTGGTTTTTGTCAAATCTGTCCCAACCATGGGGGACCAGATAATTGTAAGTATGATCCACGCGATGATGAGGATGAAAGCAGTCTGATTGTCGGGCATCACGAGATCGCGCCGCGGCAGGTTGTTTCAACCATCCTGAAACCGGGACAGATGGTGCATATCCGGCGTGGATGGGCGTATTCATATCGCGTTATGCCGAACGGCGAACGCCAGTTGGGCGGTATCTACAGCGATGGCGACATCCTGTGCTGGCCAAATGTTTTCAGTTCGCGGTCTGGCTGCAGTTCACGCGCCATTACCAAACTCGATATCTGTGTTATCAATATCGACTCATTTACCAAGCGTGTCCGTGGCGATGGGCGCTTTTTCCAGTTCTTTCAGCGCCTGTTGGAGCGCCAGTTTCTCGCCCTTACAGATCGCACATTCGATCTGTGCCACAGAAGTGCAGAACAGAGATTGTGCAGAATCCTGATCAAGGCATGCCTGTCGCTGTGCGGCAAGATCGGCAACTATATGGAACCGATCCCTATCACGCAGGAAATTCTGGCCGATCTTATCGGTGCAACTAAAATCCATGTAAATCGGCTACTATCAAGCCTTAGACAACGAAATGTCTGCCATGTCAGCCACGGATACCTGAGCATTCTGGATTGGGAACGGCTGATAGAAACAGCGGAAGTTACCCTGGCCGAACTGGATGAGTGGAAAGACCTGCTGGCCCCGCAAATCTATCCACCGCCGATTCAGAAAAAAGAACTCGATGCATAAGATCAATGCGCCGGACCTTCCATCAAGGCCCAGCGCATTTCTTTAGATATTTATATGCTATTATTGACCGTGAGGTCGCTTCATGCCCTTGCCATCACGCATGCCTTTGCGGTGATGCTCGAATGCATTGCGGGTCTCCTCCGAGGTCACCTGTCCATCACCATCAATATCCATGCGCTTAAAGCGTTCTACAGCTTTGCGTGAGAATTCTTCGAAAGATACGCGTTCATCACCATCATGATCATGGCGGGCGATAAAGCGGATACGGGTGGGCTTACCCTTTGGCCCCATGCCCCGCATTTCCGGTGGTGGCATATCGTCAGCGTCCATACCACGCTCCTTCATACGCTCTTCCATGCGCTTGGCACGTTTTTCCATACGTTCGCGCACATGCTCAGGTACAGGCATTTCTTCCGGCAGCTCTGCCAGCGTGATATATCCATCATCGTCTTTATCGAACATGGAGAAACGCCCCCGAACCTTTTCCAGCATCTCTTCATGCGTAACAACGCCGTTGCCGTCGGTGTCAGCTTCCTTGAAACGCTCTTCCATTCGGCCCTGTCCCTTGCCTGACGCAAGTACACCTGTCGCAAAAAGACTCACTGCTGATATCGCTATCGCTTGTTTCCATATTTTCATCGTTATAGTCCTCTTGAATATCGGCCAGCCAATTTGGGGCCTCTATTCTTGTTACGCGCGTATTTTCAAAAGCCTTCGCTGAAACCGCATAAACCTTCGTTTATAATTTGCCCTAATTTTGCCATTGTCTTGCTCATCTGGGCTTCCTGCCCTAGTTTCTTGTGCAACCAATCAATATTAAAATTTTGAAGGGCAATACTATGCGTTTAATCGGGATCCTTTTGGCAGCTTTGGTTGCCGTCCCGGCCCATGGTGAAGTGATCAAGCAAACCAAGGGCAGTTTTGAGGACAAATTCCGCCAACTAGAAGAACATCTGCCAACGCCGAACGTCTATCGGACGGGGTCTGGTGCGCCAGGCCATGCCTATTGGCAACAGCAGGTAGATTACAAGATCAAGGTACGCCTTGACGAGAAAGCTCGCCAGATCCACGGGTCTGAAAGCGTTACATACCAGAACAACAGCCCGGATACACTGACGTACCTGTGGCTGCAACTGGACCAGAACCGCTTTTCCAAGCACTCTGACGCATACACCACCATGGACATGGGCCAGAGCGCTGCCAACAAAATGTCCTACCGTACGATGCGTTTCCTGGCGCTGACAGAAGGCAAAGAATGGGGCATCAACCTTGAGCGCGTTCAAGCAGGCGGCCGTGACCTGAAATACGCCATCAGCGATACAATGATGCGGATTGACCTTCCAAAACCGCTGCTACCTGGTGCCAGCTTCAAGTTTGATCTGGACTGGAGCTATAACATTCCTGCCGGTAAAGCGATGGGCGCACGGGGCGGTTACGAGCCTTATGAGCGCCACGGCAATGATGTTTTCTTCATTGCACAATGGTTCCCTCGCCTCGCGGCCTATACCGACCTTCAGGGGTGGGAGCATAAGCAGTTCCTGGGCACCGGTGAGTTTACGCTGGAATTTGGCGATTATGACGTGGAAATCACCGTACCTGCCGACCATGTTGTCGGCTCAACAGGTGAACTGCAAAACGCCAAGGATGTACTGACCAAAGATCAACGCAAGCGCCTTGACGAGGCCCGCACTGCGGATCGCCCAGTATTCGTAGTAACACGCGAAGAAGCGCTGGAGAATGAGAAAACTGGCACGGAAGAGACCAAAACCTGGCACTTCAAAGCTGAAAACGTTCGCGATTTCGCCTTTGCCTCTTCCCGTAAGTTCGTGTGGGATGCCTGGGGTGTGAAACTACCGGATAGCGACCGCACTGTCATGGCAATGTCGCTCTATCCTGAAGAAGCCATGCCCGTCTGGAACAAGTTTTCCACGCAAGCCATCGCCCACACACTGGATACATATAGCCGTTATTCATTTGAATATCCCTACCCTGTTGCATGGTCCGTTCACGGCCCAATCGGCGGCGGTATGGAATACCCGATGATCACGTCAAATGGTTATCCACCAGAGATTACCAAAAACGACGACGGCACGGAAACGCGCACTTATTCAAGGCGCACGAAATACGGCCTGATCTCTGTTGTGATCCATGAAATCGGTCATATTTATTTCCCGATGACTGTGAACACAGACGAACGGAACTGGGCATGGATGGATGAAGGCATCAACAGCTTCCTCCAAACCATGGCCGAGCGTGAATGGGAAGCAAACTATCCTGCGCGCAGGTCAGTACCAAAGGGCGTGATCTCATACATGACCAGCCCTAACCAGAACCCGATCATGACGCAAAGCGACAGCATCATTGGTTACGGCCCGAATGCCTACACCAAGCCTGCTGTAGCGCTGAACATCCTTCGGGAAACCATCATGGGCCGCGAGCTGTTTGATTTCGCCTTCCATGAATATTCCCGCCGCTGGAAGTTCAAGCGCCCTTACCCTGCTGATTTCTTCCGCACCATGGAAGATGCCAGCGCCAAGGATCTGGACTGGTTCTTCCGCGGCTGGTGGTACACCACCGATCATGTAGACATCGCCCTCACTGGCGTTACACATGCCCGGATCAACACAGAAGACCCAGAGATCGAAAACCCGATCAAACGGGAAAAGGACCGCAAGGACCGTGTCTATATCGGTGAAATGCGCGACACCTCTTCTGGTATCAGCCGCCGCGTTGAGCGCTTCCCTGACCTTCTGGATTTCTACAATGAGAACGACGACTTCATCGTTACTGAAAAACAGAAGAAGGCCTATAAGCACAAGCTGAAAGACCTTAAAGACTGGGAAAAAGAACTGCTGAAGTTCGGCCATGAACTCTATTTCATCGATTTCGAGAACATTGGTGGCCTTGTTATGCCGCTGGTTCTTGATGTGGAATTTGAGGATGGCAGCCGCGAAGAAGTACGGGTTGCTGCTGAGATCTGGCGTGAGAACGCCAAGAAAGTAACCAAACTTCTCGTACGCGATAAAAAGATCAAGTCCATCACGCTGGACCCATATCATGAAATCGCTGATGCAGACGAAAGCAACAACGCTTGGCCTGCCAAGCCTGTGCTTTCTCGTGTCGAACTGTACAAGCGCAGCTCATCCCGCAACCTGATGAAGGAAGTGCTGGACGGCCAGAAAGAAGAGGAAAAGGATAAATAGATCCTCTCTTCCAACCAGTTTAAACAGTTACACAGGGAGGCTCCGGCCTCCCTTTTTTCTCTTCAATTTGCCCGATTTGTTCTTCAAAATTTTACTTTTGCAGTCATAGTCTTGACCAATTCAAGGTCTTTCCTTGACAAAACGGGGCCGGTGGGGTCCTGTGCCTGCGGGGTCACAAGTTTTTTTGAACTAGCGCTATGGTAAAATTGGACATAGTCAGAGCATTATTGGGTCTGTCAGCCTTCACGCTGTTCCTTATCAGCAGAGGGTTGGGCAGCAGCGAGCCGTTTGAGCTTCCACTATTCCTTGGTGCACTAGCCTTGGTTGGCGTGCTCTTTATGCTGAGCCTATATGACCTGAGCGGCCTCGGCGAAAAAAAGACCAAATCACCCCAATTATCGCTAAACCCAGATCATCTGCCGGATGGCGTTATCATTACTGACGAAAACGGCAACTTCCTCGGTGCCAACAAAGTAGCGCACCAGATGGTTAGTGCTCTTTCCACAAGCAGTAACATCCGAAAAATGTTTGACACATGGCATAGGGAACTCACTGACCGAGCGCAGGCGGATCAGGTTGTGGAAGCGGTCCTCGCCTCACCCGACATTCAATTCTCAGAGATGCTTAACTTGAAGGATGGCCGCGTTTTTGAGCGGAACACCCGCCCCATGGAAGCCACTGGTGAACGCTTGTGGTTCCTGCGAGATATAACGCATGTTCAATTGGCCAATCATGATAGCGCAATGCACCAGTCTATGGTTGAGGCAGATGCCGCCCGCACCGCAGAGCTTGCCGAGCAGCTTTATCATGCCAAAGCAGAGCTGGAAGCCAATCAAGCAGAACTAAAACGCCTTGCGAACACAGACTCTCTGACAGGTTTGTTAAATCGTCGCCGTTTCACAACCCTCGGCGAAGGCGCTGTAGCAGCAGCAGACGGGCAAGAAATCTGGGTCATCATGATGGACATCGACTATTTCAAGCGCATCAACGATACCTATGGCCACGCAGCGGGGGACACCGCTATCAAAGACTTTGCCCGCATCGCCGATGACACCGTTGCGGATGCCGGCTTTGTCGGCAGAATGGGTGGTGAAGAATTTGCAGCGATCCTGCCTGGTGTTACACAGGATGACGCCATTCGAATTGCAGAAAAAATCCGGCGCCTCACAGCAAAAAACCAAACAGTAAGTGACAATGAGAAGTTCCGCTTCACTGCAAGTATCGGCGTTGCAAAGTGGATGCCAGAAGAAATCACCATAGAACCCGCACTGGACCGCGCTGATCAGGCCCTTTATAGTGCGAAAGCCTATGGCAGAAACCGCGTTGTTGGTTTCGAATATGCCGCAGCCTAGACCAAATCCAGGATTTTGAAATCATGATGAATACCTTGCGCACGTTCGTCGCAACCACCCTAATGCTTGTGGCACTGTCAGTCCCTGCGACAGCACATAATATCTTCGCCACTATGACCGAGATTGAGTGGAACGATCAGGATCAGTCCCTGGAGGTGATCATGCAAATGCATGCGGAGCATCTGGAAGCACGACTGTCGCTTGATTTGGGCGAGCGGCTCAATTTCCTGAACGATAGTCATTTTGAGCGGCTTGAGGCTGCCACAGCTCCCCTTATCGCCAAGCACCTGGAAATTATCGTTAACAGTCAGCCAGTCATACTTAGCTTCCTTGGGCTGGAATTCCGTGGGGATGAAGTGTTTTTGTATCTTGAGACAGAGCTGGAAAGCGCGCCTCGGTACATGGAAGTGATGAACAGCTTGTTTCTGGATGATCTTCCCGGGCAGGTAAATTCAGTTATGGCGACGGTAAAAGGCGAGCGACAAGCCGCAGATATCACCTCTGCTGCTGAACCTGCAGAGTTCAACTTTGACTGATCAATGCCCTGGCTGCAGCAATGTTGCCGAACGCCTCTTGCGCGCCACAATTGCCGTAGCTAATGTGTAACAGGATCTCTTCACAACAAGAACGAACAGAATGAAAAAACACATCATTACAAGCGCCCTTGCTGCCGCCCTATTAAGCACAAACTTCGTTTACGCCAGTGAGACAGATTTGCTGCAGTTTGCCCGGATCAGTGCAACAACGGCGGGCGGTGCGCAATACTGCAACGCAGATGAAGACATGATCGATGAATTCATCGCCAAAGCAGAGGCACGCCTGGCGCTTCTTGCCAAGGATGAATATGAAAAGGTTCTTGGCAAACTTGAGTTCAAGAATGTGCTTGCGGGTGCTGCCGCGCGTGAGCCTCAACAAGGCTGCGACGCTTTCGTTAAATCATTCGAAGAAGCCGTTCGAAACGCCCGCTAAGTGAGCATTTTCGCCAAAATGCGGCAAAGCGTTTTCCCCAACCGATCAAACGACAGGCAAGTCATTGACTTGCCCTCCCCGTCCGTTGACACTCTTTCCCACAGCATATGGCCACATGTTCAATTGAGACCGCGCATTGTGCCACAGAGGAGCGCTCGCAAAGTGCTTACCCAGAATACTTAGGAGACAATAGGTGAAAAACCTGGACCAGAAATTCCGCGTTCTTCTTGCAAGCGTTGCACTTGGTGCAGTTGCCACCGTTGCCCCCACTATCGCAGCCGATGAAAAACCGAACAAACCGGCGGCCACAAAGAAGCAGGAAGAACAGCCTGAAGCGAACGGTGACGAGAAAGCCGAAGAAAAGGAAGATGAGGAAGCTTCTGGCGAGGAAAAGAAAGGGAAAAAGAAGAAAACCATCGAAGATGTGGTGAAAGACCAGACTCCCCTCGATGGCCTTTTCAAGATGTACCGGGACCCGGAAAGAGGTTCTCTGATGATGGAGGTCCGGGCTGATCAACTGGACAAGGAATTCATCTATTTCTCCCACACAACTGATGGCGTGATTGAAGGCGGACACTATCGCGGCCAATATCGCCAGCAGAAGGTCTTTAAAATCAACAAGCACTTCAACCGCATCGAATTTGTTGAGGTGAACCCTTTCTTCTATTTCGATCCGGAAAGCGCCCTTTCAAAGGCACAGAGCGCAAACATCAGCGATTCCGTTATCTCTGCTCATGGCATTGTCGCAACATCAGAAGACGAAGACCGTTTCCTGATCCGGGCTGATGGACTTTTCAAGTCAGAAGCCTTTGATCAGGTAAAACCAACACCGAACCCACAGCGCAAGCCATGGGAACAGTTCCTTCTTGGGAAACTTTCTACGGCCAAGACCAAAGTTACAGACATCAGGAACTATCCTGAGAATACAGCCGTTACGGTGAACTATGTCTATTCCAATCCGACACCTTTAAACCGCGGCAGCTGGTTTGATATTACGGATGCCAGGAATATCTCCGTCTCCGTGCAGCATACGCTGCTGGAGATGCCAAAAAATGACTATAAACCCCGTTTTGATGACGCCCGGGTTGGCTATTTTCTTGATTACGTCAATGACATGACCAGCCAAACGGCCACTCCGTGGCGCGATATGATCAATCGCTGGCATCTGGTGAAGAAGAACCCAGAAGCTGCTGTTTCCGAACCAGTGGAACCCATAACCTGGTGGATTGAAAACACAACACCTGTTGACCTGCGCCCAACTATTAGGAAGGCCGTAGAAGCATGGAACATTGCGTTTGAAGCGGCAGGATTCAAGAATGCCATTGTCGTCAAGGAGCAACCAGACGACGCGGATTGGGACGCCGGTGATATCAGGTATAACGTGCTGCGCTGGACATCCAGCCCTAGACCACCGTTTGGCGGCTATGGGCCCAGCTTTTCCAACCCTCGCACAGGAGAAATTCTGGCGGCAGACGTGATGCTGGAATACTCCTTCCTGACAAACAGGCTGAATGCCAGCAACATCTTTGAAAACGCAGCCCTTGGCCTTGAACAGAACAAAGCAAAAGCCGATGACTTCATGGCCAGCATGAAGGAACACGAGCGCAATTGTAATGTTGCCGGCCACCTGCAGCTTAACAACATGTTGGGCAAAACCCTTGCCAGTGTGATGAACGCTGGCCCGAACGTAAGCCGCAAGGTTGTTGAAGAGTCCATCTATTATCTGGTGCTGCATGAGGTTGGGCACACGCTTGGCCTTAACCACAACATGAAGGGCACTTACACCCGACCATACGCGGAACTAGGCGACATGGATGCACAGCAGGACGGCCTCGTTGGCTCTGTGATGGACTATCCAGCCATCAACTTCGCCGCCCCAGGTAAGAAGCAGGGTCATTACTACACCACCCGCCCAGGGCCATATGACATCTGGGCCATCCAGTACGGGTACGACCCTGAGCTTGACGACCCAACAAAAATGGAAGCCCATCTGGCACGATCCACTGAAAAAGTGCTGGCCTTCGGCAACGATGCCGACGACATGCGCAGCCCGGGCAAAGGTATCGACCCCCGCGTAAACATCTATGACATGTCGGATGATGCGGTGCAGTTCGCAGCTGACCGTTTGAAGCTCGATCGTGACGCCATGGGCAAACTGAAGAAGAAATTCACCAAGAAGGGCGAAAGCTTTCAGGAGCTCAGGAATGCCTACATTATCCTGACGAGTGACATGGCATGGCAGGGTCGTGTCGCATCGCGCTATATCGGCGGCGTATATGTTGACCGTGCAGTGGCAGGTCAGGAAGGGGCAACTGCGCCCTACCGCCCGGTTGAAAAGGCCAAGCAGGAAAAAGCAATGGCCCTGCTGCGGGACTATATTTTCGCACCTGACGCCTTTGAAGCAGACCCTTCCCTGTTCCAGCATCTGGCAATCCAGCGCCGTGGGTTCTTCCATTTCAGCTTCAATGAAGACCCAGGCCTTCATGGGCGGGCCCTCAGCATTCAGGCTGATATCCTATCGCACCTGATGCACCCGCTAACACTGATGCGGATCACAGACAGCGCCCTTTACGGCAACAACTACGGCATTACTGAGATGCTAAGAGATCTGACCGATGCCATATTTGAGGCAGACAGCCGCGGGGCTGTAAACAGCTTCAGGCAGGAACTGCAGGTGTTTTATGTGAAGATGCTGATTAATATGCTTGAGGGTGAAACCTATGATTTCGTGGCGCGCTCGCATGCCTTCTCCACACTCAAGTCTCTTGGCAAAGATATGGCGCGCTGGCGCGGCGATGCGGCAACGCGGGCCCACCGTGAGCACTTGGCGTTCATGATAGAAAAGGCCCTTGAAGTGCACCGCGGATAGACCGACCAGCCATATTCGAAACAAAAAAACGGCGGCCCTGTTGGAGCTGCCGTTTCATTCTAAGGCCTTAGCGGCTCTTAACGGACGTAACTTGCCCCGTTGATATCAATGGCACAGCCCGTTGAATGGTCGATCAATCCGCTCAGGAAAAAGGCAACCATGTTTCCGATATTCTCCGGCGGTGCTGCATCCCCAATCGGGATTTCCTTCAGCATGCCTTCATTGCCCGGCTCAAACGCCACAGCCGCCATATCAGTCTTCACCCAGCCTGGGGCAATGGTGAAGGCATAAATACCCTTGTCGGCGAAACCACGGGCAATGGACCGCATCAGCGATACCACAGCCCCTTTACTGGCGGCATAATTGAGGAAATCAGGTCCGTCCCCCCGGAAAGACGCCCGGCTTGCAATCGTGACGATACGACCTTCCCCAGCTTCGCCGAAGTCCTTGATGGCTTCACGGCATAAATCCGCGACTGCCTGTACATTCACTGTCATCACATCCGCCCAGTTCTGATGCCAACCTTCGTCGCTATCATCCAGGGGCGTTTCAGGCATGATTCCCGCGTTGTTCACAAGCCCGTTGATGTGGCCTTTGAAGCCCTTTGCTGTCTGCCACAAGGCCTTGGCTTCGCCGATCTTCGCCAGATTGGCCTGCACCGCCAAAACCCGATCCGCACCGAATTCATCCATTAATTTGGAAAGCGCTCCCGTACCGGAATTATAGCTACCTACAACACTGGCCCCTGCCTCCAGAAGGATGCGTGCAGTGGCAGCGCCAATGCCGCGTGACGCACCCGTGACAAGAAATATCTGTTTTTCAGAAAACTGGATCATACTACCCTACTCCGTTAAACTTTTGGGCAGTATAAGTGCCTGACGTGATTTGGCTAGGCTGATTTCAGGAAAGCCATCAATGAAGCTGCAGCCACTCTCGTGCTTGCCGCTGTGCCTCAGCAATTTGCTGGCGGCTCATGTCTTTTGCAAGTTCACAGCGATCCACCTGCGCGCGTGAAACACCCCTTATCGCAGCCAGATTGAACCATTTGTGGGCCTGAACATAGTCGCGGTCCACCCCCTGGCCTGTAGAATACAGCAAACCAAGGTCATAAAGCGCATCCGGTGCACCGTGTTCCGCCTTTGCAAGACGGTCCTCTACATATTCATATAAATCCCGATCTTTCTGTCCCATGGCTCTCTCCATCCCAAAAGGTAGGCCAAGACAAAGCATCGCCATACCTCTGTGACCAATCACAGCGGGCAACACGACAGGATATATTGAACGGACATGGCGCAAATTCTATTTGGCTGCGCTCAAGGTTGAGCATAGCAAAAAAATAGCTAAAGTCGAAGCAATTTGGAAACTACCTAGAGGCTAGATAAAGGCATAGTCCCGATCTTCGCGAACCACTGTCCTGCTGGCAGGAAAACGAATAGCTGCACGGGTACCCTGATATTGTTGACTATCCAAGTAAAATTGGCCGCCATGCGCCTCTGTGAAGGCTTTCACTAGCGGTAATCCGAGCCCTGTTCCCTCATGCCTGCGAGAAAGCCCTGCGTCTGCCTGCACAAATGGCTCCAATACCCTAACCTGTTCTTCCGCAGACATGCCCGGGCCATCATCGAGCACGGTATATTCGATTTCGTTTTCACGCGTAAGCTTGAGAGAGATCTCAACACTGGCACCCACCGGGGAAAACTTGATGGCGTTCGAAACAAGGTTGATCAATATCTGCTTGCACACCTGCAGGTCGGCATACAGTTCAACACCGATGTCTTCTGCATCTGTAGACAGCCGAATGTTCTTCTTGCGCGCTTCAGCCGTCATCATCCGGACTACCCGGTGGATGATCTCCTGCGGGGCCTCATAATCTTCCCTGAGCGTGAAAGCGTTCGCCTCCAGTTTGGAAAAATCAAGAATGGAGTTGATAATGCCCAGAAGGTGCGTGCCGCTATCCCGGATATCCGCAACGTACGACCATACATCGTCCACCGGTCGCCCCTGGCTTCGCTCAGCCAGAATAAACTCTGCAAAACCGATTACTGCATTCAAAGGCGTACGCAGCTCATGGCTCATATTCGCAAGAAATTGGCTTCGGGTCCGGCTGGCTGCTTCGGCCTCCAATCGGGCGGCATCAAGGGCCTTCATTCGAAGCTCTGCGCGCCTCATATGCTGCTGCAGCAACGTGTAGGAAGTACCGATCCCCTTATAGAGACCGCCTTCAGTAACGATGAAGCCCTCTTGCAGCGCCGGGCGCCAATCGCTCATCAACGAGTCATACAGGTCATCGGTGCCAAGCTCTTCATCTACAACAAGTGGATTTCTGTCCATAAGCTCGGTTACAGGCCGGTTTTCATATAGCGGTCGCCCGAACCTGTCGGCCAGGCGAACAAGAAATTCTGTACGCTTGAGCAGCCCAATGGGCAATCCCTTGTCCGTAACAGGCACTGCAACAAGTTCAGAATCCAACTGAAAGCGCTCAAACACAACGCCACAAAGCGCATCCTGGCTCACTGGCTTAACCGGCGTCGATATAATTTTATTGTCTTGCATAAAGCATGAAACCTGCTGGCTATTTCCCTATCTTTTTACAAGACAGCATGACGCAGGGATGACAGTTTCTTTGCGCCCAAAAGACACTGCTTTTTGTTCATCAGCTATTCAGGCCCAGAACCGAATAATATGAAAAAGCGTTATTGTAGAAGTTGCCTTTAAAACGCCCTGTTTTAGGGTAAAATCCACATTGGCGAGGATGATCAGGAGTATTGCCGTAATGACATTTAAAAATAAAAAACTGGCCCTTTTATTGCCGCTGGCCCTTACAGCAACAGCGTGCACCCAAACAGTTTCACCACATTCTTACGATTCATACGCTGTTGGTGAAGCACGCCGCGTGGAGCGCGGTGTGATTGAAAGCTATCGCTGGGTTGAGATCCGAAAATCAAATAACCGCACGGGCACTGCTGTTGGGGTTGGCGTTGGTGCCGCCGCAGGCTCTACTGTGGGTGACAGCGGCGCTGAAAATGTGATCGGTGCCATTGGCGGTGCCTTGATCGGCGGCCTGATCGGTAGCAGCGTTGACAAATCAGCCAGCAAAACATCCGGCTTTGAATATATTATTCGTACTGAAAGCGGCAATCTGATCACGATCGTGCAGGCAGATCGCCAGCCTTTCGCTGAGGGCACGCCCGTTATCATCGTATTTGGTGCTGACCGCACCCGTGTGCGGCTTGACCACTCAGCATACGAGCAACAGGAAAGCTATCAGGAATATCAGCCGCGCACCTACGAGAGCGATGGACTGGAAGATTTCGAGCCTGAAGAGGAAAAAGGGTACGAGCCAAACACAGAAGACCCTGCGGAAGACCCTTCACTCTAATTAAGTATATGATCATCCTTTAAAGGCGGCATCTGCCGCCTTTTTTATTGCCACGTTGTCCATTGTACTCCGCACAAAGCGCACAAATAAAAAAGCCACCAATACGATTGGTGGCTTTGGTTTCTTCAGCAAGGAACGCTTTGTCTATTCATCATCGTAGACATATTCCACTTCCCATTTACGGCACACATACTCACCATTCCGGTAGGAATATTCGATACATTTACGCACCTCGCGTGGTGGCACATAACGTTCGTCCTCCAGATGGTACCTGTTTGGGTCTTCGTATCGATAGTCATCATACTCGCGGTCGTAGCTGCTAGACGAATAGTTGCTCCCGCTTGTCGCCGCATTGCCGATCGCTGCCCCTACGAGCGAGCCAATGACAATCCCAGCTGAACGGTTCCGCCCTCCATCAATTTCCGACCCCAGAATGCCGCCAATTACGCCGCCCAGAATAGTGCCTGCCACATTGCCGCCGTCACCACCGTAATAGCCAACTGAATACTGAGTATCATAGTGATAGTCGAACCCTGGGCAGTAGCCACCATAGTGATAGTGGTGGTGGTGGTCGAACCAAACCCACGAGGCATGCGTATGCCAATAGCCAGAATAGTAAGGCCAATGACCAAAATAATAGTAGCTCGTGTAATAAGGCACACCAAACCAGTAACGGTGATAGCTGTTGCGGTATCCGCGGTTGTAGCCGCTCCAATACCCCTGACGGTAGCTATTGCGATAATTGCGTTCCCAATAGCGATCGTACCGGCGATCACGGTCACGATACGTGCGGTCACGGGTGCGCCGGTCATTCCGATCGCGCCAGTTTTCCCTGCGATCATAATCTCGGGTTTCACGCGTGCGGGTGCGGTCCACATCGCGGCGTTTTTTGTCGCGGCGATCCTGCGTGCGCCGCCGGTCGTCTGCCGCCCGGTACACATCCCTTGTATCTGCTGATGTTACCCTGGCCTGCTCACGCGGGTCACGCCTGACTGAACGTTCTGCCTGATCACGCACCCGGCGGTCTTGAGTATTGCGAACGCGGCTGTCGTTCTGGCGCCCCTCTCGTACTGCAGCTGGTTGTGCCTTTTGCCCACGCTGGACCTGCGGTGGCCTTTGCGCGCGATGCCGCGGCTCGCGCTTCACGCGCTCAGTGCGTCGTTGTTCCGCCTTTTCCTGACGATAACTTGCTCGCTTGTCTTTTTTGTCACCCGCATTGGCCTCCATAGACGGCAGCAAAAGTGCCGTGGTTGCCAACAAAACAGGGGCCCAGAGTTTCAAGGATGTCTTATGCATCACACGCTCCTTCTATCTTGGCCTTCAGCTTAACCACCTTAAACTGAACGAAGCATGAACCTTGTTGCAATGACTAGCTAAGCAATATGGCAAGAAGAAGCCAACCTGATGCTTCCCCGAAAACCAAAGAAAAAAGCCACCGGCGCTACCGGTGGCTTTCTCATTTCTATTTCAAGCCAGTTGGCTGTATTAACCGTCCAGCTTTGGCTTCAGGAGCTGGTTCACCATACCAGGGTTGGCCTTGCCACCTGTTGCCTTCATCACCTGGCCGACGAAGAAGCCAATGAGCTTGTCCTTGCCTGCGCGGTACTGTTCCAGCTGGGCTGGGTTGGCTGCGATTACTTCGTCGATGATCTTCTCGATCTCGCCGGTATCGGAAACCTGTTTAAGGCCTTTTTCCTCAACAATCGCTTCGGCATCCTTGCCCGTTTCGAACATGATCTCGAACACGTCCTTGGCGATCCGGCCGGAAATGGTACCGTCCTCCACAAGCGCAAGAAGGTCAGCGCCTTGCTTCGCGGAAACCGGGCTTTCGCTTACTGATTTGCTGGCTTTGTTTAGCGCACCAAACAAATCACCCATCACCCAGTTAGATGCCTTGGCTGCGAGCTTCTTCGCGTCCTTGCCGGTTTTTGCCGCGAGTGCCGCAAGAAGTTCTTCGAAATAGTCGCACGACTCTTTCTCACCCACGAGAACGCTGGCGTTATAGTCAGATACGCCAAGCTCTTCCACAAAACGGGCTTTCTTGTCGTCTGGCAGTTCAGGCAGGCTTTCGCGTGCGGCCTCTATAAAGGCGTCGTCAAACTCAACCGGCAGCAGATCCGGATCCGGGAAGTAGCGGTAATCGTGCGCTTCTTCTTTTGACCGCATGGAACGCGTTTCACCCTTCGATGGGTCAAACAGGCGGGTTTCCTGATCGATCACGCCACCATCCTCGATGATATCCACCTGGCGCTGCGCTTCATATTCGATCGCCTGACGCACGAAGCGGATAGAGTTCACGTTCTTGATCTCGCAGCGCGTACCAAGTGGATCACCTGGTTTGCGAACGGAAACGTTTACGTCTGCCCGCATGCTGCCCTGCTCCATATTACCGTCACAGGTGCCAATGTAGCGCAGGATCGTGCGAAGCTTCGTAAGGTATGCACCGGCCTCTTCAGGGCTGCGCATATCTGGCTTGGAAACGATTTCCATCAGTGCCACGCCAGACCGGTTCAGGTCCACATAGGTCATTTGCGGATGCTGGTCGTGCATGGATTTGCCCGCATCCTGCTCAAGGTGGATACGTTCAACGCCAACTTCTTTGGTTTTGCCGTCACCCAGATCAAGGGTGACCGTGCCTTCACCAACAACCGGATGCTTGAACTGGCTGATCTGATAGCCTTGCGGCAGGTCAGCATAGAAATAGTTCTTCCGGTCGAAAACCGAGAATTTGTTGATCTGTGCACCCAGCGCAAGGCCAGTGCGAACCGCCTGGCGGATACATTCCGCGTTAATGGTTGGCAGCATGCCAGGCATAGCCGCATCAACAAGGCTTACCTGAGCATTTGGCTCTGCACCAAATTCGGTTGAAGCACCAGAAAACAGCTTGGCGTTGGAGATTACCTGGGCGTGCACCTCAAGACCGAGGACAACTTCCCAATCACCAGTGGCGCCTTGAATACGATAGTTGCTCATGACGCTTACCTCCACCACTCTGCGGGCTTGGCCGTAAAGTTCGCGGCCTCTTCCATAACACCCGATACTTTGAACACAGTTTCTTCATCCCATGGCTTGCCAAGGATTTGCAGGCCAAGCGGCAAGCCATTGGCATCCAGACCAACAGGAACGCTTGAACCCGGCAGACCAGCAAGCGATGCCGGTACGGTGAATACGTCATTCAGGTACATGGCGATCGGGTCGTCGGACTTTTCACCCGGCGCAAACGCCGCAGATGGCGCTGTTGGCGTCAGGATCGCATCAACTTTTTCGAACGCCATCTTGAAATCGTTGGCGATCAGTTGGCGAACCTTTTGGGCCTTCAGGTAATAGGCGTCATAGTAACCAGCGGACAGCACGTACGTGCCGATCATGATCCGGCGCTTCACTTCGTCACCAAAGCCCGCGGCCCGCGTTGCCTCATACATGTCAACGAGGCCACCGCCTTCAACGGTTTCCCTGAGGCCATACCGAACACCGTCATAGCGTGCGAGGTTTGAAGACGCCTCAGCAGGTGCAACGATATAATAGGTTGGCAGCGCATATTTGGTGTGAGGCAGGTTGATATCGACGATTTCCGCGCCTGCGGCCTTCATCCATTCAATACCCTGATGCCACAGCGCTTCAATCTCGCCCGGCATGCCCGCGAGGTGATATTCCTGCGGGATACCGATTTTCATGCCGCGGATATCGCCCGTGAGCGCCGCTTCAAAGTTCGGCACAGGCATATCAACGCTAGTGCTGTCTTTCGCGTCAAAACCGGAAATGCTTTCCATCATGATCGCGCCGTCACGCACGTCGCGTGTAATCGTACCGGCCTGATCAAGCGAGCTTGCGAAAGCAACCATGCCGTAGCGGCTGCAGCGGCCATAGGTTGGCTTGAAACCGAATGTGCCCGTAAAGGACGCAGGCTGTCGGATCGAGCCGCCCGTATCGGAAGCCGTTGCACCCATCGCAGCAAAACCGGCAACAGAAGCCACAGAACCACCGGAAGAACCGCCTGGAACTGTATCAGTATCACCGCGGCGCCATGGGTTTTTCACCGGGCCATAGAAGCTTGTCTCGTTAGAGGAGCCCATCGCGAACTCATCCATGTTCAGCTTGCCAAGCATGACCGCACCATCGTCCCACAGGTTCTGGGTTACAGTGGATTCATACTCAGGCTTGAAGCCGTCCAGAATGTGGGAACAAGCCTGGGTGTGCACACCTTTAGTGGCGAACAGGTCTTTGATGCCTACTGGGATACCAGTCATGCCCTTGTGGTCGCCTGCCTTGATTTTTTCATCGGCGCGATCAGCCATTTCCATGGCGAGCTCAGGCGTTTTGGCGATATAGGCGTTCAGTGCATCTGCAGCATCCACAGAAGCGATATGCGCCTCTGTCAGCTCACGAGATGTAATATCGCCCTTTTTCAGAAGATCACGGGCTTCCGCAATGCTCAGTTTGGTCAAATCTGTCACGGCTGCCCCCTACTCGATCACTTTTGGCACAGCGAAGAAGCCATATTCGGCGTTCGGTGCGTTTTTGAGAACACTTTCCTGCTTGTCGCCGTCAGTCACTTCGTCCTGGCGCCAACGCAGTTTCGCGTCAACCACGCTCGACATCGGCTGGATGTCGTCTGTGTTCACTTCATCAAGCTGCTCCACCCAGCCAAGGATGTTGTTGAGCTCACCAGCAAGCGGCTCCAGCTTGTCTTCCTCAATTTTAATGCGCGCAAGTCGCGCAATTTTGGCAACGGTCGCCTTGTCAATGTTCGACATGAAAATTCCTATGATACTAGTCAGGAAAAAGCCTTGAAATCAGCGCGGAACTTAACGCCTGCAGTGCGCGTGGGCAAGGGCTTATGCACCCTTTGATGCAGTTTTTGCACCTTGTGCGCCCTCCAGGCACCTTTTGGGCGTTCAATCCAGCGGATCAAGCCGCAAGTAGGAGAAAAACAGGTCGATGGTTACACCATCATTTGCGAGCGGTAAGTATAGGATGCTCATCCGCACATGGGGCCCGCCCTCTGGGCGTTCCTCACTAACACCGATCACGCCGCCGCCAATGTCCGCTGCGGTTTGCATTGACGCCATGATCCGGTCGGCCACCATTGGCTTATGAACGCTTCGCACATTCTTCTGGGTATTATCTGTGTAAGCTGCAGCAACGGCACTGCCGTGCAGCGTTACAGTGCCGTCATGGATACGACCATCCGGGCCCCACTGCGGCTCAACCAGCGAAATCCAAGGCAGATATTGCTTTAGAGAAACAGGCGAAACATCTGCACGAGAATTAAAGCAGCGATTTTCCCGTAACTTTTGAAAGTAACCAAGGATTTCAGCGAAATCTTCACCAAAAACCAAGCCTTCTTCCGCAGGGTGAATGATATAATCCCCCCTGCCATAGCCTTGCATAAGGCCTAGCCCGTCCACTGATGTGTCAAACGAGGATATCTACGCCTCCCGCCTATTCACAAGTTCCAGCACCAAAATCGCTCAAAAAGCCGAAAATTGCAACAACGGGTGCGTATCTACACTTTCCCCTTGCACTCCCCCCGAGAATTCGCCCAAATCGTATCAAGATCATCCATGGGAAACCGCCGTGCCCAATATATCCATACGCCCTGCCAGGATTTCAGATGCCAAAGCACTTAATCGCTATATCCGCGAGATATATGCCGATGCGGCATTCCTGATCACGCGGCCTGATGAATTCCACATGAGCCAGTGGCGGCAACGCTATTGGATTGCCAAGAAACTGACGACACCATTTGAAACCTGTTTAGTGGCCGTTGACGGCAATGAAATCATCGGCATGCTTGATTGCTGGACAGATCGCCGCAGGCGCATCCGGCACTCAACATGTTTCGCCATGAGCGTAAAACGATCCCGGCGGGGGCAAGGTGTAGGCAAAAAACTGCTTTTGCATTTCACCAAATGGGTGCAAAAACATGACATAATTGAACGCATCGAACTTCACGTTCACAGCGACAACGCGGCCGCCATTTCCCTTTATAAAGGGGTAGGGTTTATAGAAGAAGGCTGCAGGAAAGGTGCCGTTCGCTACGAGGACGGCCGCATTGTGGACGATCATATCATGGCATTGTGGCCCTAGCGCCCGTGCCAGCAGTTACCAAGGGGTGGAAGCCATTATGGCAAAACATAAAACAGCACCGGCAGCAAAATTTCTTCTGGCAATCGCCGCCATCGTCGTCCTGATCCTGATCGGTGGCATTATCTATACCAGCAATCAGATGACGATGCTGCGGATCGCCTTTGTGCCATCACATGAGATTGCGAGCGAAGAACCCGCCCCAGCGCCTGATTATACGTCAGACGACGCATGGGCTGCCTTGCCAGGAAAAACATCCACTGCCCTCCTGCAGCCTGAAGGCGTACTCAAGCCCGCCATGGTGCCTGAGGTAGATGTCTTTTATGTGCACCCAACCACCTATCTTTCCAAGGAACGCTGGAACGCCACCCTTCTGGGCGATGAAAAGGCCCAGCGCTGGCGGAACAATTTCGCCCTGCGCGATCAGGCCAGCGCCTTCAACCTCGCAGGCGAGATCTACGCTCCCTATTATCGGCAGGCCACCTTTGGCGCCTTTCTGGATGATAGCGGCCAGGGCGTTCAGGCAATGCTGCGCGCCCACGATGATGTTTTGAAAGCATTCGACAATTATATTGCCACCCGCAACAAAGGCCGCCCCTTCATTCTGGTTGGCCATTCGCAGGGCGCACTTCACACGCTTCTGTTGCTGGGCGAACGCATTGCACCAACCAATCTGAAAGACCTGATGGTTGCGGCCTACGTGATCGGCTGGCCGGTTAGCATTGAAGGTGACCTTGGTGTGCTTCCCGGCATCAATCCCTGCATGCAGGAATCCGATACAGGCTGCGTTGTTTCCTATCAAAGCTTTGACAAGGAAGGCGATCCCTCCCCGCTGTTGAAGATATTTGATGCAACACCGGGCCTGAACGGCAAGCCCCGCAAGGGCACGCAGATGCTGTGCACCAACCCGCTAAACTGGCATGTTGGTGGCGAAGCGAAGAAAGCTAAAAACCTTGGTGCCATTGAACTTCTCACCGAAGACGGCCCGATCCCTGCCCCGATCGTTGGCCTGACCGGCGCACGCTGCGGCAAGAACGGCATCCTCTACCTGACCCGCTCACCCGCTGGTTCCTGGGCAGAATACCAGATGGCAGGCGGCAACTATCACACCTATGACATCAACCTCTTTTACATGAACCTGCGCGAGAATGCGGCAGCGCGTGCAAATGCATGGTTGAGGGCAAACCGGTGAGCCAGCAGGTTTCCATTTCAGAACTGAAAGCTGCCCTGAAGCCGCGACAACGCCTGCTGGGCATGGACCCAGGCACCAAAACCATCGGCCTTGCCCTGTCCGACACCACCCTGATAATCGCCACCCCGATGGAAATTATCAGGCGCAAGCGCTTCAAGGATGACGTGGCCCGCCTGCGCGAAATTGTGGAAGAACACAATGTCGGCGGGTTTGTGATTGGCTGGCCGGTGAATATGGATGGCTCTGAAGGTCCCCGATGCCAGTCGGTTCGGGCCTTCTCGGAAAATCTGGCGAAGGAGTTCGACCTGCCCCAGACCTTGTGGGACGAGCGCCTGTCAACAAGCGCCGTTGAACGCACCCTGCTTGAAGCTGACAGCAGCCGCGCCAAACGCAAGGATGTGATCGACAAGATGGCCGCCGCCTATATCCTGCAGGGGGCACTGCATGCGATTTGATACGAACCTCAGCGCAGAAGACGCGCCGAACATCGAGCACCTTTTGCTGGGGGTCTATCCAACAGAGTTTGAGGCTCATTTGGTGGAAAGCCTGCGCCGCCGCAGGCTGATGGCAGCAGAGCACGGGCTTTGGGATCAGGGTGCCCTGGTGGGCTATGTTGCCTATACGCCAGTGCATATAAAAGACCAGAGCACCGAACGCCAGCTATTGGGGGTTGGCCCGCTGGCCATTCACCATGACTTTCAGGGTTCGGGCAACGGGCGGAAATTTCTGGAAGAAAGCCTGAAGGAAATAGATGCGGATGCACTCTTTATCCTTGGGCATCCAGCCTTCTATGAAAAAGTGGGTTTCCAGCCTGCCTCAAACTTTGGCCTGCGCTTCAGCGACGATGAAAACCAGAACGCCACCTTCATGGCCATGGAATGTTGGCATGGCGCACTTTCCGGATTGAACGGAATTGTTGAATATGACCACAAGTTTTATGAAGAATAGACCTGTGGCCGCACACGTAAAACGCCCTTGCAGGGGGCATCATTTGGCCCTATAAGGCACGCTTAATGAGCACGCAACAGACCGACAACGCATCCTACCCGCGCGCGGAAGTTTCTCCGCCCTCGGGCCAACTTTTTCCTCATAAACATTTGCTAGGTATATGGAATTTTGATCCAACCACGATCAAGCATTTGCTTGATGTGGCCGATACCTATGTGGAACAGAACAGGCAACCCAAGAAGTCTTCGCCGAAATGTGCAGGACTTACCCAGATCAACCTGTTCTTTGAAAATTCCACACGCACGCTGATGAGCTTCGAGATCGCCGGCAAACGCTTAGGCATGGAAGTGACGTCCATGTCTACCGGCACAAGCTCGATCAAGAAGGGCGAAACCCTGCTTGATACGGCCGCCACGCTGAATGCAATGCACCCAGATGTGTTGGTGATGCGTCATGCAGATAGTGGTGCAGTAAAGCTGTTGTCCGAAAAGATGGATTGCGCCGTGATTAACGCGGGTGACGGCCGGGCCGAACACCCCACGCAGGCGCTTCTGGATGCGCTGACGATCCGTCGCCGCAAAGGCAAGCTCCATGGCCAGACAATCGTGATCTCGGGCGATGTGGCACACAGCCGGGTGGCCCGCTCAAACATCTATCTATTGAATGCCATGGGTGCCCGCGTGCGCCTGGTTGCCCCGCCGACCCTGCTTCCCAAGGATGTTGACCGGCTGGGTGTAGAAGTGTCTCACCGCATGGATGAAGGCCTTGAAGGCGCTGACGTTGTAATGATGCTGCGCCTCCAGCAAGAACGCATGCAAGGCGCTTTCCTGCCAAGCCTTCGGGAATATTACCGCTTCTGGGGGCTGACACGCGAAACGCTCAGCTATGCAAAAGACGACGTGCTGGTGATGCATCCTGGCCCGATGAACCGGGGTGTAGAGATCGCCTCGGATGTTGCAGACGACCTGGACCGTTCTGCCATTGAAGAACAGGTTGAGATGGGTGTGGCCGTACGCATGGCCTGCCTTGATATTCTGACACGAAATCTTCGCGAGGAGGATGCGGCATGATCACGGCTTACACAAACGCCCGCCTCATCGATCCCGCCAGCGGCTTGGACGAAAAAGGCACGCTGATTGTCAATGGCGGCGAAATTACTGAATTTGGTGCAAACCTAACAGTGCCTGAAGGTGCCGCAGTCGTTGACTGCCAGGGCCGTGTTCTTTGCCCCGGTTTTATTGACATGCGCGCCCATCAGGTGGATGCAGAAGCTGCCCTTGCTGGCGGCATCACAACAGTGATCCTGCAACCTGACCAAACAACATTGATCGATACAGATCCGGTTGTAGAGCGCATCCGCAATCGGTCTGAAAACGCCCATACTGTGCATGTATACCCCATGGGTGCAGCTACCCGCGGCATGGAAGGTGGCGAGCTTGCCGAGATTGGCCAGATGCAAGCCTCCGGCGCCGTCGCATTCACAGATTGTCGCAAACCAGTGGCCGATAGCCAGGTAATGCGCCGTCTACTGGAATATGCCGGTTATTTCGGGGCGCTCATCGTGCAATTCCCGCAAGATCGAGGCCTCGCGAACGGTGGCATCGCCCATGAAGGCGAAGTCGCTACCCGGCTTGGGTTTTCCGGCATTCCCGCAATGGCAGAAGTGATCCAGATAGAACGGGATGCCCGCCTCAGCGAAATGACGGGCACACCTATCCATTTCGCGCTCGTGTCATCGCGCGAGGGGGTTGAAGCGATCCGTGCTGCCAAAAAACGCGGTGTGAAGGTCACCTGCTCCACAGCACCGCATTATCTGCATTTGAATGATAATGCGATGGAAGGCTACCGGACCTTCGCCAAGGTAAGCCCACCGCTTCGGTCGGAAGAAGATCGACTGGCCCTTATCGAAGGCCTGGCTGACAGCACAATCGACACGCTTGTAAGCGACCACGATCCGAAAAGCGAGGACGTGAAACGCCTGCCCTTTGGTCAGGCCGCAGCGGGGATTGTCGGCTTTGAAACACTGCTGGCCCTCGCGCTCGCCCCTGTTCACGCTGGCAAACTGGATTTAATCACGCTCCTTAAGGCGCTCACGGCAACACCCGCAAAACTGCTGGGCCTGCCATCCGGCAAACTGGCCGCAGGTGCGCCCGCTGATCTGGTAATCTTCGACCCTGACAAGCCGTGGCGGATTGACCGTGATGCCTTCCGCGCCAGCGCAAAGAACACGCCGTTTGACACGCTGCCTGTTCAAGGCCAAGTTTGGAAAACTATTGTAGGCGGCGAGGCGCTCTATGGCGGGGAATAAAGCATGACATTTTCGGCGGAAATGGCACTGGTATTGGCCTTCAGCTATCTTCTGGGGTCAGTGCCGTTCGGCCTTTTGTTCACGAAAATGGCCGGACTGGGCGATATCCGCAATGTTGGGTCAGGCAATATTGGCGCCACGAACGTGCTGCGTACAGGGCGCAAGGATCTCGCCCTTGCAACCCTGATCATGGATGCCGGCAAAGGCGCGATCGCTGTTCTGCTTACCCGCTATTTAATTGACCCTGCCCTTGCGCCGCTCGCAGGCGCGGCCGCCTTCATCGGCCACTGTTTCCCGATCTACCTGAAATTCAAGGGGGGCAAAGGGGTTGCCACTTTCTTCGGCACCATCTTCGCCATCTCACCACTCCTCGGTTTGGCGTGCGGTGTTACATGGCTTCTTGCAGCCGCTATTTTCCGCTTCTCATCCCTTTCGGCGCTGATTGCTTCACTTCTGGCCCCTGCCATCAGCTATTATCTTGTTGGCCCCGGAAGCTGGATCTTTATCGCCTTCATGACGCTTGTGATTTACATCCGGCACCATGAAAACATCGCCCGCCTAATGAAGGGCGAAGAGCCGAAGATCGGCAAGAAAAACAAATAGCTTCAGGCGTATTTCCACCACCAAAGATTGACTTTACTGGCGTTCGGCTGCACTCTGCACGCATGAACAAAACGGAAACAAAAATGCCACTCTCTGATACAGAGAAGCTGGCCCAGCTCAGGCTTATTCGCACGGAAGGTATTGGCCCCATTACATTTCGGGGGCTGATGGACCGTTTCGGCAACGCCAAAGCTGCACTTGATGCCGCTGTGGACCTGTCTCGCAAAAATGGCCGTAAAAAGCCACTTGTTCCGCCATCCACCGACGCATGCGAAGCAGAGCTTGAGCGAATTGCCAAGGCCGGTGGGTATGCACTGTTTCTGGGGGATGATACCTACCCCACGCAACTTGTCGCAACAGAAGACGCCCCGCCAGTGCTGTTTGCCCTTGGGCGAACCGACCTGTTCAATACGCGAAGTGTGGGCATTGTTGGCGCGCGAAATGCCAGTGCAACAGGCCTGAAGCTGACACGCACCCTGGCAGGGGATCTTGCCGAAGCGGGCATCACGGTTGTTTCCGGGCTGGCCCGCGGCATCGACACCGCAGCCCACAAGGCATCGCTTGATCATGGCACCATTGCCTGCGTGGCTGGCGGCCTTGATATTTTCTATCCGCCGGAAAACGAAGACCTGCAGCGGGACATTGCCGAAAAAGGGCTGCTGATTTCAGAAATGCCGCTGGGCACAAGGCCGCAGGCGCGGCATTTCCCGCGCAGAAATCGGCTGATTTCAGGGCTTTCCATGGGGGTATTGGTGGTGGAGGCCGCGCTGAAATCAGGGTCGCTGATCACCGCGCGCTTTGCCCTTGAACAGGGGCGAGAGGTTTTCGCCGTACCGGGATCACCGCTGGACCCGCGTGCGAAAGGCGGCAACGCCCTGATCCGAGACGGGGCGAAACTGGTGGAGGAAGTGCGCGACATTATAGAAGAGCTCCCTGCCCTGTTTTCCCCCATGCCGCACACCATGGCACGACCACCAAAAATGGCACACATTGGCACACCGGGTGTGCCATCCACGCCCGACAGGGATGAAAAGGCCATCACCTCCGGCCCAATCCACCCAGCGGGCAATAGTGATCTGCTTTCACTTCTAAGCAGTACACCCATTCATATAGATGACATCGTGCGCCAATCCGGCGTGCCTGCAGAAGACGTGCTTGCCGCCTTCCTTGAACTGGAACTGGCGGGCCAAATCGCACGGCACGCGGGAGGGCGCATCAGCCGAATTTATGGCTGATTTTGAAGAAGGCCATTGCAATCAAAGCCGCTTCGAACTAGGTGAGAGCAAAGACAAAGCGCAAAAGTGCGTACAATTCATAAGAACAGGAACGGGCTGACGAATGAACGTCGTTATCGTGGAATCGCCGGCTAAGGCAAAAACCATCAACAAATATCTTGGTAAGGATTACAAGGTCTTAGCCAGTTTTGGTCACGTGCGGGACTTGCCTGCCAAAGATGGTTCCGTGAAGCCAGAAGAAGATTTCGCGATGGATTGGGTCGTGGATCGCGATTCGAACAAACGCCTCACCGAGATCGCAAATGCCGTTAAAGGCGCCGACCGATTGTATCTGGCGACTGACCCCGACCGCGAAGGGGAAGCCATCAGCTGGCACGTTCTTGAAGTTCTGAACAAAAAGAAAGCCCTGAAGGACGTGGAAGTGAAACGCGTGGTCTTTAACGAGATCACCAAATCCGCGATCCTGAAAGCAATGGCTGAGCCCCGCGATCTGGATGATGAGCTGGTGCACGCCTATCTGGCGCGCCGCGCGCTGGACTATCTGGTGGGCTTCACGCTTTCCCCTGTTCTGTGGCGCAAGCTGCCCGGTGCACGCTCGGCTGGCCGGGTGCAATCTGTTGCCCTGCGTCTGATCTGCGAGCGCGAGAACGAGATCGAGAAATTCGTTCCCCAGGAATATTGGACCGTGGAAGCAGGTCTGAAAGGTGAAGCCGGTAAAAGCTTCATGGCCCGCCTGTTCGCCATGCAGGGCGACAAGCTCAAGAAATATGACCTGAAAGACGAAAGCACTGCCAAAACGGCGGCTGCCCTGATTGAACGCACACCGCTGACGGTATCAAGCGTTGAGCGCAAGCCAACACGCCGCCATCCACAACCGCCTTTCACCACGTCAACCCTGCAGCAGGAAGCGGCAAGAAAGCTTGGTTTCCCTGCACAGCGCACCATGCGTGTGGCCCAAAGCCTGTATGAAGGCAAGCCGATTGACGGTGAAGTAACCGGTTTGATCACCTACATGCGTACAGACGGCGTGACCATCGCGCAGGAAGCCCTGAACGCAACCCGAGGCATGATCCAGAGCCGCTACGGCGATAAATACCTGCCCGACAGCCCGCGCATCTATAAGACGAAGGCCAAGAACGCGCAGGAAGCGCACGAGGCCATCCGCCCAACCGATCCCATGCGCACACCATCTGAGGTGGCCCACACACTGGATGCTGACGAGAAGAAGCTGTATGAGCTGATTTGGCGCCGTACTATCGCAAGCCAGATGGAAAGCGTGGTTGCAGAGCGCACCACCGTAACCATCATGAACAGCGACAAAACCGCAGAACTGCGCGCCACAGGCACTGTGATCCAGTTTGACGGTTTCCTTTCTGTCTATCAGGAAGGCCGCGATGATGAGGGCGACGAAGAAGAAACCCGCCTACCCCTTATCAAGGAAGGCGAGATGCTGGCCCTTGAAGACGTGCTGCCAAAGCAGCATTTCACAGACGCGCCACCACGCTTCACCGAGGCAAGCCTTGTAAAACGCATGGAAGAACTGGGCATCGGCCGACCTTCCACCTACGCTTCCATTCTTTCCGTTCTGCGGGACCGCAGCTATGTGCATATGGAGCGCAACCGCTTTATCCCGGACGACAAGGGCCGCCTTGTAACAGCGTTCCTTGAGAAATTCTTCACGCGCTATGTGCAATATGATTTCACAGCGAACCTTGAAGAGCAGCTTGACCATATCTCGGCAGGCGAGATCGACTGGAAGAAGGTTCTGAACGACTTCTGGACCGACTTTAAGCCAAAAACCGAAGAGATAATCGGCGTACGCAACGCTGTTGTGATCGATGCGCTGGATGAATTCCTTGAACACATGATGTTCCCGGATTCAAAAGATCTGGAAGCAGCACGCAAGTGCCCGAAATGTGAAGATGGCCGCCTGGGCCTGAAAACCAGCCGCTATGGCGCCTTCATCGGCTGTTCCAACTACCCGGAATGTGGCTACACTCGCCAGTTCGGCACCAAGGGTGACGAAGGCGGCGAAGGCGCAAGCGATGAACCCGCCGTTCTGGGCGCTGATCCAGAAAGCGGCGAGCCTATCAGCATTCGAACAGGCCGTTTTGGCCCCTATATTCAGGTTGGCGAAGCCGTTAAGGGCGAGAAGCCGAAACGTGCCAGCATCCCGAAAGACATGGATCAGGGCGATATCGATCTTGAAAAGGCGCTGGCTCTTCTTTCCCTGCCACGCGAAGTCGGCACACACCCGGAAGACGGCAAGCCGATCACAAGCGCCATTGGCCGCTACGGCCCTTATGTTGCGCATGACGGTACCTATGCCAAGCTGCAGTCTTCTGAAGAAGTATTCACCGTAGGGCTTAACCGCGCAGTTTCATTGGTGGCTGATGCCAAAGCCAAGAAAGGCGGCGGCAAGACGGTTCTCAAGGAACTGGGTGAACACCCCGAAGACGGTGAAGCTGTGCGCGTGCTGGACGGCCGCTATGGCCCCTATGTGAACCACAAGCGCACCAATGCTACCCTGCCGAAAGACACTGAGCCTGAAAGCGTGACGCTTGAACAGGCCCTTGAATGGCTTGAAGCAAAGGCCGCGAAGAAAAAGCCTGCCAAGAAAGCAGCCGCAAAGAAAAAAGCGCCTGCGAAGAAGAAG
>JABXIV010000084.1 GCA_013372925.1 Alphaproteobacteria bacterium
CCACGGGGCTGCCACCCCATATCACGGCGGCAACTGGCATTGATGCCATGGTGCACGCTATTGAGGCCTATACCAGCAAGATCAAGAAAAACCCGATTTCTGACGGTTTGGCGCGGCAGGCATTGCGCATGCTTGGCGGGAATATCAAAACGGCTTGTGCCAAAGGCGCGGATATGGATGCCCGGCGGGCCATGCTGGTGGGGGCGACACTTGCGGGGCAGGCGTTCGCAAACGCACCTGTGGCGGGTGTTCACGCACTGGCTTATCCACTAGGTGGGCATTTCCATATTCCTCATGGCCTATCAAACGCACTAGTGTTGCCGCACGTGCTTCGCTTTAATGAGCCGGTGGCCGCAGACATGTATGCCGAACTGGCGGCAGTTGTGGGGGCCGGCGATAGCGCCACAGCCCTTATCGGCTGGTTGGACGATATTGCTGAAGCAGTGGGAATCGAACGGCGACTAAGGGATATGGGCATCAGCCATAATGACCTGCCCATGCTGGCAGAGGACGCGATGCTGCAACAGCGGCTTCTTGTGAATAACCCACGGGAAATTACGCAGGAAGACGCTTTCAAGATTTATGAGGCCGCATGGTGAGCAAGGATAGTGATCTGCGTCCGCTTTCTGATTATGGGCATGTAGGCGATATCCAGACCCGCTGGATGGATAACGACGTTTATGGCCATGTGAACAACGTGGTTTACTACAGCTTCTTTGATACGGCGGTGAACCGTTTCCTGATCGAAGGTGGCGTGCTGGATATCCATGATGGGGATGTTATCGGGCTCGTGGTTGAAACCAATTGCCGTTACCTTCAACCTCTTGAATTTCCGGAAAAAGTTAAGGCAGGCATCGGTGTTTCGCATATTGGCAATTCAAGCGTCCGCTATGAGATTGGCCTGTTCGCTGAAGGCGCTGATAGACCGGCGGCTCAGGGACATTTTGTTCATGTTTATGTGGACAGAACAACCCGTCGCCCCACTTCACTACCTGAAACCTTCAGAGCGCTGCTGGAAACGATCCGGCTGGGCGCCTGAACATGACACGCGGGAGCTGATATGGACGTTAAAGACAAAGTAATCGTTGTCACGGGTGGGGCAAGTGGTATCGGTGAGGCGCTTGCCAAACTGTTTGCTGCTGAAGGCGCCAGGGCAGTTGCCATCGCAGATATGGACATTGAGGGCGCTTCGCGCGTCGCGGCTGAAATTGGCGAACAAGCCAAAGCTTACAAGCTTGATGTGGCAGAGCAGGACGCCGTTACCGCAATGGTGAGCGACCTTGAGAAAGCCGTCGGGCCAGTTGATCTTTATTGTTCAAATGCGGGGATTATCTTTTCAGATGCTCCTGATTGGACGGTCATTAGCTGTTCGAATGAAAAATGGCAGAAAATCTGGGAAGTGAATGTTCAGGCCCATGTGATGGCATGTCGCGCGGTTTTGCCGGGCATGATCGAACGTGGGGAAGGTGGCTTCCTTATTACAGCATCCGCCGCTGGGCTTCTGAGCCAGATTGGCGATGCCAGCTATTCCACCACCAAGCATGCAGCCGTGGGCTTCGCCGAAAGCTTGGCGATCACGCATGGGGATGACGGCATTTATGTGGGCTGTTTGTGCCCGCAAGCCGTCACGTCCAAGATGACAGCAGGGGCAGAGGCCAGTTCCGCAGCCGCAGATGGCATCATGCCTGCCGCTGAGCTTGCGGAACGCACGCTCAAGGCCATGCGCGAAGGCCGTTTCATGATCCGTCCGCACGAGCAGGTGGAGGGCTATTTCCTGAATAAAGCCAAGGATTACGACCGCTGGGTCGGTGGTATGCGAAAGTTCCGTCGCCATCAGATGGCAACGACCGGTCGTCCGATTTGATTGAGGGGAGTATTGGGTAATGGATTATACGAAACTGATGGATTTCTCTGGCAAGGTTGTTTTCGTGTCGGGCTCTTCGCGCGGGATTGGCGAAGCGATCGTGCGTGGCTTCGCAGCAAATGGTGCCAAGGTGATTGTGTCATCCCGTGATCAGGCGGCCTGTGAAAAGGTGGCGGAAAGCATCCGGGCTGATGGCGGTGATGCTCAGGCCAAGGCCGCGCATGCAGGCAAGATGGAAGATGTGGCCGCCGTGTTTGATTGGATCCGCTCAGAATACGGCAGGCTTGATGTGCTTGTGAACTGTGGCGGTACTAACCCGTATTTCGGCCTGATTGGCGATACACCGGAAGCCGCATTCGACAAGACGATCGACGTGAACCTGAAGGGTCCGTTTTATCTGTCTGCGGCGGCAGTAAAGTTGATGAAAGCGCAGGGCGGTGGTGCCATCGTGAATGTGGCATCGATCAATGGTATTTCGCCGGGGCATCTGCAGGGTGTCTATTCCATGACCAAATCTGCCATGATCAACATGACCAAAGCCTATGCCCGCGAATATGGCGCGGATGGCATTCGCGTGAATGCAATATGCCCGGGCCTTGTGGACACGAAAATGACGGCTGTGTTCACCTCTGACGCCGAAAGGCTGGAACAGGTAACCAACCAGTTCCCGATCCCGCGGGCAGGCAAGCCCGAAGATATGGTGGGCGGTGTTCTCTATCTCGCTTCTGATGCAGCAGCCTTCACCACGGGGACGACCCTTGTGATGGATGGTGGCTGGACAGCGTAGGGGAGAGCATGGCTATGACTGAATCTTTGAACAAGACGGTAGACGTGCGTGAAGGCGAAGAGCTGGACGCCGGCCTGATTGACGGTATCCTGAAGGAACGCATTGAGGGGCTGGTAGGCACGCCGACTATACGCCAGTTTGCCAGCGGGCATTCGAACCTGACTTATTCAATCCAGTATGAGAACAAGAACCTTGTGCTGCGGCGCCCCCCCTTTGGCACGCGACCTAAATCCGGGCACAGCATGATCCGCGAATTCAGCGTTATGAATGCACTGAAACCGGTTTTTCCTGCGGTACCGGAAACCTATTTCCATGTTGGCGATGAAGAGAGCCCGCTTGGGGCTGAGTTCTATGTGATGGAGCAGGTTGAAGGCCGTAAGCTGGATCGCACCATCCCGAAAAGCTGGGGCTTTGGTGAGGAGGAAGGTCGCAAGCTTTGTATGGCATTCTTCAACAAACTTATCGAGCTTCATCAAGTGGACTTCAAGGCCGCAGGCCTCGCTGATTTCGGCAAGCCGGAAGGCTATGTGGAACGCCAGGTTCTTGGCTGGAATAGGCGCTACGAGCGCGTCATTACTGATGACGTGGAAAGCTTTGAGGATGTCCGCAAATGGCTGGAAGAGCATATGCCGCCAAGTGAGGTAGGCCATTCGGTGCTGCACGGTGATTACCGGCTTGATAACGTGATCTTGTGTGAGGAAAACCCCTTCGAAATCAAGGCGATACTGGACTGGGAGATTAGCGCGCTAGGTGATCCGTTGATGGATCTTGGAAACACGCTTGCCTATTGGTCCCAAAAGGGTGACCCAGAAGAAATGATCGCCATGTGCATGCAGCCCTGCATGGCACCGGGCATGATGACCCGTGAGGAAATTTGCGACCTTTACGCTGAAAAAACCGGCCATGACCTCGCGAAATTTGATTATTATCTGGTGTACGGCGTGTTCCGTCTGGCGGTGATCCTGCAGCAGATTTACTATCGCTACTATCATGGGCAGACGAAGAACAAAGCCTTTGCGGGTTTTGGTGTACGGACCAACCAGATCGGGAATTATGCTCGCTTACTGATTGAAAAGTCTGGCATTTAGCGAATATTTTATGTTAATGAATGAAGCCTTCGGTGCAATGCGCCGGAGGCTTTTTCGTTCAGGCAGACGACCTCAGGCAGTTCGGTCGCTTCAATTGAAGTGACTTGTTTAACTTTGGTTCACACTCTCACCTTATGGTGGGGTTGTTGTATTGTTGCACGAGGGGATTTTTGTGGCTGAAAAACTGGCATTTTCTATGGCGCTGGATTTGCTCTTCAACGGGCAAAATATGGATTATTGCGAGCGCCCCATCAGCCTCGATATCATCGAAGATATGGCTATGTTCTCCGAACTGCCGAGGAAGGCGCGGGTTGGCGTGATAGGCCCGGGTGGCGGACGGCTTGTGAAAACCATGGTTGAGCGCGGCTATACGGTTGATGCCTATGAGGGCCGCACCGATTGTTTTGAACATCTTGAGCGTATGTTCGTGGGAACAAGCGCTGCCAAGATTCACCCGGCACACCATCTGGATGATCCCATGCGGCGCGACAAGATGCGATTTGATGCACTTTTTTGCATGGATGATCTGCGGGCCTTCAGGGAAGATCACGAGTGGACGTCCTATGTGCAGCGCATGGTGCGTTCGAACGGTTATTTCGTTTATTCGCAGGTTTCCAACAACCTGCCAGCCAAGAAGAACACGCTGGACAAATATTTCGATCTTGTTGGCAGCTATAACGTGAGCGAAGAGACCGCTGGCCAGATCCGTGACAGTTATCTGGCGCTGAATACGTGGGAGCCAGACGAGAAAGACAAGTCCATGGCGCTTGAAACGCTTGATATGGTGAAATCAGCCTCAGGCCTGAGGCGGAGCATCATGAGCGGCGTTGAAGTACGTTATGTGGTTTGGCGCAAGAAGCAGAATGTAAATGTATAATCGGGAGCGCTGTTTCCCTTAGGAAACAGCGTCTTTTTCTTCAGGCTTAAGGCGCAGCAGGCTTTCCTGCGCTGCAGATGCCAGCAAACGGCCTTCCCGGTCATACAGGGCACCACGAGCCAAGCCACGGCCCTTGCCAGTCCAATAGCCATCGGTTTTATAGAAGACCCAGTCATCCACGCGGAAGTTTTCGCGGTGGAACCACAAGGCGTGGTCAAGGCTGGCCACGGTCTTCAGGCGTGGATCGCGTGGGATCATCGCGTGCGGGCGCAGGTTGGACGAGAGGAAGGCGAAATCCGAAATATAGCCCATCAGCCTTGCGTGCAGGGCAGGGCTACCATCGATTTTTTCCTTCAGACGGAACCAATAACCTGTTTCAGGGTCTTTTGGTTTGGGGTTTTCAAGGTCCATACGGTCGATTGAACGCATCTCAAACGGCATGAACGGCTTGTCCTTGGGCTGCTTACCAAATGCACGCAATACGCGGGCATAATAAGCCTCGTCATCATCCAGGTCTTCCGGCTGTGGCACGTCTGGCATGTCGATCTGATGCTCAACACCCTGTTCGCCCACATGGAAGGACATTGAGGTGGTGAAGATGGCTTCGCCGTTCTGTATCGCCACCACGCGGCGTGTCAGGAAGCTACGACCATCGCGGATTGGGTCCACATCATAGATAATGGGATGGGTATCAATACCTGCCCGCATGAAATAGCAGTGCAGGGAATGCAGTTTGAATTCCGGTGGCACGGTAAGCGTTGCGGCTTCCATGGCCTGTGCAATCACATGGCCACCAAAGACATGCCGATTGGGCCAGTGGTTTGGTTCGCCGCGAAAGAGCAGCTTGTCGAGCTGCTCAACAGCAAGCTCGTCTAAAATTGGTTGAACCTTGCTCATAAAGTTCCCTAGTGAATATTGAATTAATCGCGGAAGCTTGGGTCAAGCCGGTCCATTTTTCGCAAAATTGCGGGCCAGACGAAATTGTCCGCCCCATTGGCGCCAGCAACGACGCGCACATCACGGATTGCGTTATCAATGGATTCCTGGCTCGGTGAATGCAATTCCACACCGGCTGACTGCGTCAGTACCTGAACCTTGCAGGCACGCTCAAGGAAGAACATCATCTCGAACGCTTTGCCGACTGTGTCGCCCACTGTAAGCGTTCCGTGGTTGCGCAGGATAAGGGCGTTCTTGGTGCCGAAGTCTGCCACAAGGCGTTCTTTCTCTCCGTCGTTGACGGCAAACCCTTCATAGTCGTGATAGGCAACGGTCATCCAAGGCACAATTGATGTCTGGCAAAGAGGCAGCAGACCTTCCTTCTGGTTGGAAACGGCGATGCCATAGTCGGTATGCACGTGCATCACGCAGTTGGCGTCATCGCGGGCTTCATGGATCGCGCTGTGGATCACGAACCCCGCGGCATTGGGGATGAACGGCGTATCCATCAACTGTTTGCCATTGAGATCCACTTTTACCAAACTTGATGCTGTGATTTCCTCAAACATTAATCCAAGAGGGTTAATCAGGAAATGATGATCAGTGCCTGGAATGCGTGCTGAAAGGTGGGTGTAAATCAGATCATCCCAGCCTAGATGGGCGATCATCCTGTATGCCGCGGCCAAGTTGACGCGTGTTTCCCATTCTTCAGCAGATACCTGATCTTTGACGCTTTTGATGTCCAGCATTCCCGGTTTAGCCATCTTCCCCTCCTACATAGCCTTGGGCTTGTCTTTCTGGGGTATTATGTAGGGCTTTTTTCAGGCTGGTCCAAAGGAACAATGTAATTTGGGTCTATTTCTTTATGCGGCTGAAGAAATTGCGCACTGGCCCACGGCTGATGCCGGCCACGGATTGCAGGGCAATTGGGGCATGCGGGTGCGTTTCCATCTCGCGCCAGTCGATTTTACGGAACCGCAAAACCAAAAGTGTCGCTTTGATGAAATAATCCCCGATGATAACGGCATACATGGCTTCAACAGGCCCGCCCAAAGCCCTGACGGCAAAACCGATGGATAAGCGGCCGATAATCATGCCGCAAAAGGTTACGAAAAGCGGATAGCGTGTGTCGCCCGCGCCGCGGAGCGCGCCACCAATGGAAAATTCAATGGCCATCAGGGGCTGTATGAGCGCCAGGATCATCATGAAATATTCCGTGTGAGCCCGAACCTCAGAGTCTGTTGACAGCAGGGCGGCGAGCGATCCTTTGAAGATCATGGTGATGACCGCAAGGCCGCTCATACCCAAAATGGCGAGGCGCATGGCTGCCCAACTGCTTGCTACCGCTTCGTCATGCTTTTCGGCGCCGATCAGTTGCCCGGACAAAGTTGCGCTCGCCGTTCCGAAGCCAAGGCCCACCACAATCGTTACGCTCAGCACCGTGATGCCGATGCCGTAGGCCGCAAAGGCTGCTGTGCCGTATCCGCTGACCAGCATCATGAACAGAAGAAAGCTCATCTGGATAAGGATTTGTTCAATGGCTGCTGGCGCGCCGATTTTAATGATCTGACGCACACGGTGCGTTTCAAGAGCGCCTTTCAGGTGCGGTTTCAGATCGTATCTGCCGCGAAGCCAGACGAACAAGAACCACAGAATAAGCACCATTTGGCCGCAGGCGGTGCCAAGTGGAATGCCTGTGATGCCAATTGGTTTGATGCCGAATGCGCCGTGTACCAGAATGTAAGAGCCGAGGATCGAGCCCACAGCACCAATCGCCATGAAACGAAGGGGACGGATAACGTCGCCGATCGCGCGGAAAGACGTGGCGATTGTCAGCATGAGAGCGAAGATAATGTTCAGCAGCGACGCCGGGCGGATATAGCCAACAGCGAGTGATGCGGTGACATCATCAAGGCTGAACATCATCACCAGAACGGGTGCTATCAGATAGGTGACAAAACCAAGGATCAGCGAAATAATGATGGCAAGCACGAGGGAGCTAGCCGTAGAGGCAGAAGCCTCTTCTATGTTCGCAGCCCCCCAGGCGCGGGCCACAACTGCCGTCGTCGCCACAGAAAGCGCCATGGATGCCGCCATAAGAAGAAAGTGGACACGACCGCCGGCAACAACTGCGGCGCTCATCTCTGGCCCAAGCGGTGCGACAATCCAAAGATGCGCAAAAGAGATGGATACCATCAAGATGTTGCTGATGATATTCGGCCCGGCCAATCGCCAAACAGTTTGATAGGAAAATCCCGCCATAAGCCCCGATCATGTTACTATTGTTTCTCAGATAGGCTTTTTCAGGCCATAGAGCAAACGAAGCGTGAAATAGGGTGCTTTGGGCCTGAGGCCAGTCCGTGAAAAGTTTTTTTGCCGTTACGGCCCTTTGGGGCAAGAAACTTTGCCCTCACACCTTGCCGGAAGGCAAAACCGCCTTACTCCTTACCCCTGAGACTTGTGCTTGCCGCTTCAGGAAGGGTGGCGACTGGGGAGACGATGATTATGAGTGATCTAGAAGCATTCCGCGCCGACGTGCGGGTCTGGCTTGAAGAAAATTGCCCGGCTGCGATGCGGACACCTGCGAAAGGTGAAAAGGATATTTGCTGGGGCGGCCGGAATTTCGAATTCCAGTCTGACGACCAGAAGGTGTGGCTGGAGCGTATGGCCTCCCGCGGGTGGACCGTGCCAACCTGGCCAAAGGAATATGGTGGCGGCGGCCTATCCAAGGAAGAAGCCAAGGTGCTTGCGTCTGAGATGAAGCGTATCAAGGCGCGTTCACCGCTGACGTCCTTCGGCATCTGGATGCTTGGCCCAGCGCTTCTGAAATTCGGCACTCACGAACAAAAGCTTGAACATCTGCCGCCGATTGCGCGTGGTGAAATACGCTGGTGTCAGGGCTATTCCGAGCCAAATGCAGGGTCTGACCTCGCATCGCTGGCAACCAAGGCGGAAGACAAGGGCGATCATTATATTGTGAACGGCCAGAAGATTTGGACATCCTATGCTGACAAAGCCGACTGGATTTTCTGCCTGATCCGCACCGATACGTCCAATAAGCATGAAGGCATCAGCTTCATCCTGTTTGATATGGCGTCCGAAGGTGTGTCCACGAAGCCGATCCAGCTGATTTCCGGCTATTCGCCTTTCTGTGAGACCTTCTTTGATGACGTGAAGGCCTATAAGAAGAACCTCGTAGGTGAAGTAAACAAAGGCTGGACTGTCGCGAAATATTTGCTGACGCATGAGCGCACAGGTATTTCCGAAATGGGCCTGCCGGTGCCGCTGAACCGCCTTGCGGTCGACAAGCTGGGTACCAACGATGCGGGTGCTTTGCCAGAGACCATGCTTCGGCACCAGATCGCCGAGCACGAAATTGACGCCATGGCCTTCATGTTCACCATGGAACGTGCGCAGGATGAAGCCAAAGCCGGCAACGAG
>JABXIV010000058.1 GCA_013372925.1 Alphaproteobacteria bacterium
CAAGGCTATGGTGAACGAAACCACAGCCAGGGAAATGGGCTTTTCAATCCCTGCCGATGCCATAGGGCAAACTTTGCGCTGGTACGATAACCGCCCGCTGGAAGTGATCGGTGTGGTGCAAAATGCCATGACCCAGTCCCTGCGCAGCGAGGCCGGCGGCGAGGTCTATTTTCTGCGCCCTACGACGGCCTATGCCCTGACGGTACGCTTTACCGGGAGTCCTAGCGCGATTGTGGCAGACGTTGAACAAATCTGGAACGAAGTGGCGCCGACTGTGCCGTTTGTCCATGACTTTGTTGACGAAATGGTCGCCCGTGAATTTGCAAGTGAACAACGCGCCACCAAGCTTCTGATGCTGTTCAGCTCCGTTGCTGTAATCGTTGCGTGCCTTGGCCTTTATGGCCTTGCTTCCTTCACAGCAGAGCGCCGCACAAAGGAAATTGGTATCCGGAAGGTTCTCGGTGCCAACGTTGTTGATATCGTGCGTCTATTAATTTGGCAGTTCTCGACCCCTGTGTTGGTTGCCAACCTGATTGCCTGGCCTCTGGCGTTTTACGCCATGAGCAGTTGGCTCGAACAATTCCCTTACCGCATCAGCAGCCTTTCAATTGTTGCCTTCTGCCTGCTTGCAGGTGGCGTGGCGCTTTTGATCGCGTGGATAACGGTGGGTGGCAATGCGGCGAGGGTTGCGAAGGCAAACCCTGTGCACGCTTTGCGGTATGAATAAAGGACTAAACCAATGTGGTTAAGCTATCTGAAAATCGGTGTCAGAAACCTGCTGAAGAACCGGCTGTATGCTGCGATCAATGTAATCGGGCTGGGGCTCGGGCTTACCATCTATTTGATGAGCAACCTGGTTGCCGATTATGAGCGCGATCATGACCACATGTTCGCGAACAGGGACCGCATTTTCACCGTTTCCACTGTTTATGCGCCGGGTTCAAACAGCTCTACGGTAGAGACACGGGGTGTCTATACGGCGATGAAGCCGCTCATTGAGCTCGCAGTGCCTGAACTGACGGGGATCGCGCGCGCGATCCGCCAAGAGGTGCTTGCCACAGCAGGGGAGAAGACCTTCTATCAGGAAGTTCGCTTCGTAGACCCCGATTTTGTCCAGATGTTCGATTTCGATTATATCGCGGGTGATGCGATGAGCCTGGGTGGGCCGAACGAAATTGCGATCAGTGATGATATGGCGCGGAAGTTTTTTGGCAGTGCCGACGTGGTGGGGGAAACAATTACGTTTGAGCACCGCGAAGACCTCCGCATCAAAGCCGTTTACCGTGCTGTGCCAGAAGATAGCCATTTCAATTCCACAATCGGCGAAAGCGAAGGGCTTGAGGCCTTTGTCCTTATGCCGATGTTTGAACGGTTAAATCCCGATTATGAGTTGCCCAACAACTGGTTCAATCTTTCCAGCGACAACCTTCTGTATTTGATGACAGACGGCAACCTATCTCAGGTTGAGCTTGAAAGCCGGGTGGACCAGGTTTATCGCGCGAACGCGCCAGAGGACGCGCAAGAATCAAACGTTGGCCAGCATGTCAGGCCGCTCAGCGAAGCCAATCTTTCCTTCTGGTATGGTGTAGGTGTGCCCTTTATCACCATCGTGGAAGTGATGGGGCTGCTGGTGCTGGCGATTGCCATGATCAACTATACCAACTTAGCCACTGCCCAATATATGGGACGCACGCGGGAAGTGGGCCTTAGGAAGACCCTGGGCGCGACCCGTGGCCAGCTTTTGTCCCAATTTCTGGTGGAAAGCCTGTGCACCGCGCTTGTGGCGATGTTGATCGCGCTTGTTGCGCTTGAACTTGTCGTACCTGCTTTCAATCAGGCATTCGGCAAAGTATTGGCGCTTCACTATGGCGCGATGATACCGTGGGTTTTGGCTGTTACCGTTGTTGTCGGCCTGTTGGCGGGTGCATACCCGGCTTACATGATTGTTCGGGCCGAGCCTGTGGAGGCCCTGAAGGCAGATGCTGTTCGTGGCAACAAGGGAGGCGTGGCCCGCAGTATCATGATTGGTACCCAGTTTGCGCTTTCTATCATTCTTCTGGCCATGGTTTTGGTCATCTTTGGTCAGAACCAACGCATGCTCAGCGCAAGCGACATATTCCCCAAATCGCAGATCATGGATGTTCGCCGTGTTGGCAACGACGATGTCGCGGCGCGTGGCGAAACGTTGCTGCGCGAAATCAGGGCTATCGATGGCGTTGAAAGCGCAAGCTTCTCCAGCCAGATCCCGTTCCTTCAACAAAACTGGCGTTGGGATGTGACAAGTGCCAAAGGTGATGTTGCAAACAAGTTTGAGGTCAACACGATCAATGTGGATTACGACTTCTTCAGTACATATGACATTCCGATTATTGCAGGGCGAGGTTTCAGCCGGGAAATCAGTGCAGATCTGGCGAAACGTGGAACTGGTTTTTCCCATGTTGTGATCAATGAATTGGCGTCGCGCCGCCTAGGCTATGACCGCCCTGAAGATGCGGTGGGCCAGATATTCTATGACGCCTCAACCCAGGATAATCCCTATCAGGCGATCATTGTTGGCGTGATGGCAGACCGCAATATTCTGGGCCTGCATAACCAGATGAGGCCTTTCGTAGCCCGCGTGTTTGAACGCTATCGGCACCTTTCTGTGCGGGTGGGCGGTGACAAGCTGATGCACACGATTGAAGAGATTGAGAATGCATGGGCACGCGTAGTGCCGGAATATCCGATGGACTGGTCTTTCCTCGATGCCGTTTTTGACGGCCAGTTCATGATCCTGCGGGCGGTGAATGAGATCATTGCCGGGTTTGCCGTGGTAGCCATTTTGCTGGCGATGTTTGGCCTGTTTGGGTTGGCTGCTTTTATGGCAGAGCGCCGCACGAAGGAGATTGGTATTCGCAAGGTGCTTGGCGCGGATATCGCCCGAATTGTTGGCATGTTGGTATTCCAGTTCTCGAAACCCGTTTTCTGGGCATTGTTGCTGGCTGTGCCAACAGCTTACCTGCTTGCGGAAGAGTACCTCAGCCTGTTCTCAGACCGGATCGGTGCATCGTTGGTGCTGATTTTGACGGCCGGGGTGCTGGCGCTTGTTTTCTCGTGGGCGACGATTTCGCTCCATGCGGTGCGGGTTGCGCGGCAAAACCCGATCAAGGCCCTGCGGTACGAATAAAACCGAGCCATCCAGGAACGAGGTGGCTTTTATAGAAGCGAGGATGAGACGATGTTTAAAAATTATTTGCTGACCGCCTGGCGGCATATTTTGAAAAACAGGCTCTTTTCGGCCATCAATGTGTTTGGCTTGGCTATTGGCATGATGAGCTGCATCCTTATCCTCCTTTATGTGCGCGATGAAGTTACCTATGACACATGGGTGCCGGAAGCAGATCGGATCGTACGTATCCATTCTTCTTATCATTCGCCCGACAGGCCCCCATTCCTGACAGTGCGTTCCGCTGGCCGAATGATGGAAATGCTGAAATCATACGCCAGTTCTGAAGTTGAAGAAGGTGTTCGTATCCTTCAATCAGGCACGACGATTATCAAAGATGGTAATGCCTTCAATGAAGGGCTGTTGTTCGCGGATGGCAGTTTCTTCGATGTGTTTGACTTGCCATTCGCTCACGGCGAAAAAGGCAGTGCCTTCGCAGCCCCTATGAGTCTGGTGGTCTCTGAAGAAGTGGCTATCAAATATTTTGGCCGCACGGATGTTGTGGGTGAAACCTTGGTCGCGTGCTGCGTTCAGAACCAGCAGATGGAACTGAAAGTAGGCGGCGTTATCAAGGATATTCCTGAAAATTCGCACATGCGCATTGATATGCTGGTTCACATGGAGCCTAGCATGTTTGATTTCGCGCCGAACCTGCTGAATACATGGACTTCCGTCAACACATACACGTATTTCAAGTTGAAGCCGGGTGCGACTGCGGCCAGCCTGAAAGAGCGCTACAAGGTCTGGATTGATACAGAAAGCATTTTCGTTGATCAGCAAGGTAGTTTGCCGGGCAAGCCGAGCGACTATGTTAAGCCCAATGTGATGCCGCTTCTTGATCTGCACCTGCATGCCGGAAAAGATGCAGGTAACCTGGGTGACATGACCCCGATGGGTGACATCACCATGGTCTATACTTTCTCAGGCGTTGCCGGACTAATCCTTCTGATTGCCTCCATCAATTTCATGAATCTGGCAACGGCAAAGGCGGCCAAGCGGGCACGGGAAGTAGCCTTGCGTAAAGTAATGGGCGCGTCGCGGTTGCAGGTTGCCATGCAGTTCCTTGGCGAAGCTGTTGCGATCGCTACGTTCGGATTGCTCTTTGGCCTCGTCGGCGTTGAATTAGCGCTTCCGCTTTATAACGATGCAATCGGAAAAGAACTGTCTTTCAACGTTCTGAGCGATTTGCCATTGCTTGCCCTGCTGTTTGGGGTGGCGATCCTTGTAGGGCTGCTTTCTGGCAGCTATCCTGCGGCCTACCTGTCGCGTTTCTTGCCTGCTCGCATTCTGCGGTCGAACAAGTCGTCTGAATCTAGTAGCACGGGCGGTTTCCGTGCCGCGCTTGTGGTGTTCCAGTTTGCGATTTCAATTGGTCTAGTGATGTGTACGGCGGTGATCTACGCCCAAACCATGTATGCCAAGAACATGGATGTTGGCTACCAGCATGACGGCAAGTTGGCGGTGCTGAACATGCGCGCAACAGGCAGTGCGGCAAAGGCGGAAACAGTTCGGCAAGCGCTAAGCCAGATCCCGAATGTGACCAGCGTTGTTCTGTCTTCTGAAGTGCCAAGCCAGGACAATGAAAATAACACGGGTTTCAGGTTGCTTGACAGTGCTGGCGGCACGCCAGCGGGCGACCAAGTGGTGATAAACTACCATTCTTTTGGCTATGGTTTCCTTGAAGCATACGGCATCAAACCCATAGCGGGCCGCACTTTCAGTGAAGAGTATGGCACAGACACGATCACTGCGATTCCTGAAGAGGAAAACCGTACTGGCAGCGCCAGCATTATTCTGAACGAATCCGCCGTTCGGGCGCTGGGGATCGCCTCACCTGAGGCAGCCATCGGGCGCACCGTTCGGGCAAATGTATTCCGGGCTGGGAACTATGAACTGACCATCGTCGGTGTTGTGCCGGATATATATTTCCGGTCGCTTAAATTCGGCGTGCGCCCGAGCGTTTATTGGGTGATGCCAGATGCGTTTCGGGTGGCTACCGTCAGCTTTGAAGGGGCGAATGTACCGAACCTTGTGCGCGATGTGGAAGAGGCGTGGCGCCAGCAAATGCCGCTTTCACCGATCAGCCATCAGTTTGTGACACAGATGCTGGATGCCCAATATGCCAGTGAAGAGGCTCAGGCCAAACTGTTCGCTGCTTTCTCTGCCCTTGCCATTGTTGTGGCATGTTTGGGGCTTTATGGGCTGGCATCCTTCTCGGCGGAACAGCGCACGAAAGAGATCGGTATCCGCAAGGTGTTGGGGGCCCGTGTGCGGGATATCGTGCAGCTTCTGGTGTGGCAATTCTCTCGCCCTGTATTGATCGCGAACGCAATTGCTTGGCCTGTGGGCTGGTACGCCATGTCTGGCTGGCTGGAAACCTTCCAATACAGGCTGGACACCAGCTTTATCGTCATCATGGCGCTCATTGCGGGTGGGGGCGCTCTTTTGATCGCATGGATCACTGTCGCAGGCCGTGCGGTGCATGTGGCCCAAGCCAATCCTATTCACGCCCTTCGGTATGAATAAGCTTAAGCACGACAGCGGGGAAAAGAATAATGATACTTAACTATCTGACAGTGGCGCTAAGGCGGCTTCGCAGGAACAGGATGCTTTCCGTTATTAATATTGGCGGCCTGGCAATCGGTTTTGCTGCGGTGACGCTGATTGGTCTCTATGTCCATTATGAGACTAGTTACAACAAGTGGCTGCCGAATGTGGACAAGCTCTATAAGGTCGAGTTTACCGAAACAGAGCCAGGACATAGTCCGATTCCTTCGGCCATGACACCAGCGCCATTGGCTTCAGCGCTGGTGAAAGATTTTTCCAGTATTGAGGGCGCCACAAGGCTGAAAACAACCAAGTTCACGCTTCGGCATGGCAAGAATCAATTTGCTGAGGAAATTTATTTTGCGGACCCGAATTTCTTCGAGTTGTTCGACCTTCCCGTTGTCTTGGGGGAGCAGGCCGACATCCTCAAAAACACCAGCAACATCGCTTTGTCAGAGACAGCGGCCAAAAGATATTTCGGTGACAGGAATCCGATCGGCGAAATCCTGAATATTGGGGGCAGGGAAGATCGTCGCGTGGTGGCAGTTCTGAAGGACCTGCCAGAGAACACGCATCTGAATATCCATTTCCTGACGCGCATCTCTGCTGACGAAAACGGGCTGCTGGGCTTTCGTGATACTTGGGGGTCAGACCAGGCCCATACCTATCTGAAGGTCAGCGAGGGGTTCGACCCAGCTATACTGGAGCGGGATGGCAGGGCATTCGCAGAGCGCAACATTACATTGACCTGGACCAAGTTGCCCCCAGCAGACTTGCATCACTATAATGCTGTGGCCCTTTCTGACCTGCATCTCTATTCGGACAAAGACAATCACGAAGGCCCTGTTGGCGATATCGAGACGGTGGTCACTTTCGCAATGATCGCTTTGCTCGTACTTGTGCTGGCGGTGATCAATTTTGCGAACTTGTCTACAGCGAATGCTCTTATGCATGCGCGCGAGGTGGCGATGCGCAAGGTTCTTGGTGCCTCTTCACGGCAGATCATGGTTCAGTTCCTCGGGGAGGCAGTGCTTACTGCCTTTCTTGCCCTCTTGCTGGGCCTTGTCTTGGCGGAACTGGCCCTGTTTGGGTTCGGCAATTTCCTTGGCAAAGACATCTCGCTTGCGCCACTTTACAGCGTTTCAGCGGCTATCATTCTTGGGTCTGCGACTGTGGCTTCCGGTCTGTTGGGGGGGCTTTATTCTGCTTTCTTTCTCTCGCGCTTCAGGCCTGCGTCGGTTCTTGGTGCCAATAAATCCAGAAATGATGGCGTGCCTTGGTTGCGCAATAGCCTCGTGGTTATGCAGTTTGCTGTTTCTGTTGCGTTGATCGCTTCAACGGCTGTTATTTACAAGCAAACTGAGTTTGTGCGGAACGCTGACCTTGGCTTTAACCCAGGCGGCAAGGTTATTCTGCCGATTAGCGAAGCTGAGGTCAGGTCGGCATCAACGGCGCTCAAGAATAGTTTTGGTCAAATCGCCGGTGTGCGTTCTCTAGCGATGACGACTGCACCGCTTCCAAACACACCGCACGGCCTTGGCGTGTTTATCCCACAAGGCCGTAGCAGTGATGAAGCCAGAAGTATTACCCAAGTATGGGTGGATACAGACTTCTTCCCAACTATGGATCAAACACCTGTTGCGGGGCGCTTGTTTAGCACAGACCGGCAGGCTGATTTCACTTATACGCCTGAAGATGCGCTGCTGCCGCGTACGCGCGGTGTGATCCTTAATGAAGCAGCAGTACAGCTTTTGGGATATGACGGTGCCGAGCACGCGATTGATCAGCAAATTACCATGCCCATGGGGAGGCAAACGGTTGCTACAGTTGTAGGCGTTGTGCCGGATATTCACCTTGGTAGCCTTTATAAAGAAATCGAGCCGATGGCTTTCTTCGTTACGGAAGGGCCGCTTTATTACATGATTGTTGATATCCTGCCGGGAGCAGAACAGAGGGTTCTTGCTGATATGGAGCGTGTATGGAACGACCTTGTGCCAAGCGTGCCGATGAGCCCAACATTCCTGGGGCAGGCTTATCGCGGCCTTTACATAGACGCTGAAAGACAGGCTATCCTGTTTGGTGCTTTCAGCCTGTTTGCAGTGATGGTGGCTTGTCTTGGGCTTTATGGTCTCGCTTCTTATGCAGCGACCCGGCGGACGAAAGAGGTGGGCATTCGCAAGGTTCTGGGCGCCCGCATCCTCGACATCGTCATTCTGCTTACCTGGCAATTCAGCCGCTTGGTGTTGCTCGCTATACCGGTTGGTGTAGTGGTGTCCGCGGTTGGTATGAACAGTTGGCTTGATGGCTTTGCGTATCGAATTTCACTGTTTGGCAACGCATGGGTGTTCCTTGTTGCTGCGCTGGTTGCATTGGCAATCGCTTGGGCGACGGTAGGTGGACAGGCAGCCAAGGTGGCGCGCCGCAACCCTATCCATGCCCTTAGGCACGAATAAAAGCTCTCTCGCGTGATGAAGGTCAATTTGACCTTCGTTCGCTTTCACTAGGGGAACCTCCGGGTTCCCCTTTTTTTATGCGAATCGCGTTAAGAACTGAAAATTGCTCGTAAAACGAGGGGTGAAATGCCCGCCCGTAGTGAGCCATTTAGTCCTCATGTGGCCAATGCGGGCTGCTTCTCGGTGTAGTCTTGGAATAGCTATAGGATACTGCAGGATACAACGCGTGTATGTCGCTTTTTGTGCATGAAGGCTGTCTGTTTATTGATGAAATATTTATTATTTTCAGCAAGTTAAGGGCATTTTGCGGTAAAGTTAATCGCTTTGTAGGGACGTGCTCAGTCAGTGGGGGCAATGCATTTTAATCATGCGAAAGCATGTTGGAGCAGGGCTCATAGGTCTGCTGAAATCGATTCAATTTTAGCTAACATTTTACCCATTCATTGACGAAATTCTCACCTCCTTATGACAATCTGGAGTGATCAGGCGTGTAGAATGACACCGGTTTTAATCAGGCCCGGGAAGACATGTGGCTAAGATTGGAGCCGATTAGATGGACTTAAATGCCGTGACATTGATTGATACAGTGCAGATCGAGAAGATCGTTCTTGCCAAGCGGGTGGGCCAGTTCCTGGTTTCCGAGCAGGCAGAAGAAGAACGTGCGACTGTAGAAAATGTTGCGCGGGTCTTGGCTCAGGATGTGTCACCCCAAGTGCGTGAGGTGCTCGCGTTTGAGCTTCGCAAATGCAAAGTTCTTGCCCATGACCTAGCTGAAAAGATTGCCCGGGATGTGGAAATGGTGTCGGGTCCGTTCCTTGGTGAAACCAACGTGTTCACCGATCAGGAATGGATGCGCCTTATTCCAGCCCTTGAAGAGCATGCCTTGATGACATTGGCGCGTCGCTCAGACCTGAGCGAGACCGTATCAACGGCAGTTGCAACATACGGAAAAGAGAGAAGTGTAACCACCCTCGTGCGGAATGATCGCGCAGAGTTGCCCGAGAAGGCCAGCGGCAAGGTGGTGGACCGTTTCTCTGATAATGTAAGAATGATGGACCATTTGAGCGCGCGGGCAGATTTGCCGCTCAATGTTGTCGAGCGTATCGTGAACAAGGTTTCAAGCCATTGTCGTGATTTGCTTGTGTCCCAATATGCGATTGACCAGGAAGTAGCCGGTCAGATCGCTGAAGATAATAAAATTGATGCGCTATGGGATCAGCTCAAGAATGCCAGCGCACCTCAAATCCACGCTTTTGTTACAGATCTCAGGAATGATCGTCGTCTCACCCACCTTCTTGTGGTGGAAATCGCTGATCGCGGCAGTCGCGCTTTCATGGAAAGTGCGCTCGCGCTCGAAGCTGGTTTGCCGGTTGGACGCATTAGGGAGATCTTGACGCTTGAAGATCCATCCGCATTCGTGCGGTTGATGCAAATGGCAAATGTCAGCAAGACCATGGCTCCTCGATTCCTCAAGCTTGCCAAACGCTTCATTGGCGAAGCCAAGGTAGAAGAAGAGCATGAGGTCAAGGTTGTCCCTCGCGCGGAAAAGGCAGAAGGGGCTGCGGCATAAGTCATTTTGGCCGGTTTCGGCCCAGGCTGGACGGAGACATCCAGCCTTCGTTAATAAAGTAGTGAGTGCGCCCAACCCTTTTGGGCTGGCGTTAAGATAAATTTTACGGCATCATGCTAGTGGTTAAGCGGGTGCCAAACTTGGGAATGCTGAGAAGCAGCTTTCCCGATGACGGAGCCAATGCAATGAGTTTGGACCCTCAAAATCTGGCAAAAGCCGACCCCGCCGCGAAGGTGGTGCTCGCCAAGCGCACATCCAGATTTCTCAATTCTGACAATCGCCCGGAAGAAGAACTGGCGACTGTGGAAAATATTGCGCGTGCGCTTGCGCAGGACATCTGCCTGGAAGTGCGCGAAACACTTGCCTTTGAATTGCGCTATTGCAGTCGCCTGCCTTATGACTTGGCGGCACGGATCGCGACTGACGTGGAAAGCGTGTCCGGCCCTTTTATTGAAGTGACAACCGCTTTTACGGACGCACAGTGGGCTAGTCTGATCCCTCATCTTGAAGAGCATGCCCTGATGCGTATCGCCAAGCGGGAAGATCTTGGCGATCATGCCGCCTTTGCGATTGTTAGTTCTTGTCCGGTGCGTCCGGCAGAAACTGTAGTCAGGAACGATGCGATCAAGCTGTCCGAGCGCTCTTGCAATAAGACAGTAGATCGTTTCTCGGATAACGAAGGCATCATAGACGCGCTGGCACAGCGGAACGACCTGCCGCTTGGTGTGGTGGAGCGCATCGTGAATATGGTGTCGGCAGAATACCGCAAACTGCTTGTGAACAAATATGCCGTGGCCCAAGGTGAAGCCGCAACGGCGATAAACCAGACTCAGGAACAAGCTCTTTGGTCGCGGATCGCGAAGGCAGGTCCTGCGCAAATTCATGGTTATGTTATCGATTTGAAAGCTGAAGGCCGGCTTGAAGAGAGGCTTGTCCTCAAGATGGCGGAAATGGGTAGTTTCCAGTTTCTTGGCAGTGCCTTGGCTGTGGAGGCAGGCGTTACATTGGGTGATGTGCGTCGGGCTTTTGAATCAGGCGAATTGCGCCGCATGCTGGAACTGGTGCATGCCGCAGGATTCTCGGAGGATGCTGCCAAGCAGATATTCCGCTATCTGAAGAAGAACGACTTGAATTTTATCCGGGGTGAAGCGCGCGCAAGCATTCACTAGACCGGCAACATCAATCCAAGCCGTGGTGCGGGAAAAAGAGGCAAGGGTTCAGGCCCTTCTGCCTCTTTTCCTTTTTTTATGCATTGGTATTTAGAAGATCTTGCTTGTGGCGGATCACCAGCCATAGCGCTGAAACGAAGGACACAACCGCAAGATAGAAGAGAGAACCATCTTCATGCATCTCGCCATTTTCCATCCACTGAACCGTTACGCCAAGCGGACTGAACAGGTGGAATGTGATAGCGCCTGCCATAATGCCCAAGGTAAGCAGGGCGCCAAAAGCCCGCGTGCGGGGGATTAAAAGAAGGACGCAGGCAATTGCCTCTGCAATGCCAATAATATAGCCCCCGGCTGACTTGAAAAAATCAAGGCCGAGGAATGTGCCAACCACATCGAAGATATGCGCCGTTTCGGCTGATCCACCAAACTTGTATGGCAGGCTGCCGCCCAGTATCACCACGATTGCCACCACGGGCAGCCACTCGATATGTTTTTTAACGAAATCCATCTGTGTCTCCTGTTCCCTAGTGGGTGATCGGGTAATGTTTGGTCAGGCGTTTCTCGCGCCACCATGCCTTGATCAGTTTCTGTAAAGGTGTGGGCTTGTGACCCCGTTTCCGGTTTTTGGCCCCGATGGCGTATAGGTGCCCGAACTGATGCATCAGTGTTTTATATGCTTCCCGGAGTGTCGTACGCGAATCCCATATGTGTGTTGCTTCGCCACCCGCACCGTTGATTTCAATGATGCGGAAGCCTTCCCCAGCCTGGAAGCGATTAAAGTCAGCGAAGCGCACATCAAACCTGCCGATAAAAAAACCTTCCATTGATTGCGCGATCTGGTCAAAGCGCTCTGTCATGGCTTGGGTGATCTCATTGTTGCCATTGCGGAAGATGGTGCCGCGGCAGTGGTTGCCAGCAAAAGCAAGGCGTATGCTCTCGCCCACAGTGATCACTTCATCAAGCCTATCGCGGTGACGCGCCAGATAAAGGTGTGCCAGTTTGCCGGCCCGCGGGTCGGCCATAATAAGCTGCCGGAGCGTGGATTTGCCGTCACCTGTGACGCGCGGGAAGTATTTCAGGGTCAGGCTGATGATCCGGCCTTTTTTCTCATCTGGATGGCGCACGTAAAAAACGCCTGCTTCGCCCTCCATATCCACCAGTTTTTGCAGTAGCAGGTTTGCGCCCGCAGGAAACGCCTGAAGGTATGATTCCAGTTCGGCCTCGTTGTGCACGAGTTGAACGCCAGCCCCGCGCATGCCGATGTCTGGCTTGGCAACCAGCGGGAAGTCGATGCCTGCTTCCTTTAGGGCGTTAGATGCATCTTCAAGGGTGCGCACCATCCCGCCGTCGCCGCCCCAGCGCAAGATACGCACATAAGGCGATATCCAGTCTTTCGATGTGGGCCAGGCGTGGCTTAGAACCTCGAACTTGCTTTCCCCTACAAGGCCTGAATAAGGAAGCGCAGGGTTTGTTCCTGTTGGAAGCGTAAGCCCTCGGTGGCGGAGTGACAGCAACCCGCAATAAAGAGCAATGGGTGTGTAAAACAGGTGTGCGGGTGCAAATTCAAACCAGCTTGTACGCGCGGCGCTTTCATCCAGTGGCGGCATTCCTGCGTGCAACAAGGGGGCTTCGGCATTGATGTTCGGATTATTGTGCATTGGCAGCTTCCACAGCCTCTTCTTGACGCGCAGGTTCGTTTTCAAGGCGCTGGCCATATCGGCTTTTCCTGACAATGCGGTGTGACAGCATGATCAGGAAAACAGCCACAAGTACGCCTGCAGAAAGACCTGCCCAGCCCCCAAGGTGCGCCACTGCTTTCTGGACTTCGCTGATGAAAAACACCATCAGGGATACCCACACGGCGGCGGCGGCGCTCATCACCAGGATGAAATGCAAGAGCGGCATGCGTAGGAAGCCGAACGTAAGATAGGTTGGCAGGCGTGTACCAGGTAGAAAGCGAGAGGCGAAAAGAAGCGGCGTGCTTTTGCCCTTTAGCCAGCGCCGGGCTTGCCGCGCTTTCTTGATAGGCAGGCGCCTTTTCAGCCAGCGAATGCGGCGGGCCAGTGCGCCGAGGCCGTAAAGCCCCACATCACCGGCTGCTATTCCGAATGCCACAGCGCCAATTACCAAGGGTGCGGGCGCGATGCCGGCTCCCACCATCAAGCTGCCGGCAATGAGTGTGCCGTCTTCTGTAATCAGAGTTGCCAGTGCCAGAAGGCACGCCAGCAGAACTGGTTCATGCGCCAGGCTCTCTGCCCATCCGATAAGGATATCTGGAGTGATGTTCATTCGTTCCCCTTGGCAGCTATTAGCCCGCCAGACCACAGGCGTGTCAAGCCACGAGCAATCAATAGCTGCAATCGTACTTGTCATAAAAGCGCAACGCTGCATAGTGTATCAGCCCTGAATAGAAGATTGCTGTGGGGACGATAAGGGGTTACACGCATTGCTGACGCAATTGTGTTGAGGCGACGAGGAGGACGTGATGGTGAATGTGCTGGTTCTTTGTACGGGAAATTCGGCCCGCTCCGTGCTGAGCGAAGCCATCATAAACAGGCGTGGTGAAGGTCGTTTCAGGGCTTTCAGTGCAGGCAGCAAGCCTACCGGGAAAGTAAATCCGTTTGCGATCAAATTGCTTGAAGCAAAAGGATACGAAACCAAAGATTTCCGTTCCAAAAGCTGGGACGAATTCGTGGCCGCCGACGCCCCCAAGATGGATATTGTCATCACTGTTTGCGATAGCGCAGCAGGGGAAACTTGCCCCATATGGCCGGGCGTGCCAGTGCGGGCCCATTGGGGGTTTCCTGACCCTGCTGCCGTGGTTGGCTCGGATGACGAGATTTTACAGGCATTTTCTGATGTTTATGACGCCATTGACCCGCTGATCGAAAAGCTGGTGGCACTGGATGTTGAAGAGATGGATGGCACCGCGCTAAAAGCAGCGCTGGAAGATATCGCGATCCACGCTTAGACGTTGCGCTACTGAAAAGAGTGCGGGGGAAACAAGAATGACCATGAAACAGAAATTGCTGGCCGAATTTGTTGGTACCCTGATGCTGCTTGCCACCGTTGTTGGCTCAGGCATCATGGGCGAGACATTGGCGGCAGGCAATACGGCCGTTGCCTTGTGGGGTAATACGGCCGCGACGGGCGCTATTCTTGTGGTTCTGATCCTGGTGTTCGGGCCGTTTTCCGGTGCGCATTTCAATCCCGCTGTTACGCTTGTTTTCTTTGCGAAAGGGCAGCTGACGCGTCTTGAGGCTGCATCTTATGTTTTGACCCAAGTTATTGCGGCTATCGCGGGTGTGGTGCTGGCGCATGCAATGTTTGATCAGACCCTTGTACAGACATCCCTGAACGGGCGCACAGGCACGGGCCAGTGGATCAGCGAGGGTGTCGCTACCTTCGGGCTGCTTGCGGCCATCCTTGGGACGGTACGCTACAAGGTTGAGGCTGTACCCTATGCTGTCGGTCTTTTTATCACTGCCGGCTACTGGTTTACCGCGAGCACGAGTTTCGCCAACCCGGCGGTGACGATCGCACGATCCTTTACCAATACGTTTTCCGGTATTGCCCCTGCAGATGTGATGCCGTTCATTGCTGCGCAAATAGTAGGGGCCTTTGTAGCTCTTTTCTTGTTCAAGGTGCTGGAAAATAATAAAGTGGACACTTAGTCCACTTTATCTATGAGGCTACCCATGAAGGACTTGAAGTCCTATATCCGGACGGTTCCGGATTTCCCGGCAGACGGGATTATGTTTCGAGACATCACTACACTTTACGGCAACCCGGCAGCGCTGAAGCATGCGGTTGACCTTCTGTTCGGTCATTTCAGAAATGACCGGGTGCAGATGGTGGCAGGTATTGAGGCACGCGGCTTTGTCATTGGCGGGGCGCTGGCCTGCAGGCTTGGGGCCGGATTTGTCCCTATCCGCAAGAAAGGTAAGCTTCCCCACCAAGCCGTGGAGGAAAGCTATACGCTTGAATATGGTGAAGCCACCCTTGAAATGCATCTGGATGCTTTTGGCGCCGGCGACCGCGTGTTGCTGGTTGATGACTTGATCGCAACCGGCGGTACGGCTGATGCGGCGGTGTCGCTGATCGACCACCTTGGCGGCGATGTGGTCGGTGCGGGCTTCATTGTTGATCTGCCAGATTTGGGCGGAGCAGCGAAACTGAGAGATCGCTGCGAAAAGGTTGTCAGTCTCGTCAGTTTCGAGGGCGATTAACGCAATTTGCGATAAAAAATGACGCATAATGCGATAATGAAAATTGCATTATGCGTTAATTTATGACGGCAGTTACGCAGGTGCCTCGTTGTTCCCCTACGGAATCCTCATATTTTCCTAGATAGTTAAAATTTTATCTTTTGGCACAAATGATGCGGCTACTGGTTCGAATGGCTACTCGGACCCGTTTTGCATCGTGACCAGGCACACGCAACGACCGCAAAAACAGGCCTCTCCCGGCAGCCAGTTTGATTGATAGGAGAAGTCTTATGCGTACTTTAACTTTTACACTTGATGTCCAAACCGGTGATGACGGTATGGCGCCAGCCACGCTGACAATTGTTGAACTGGGCGATGGCACACTGCAATTCACCATCACAAACGATCAGGACAATGATGGCCTGATTGGTGATATCCGCGGCCTGTTCTTCGATGTGGCTGACGATACCCTTCTGGGCGGCCTTACCTTCACAGGTGCAGAGATCACTGAAGTGCAGCAGGATGGTGATGTGTCGAACCTTGGCGGCGGTGTCACAACAAACGGTGTTCCAAACAGCCCATTCGAGATTGGCATTGAATTCGGCACATCCGGCATGTCCACAGATGACTATCAGACTGTTACGTTTGTGATGTCATCTGCTGATCGCGCATTGACGCTGGATGATATTGCGCTTGAAAGCTTGGCTGTACGCCAAACCTCTGTGTCCTCCGCTGATGGTGGCCGTGAAGATTCCGACAAGCTTTACGGTGACGCGCCTTACCCGGTGGATGCCGTTGATGATGCCACGACTGTATATGAAGACACTGTGGGCACGGGCAACGTGTTTGCCAATGATGTTGATCTGGATGCAGGCGACGCAGATGGCGACGGCATTCCGGACGGGCTTAGCGTGACGGCAATCAACGGCTCTGCTGGTGATGTTGGTCAACCGATTGTCGTTGCGCCGGGCATCAGTGTTACGGTGGATGCAGATGGCTCCTACAGTGTGGATGCGGTGGATGCTGACTGGCTTGCTGAAGGCGAAACCTTCACCACCGATCTTACCTATAGTGTGGATGATGGCAACGGTGGGTCTGACAGCGCAGTGCTGACTGTAACCGTTGTTGGCGTGAACGATACGCCTGATGCCGTGGATGATGCGGCCGCTACAGATGAAGCGACAGCCATCAGCGGCAATGTGTTGCCAAACGATAGCGATCCTGACCTGAGCGACGTGCTGACAGTGTTTGCCGTGAACGGCGATGACACGGTGGTTGGGCAAGAGATCGTGCTCGATTCGGGGGCTCTCCTGACGCTGAACGCCGATGGTACTTTCGTATACGACCCGAATGGTGCCTTCAATGCCCTGAACGACGGTGAAACAGCGACGGACAGTTTCACTTATCAGGTGTCAGACGGCAATGGCGGTTTCGATACAGCCACGGTGACGCTGACAATCGAAGGCATTGATGGCGGTGACACTGGCCCAGAAGAAGGAGAGGATCACTTCGGCACCTTCTCAAACAAGAAGGGTACGGCAGACCATGAGATATCCAACGTGGTGCTTTACCTGGATGACGGTGAAGGCGGCATCCTGAAGGTGAAGATTGATGGTTGGTACGGTGAAACAGACCTTGATGACGTAAACCTGAACGCTTTCATGGAAAACGAAGGGTATGACGACTATGAACTGCTGGCTGTTTCCATCAAGGCTGGCAACAACCACAACAAGGACCTCGGCCCTGGTGAAGGGCAACTGTTCCTTTTGGATGGTGACGAGGATATCGACTATGACGCAGGCGGCGATGTGCCCGATGGTCTTACATTGGCGATCCTGGGTGCCAAAGTTGATGAGACCATCATCTACGATCCAGACCTGTTTATCTAACAGATAGCGATACCTTGTCTGAAGGGCCCTGCCAGGGGTGGCGGGGCCCTTTTCTGTCATCGCTGCTTTCGCGTCAAGCTAGGCTTTGTAAGGCGTGCCGTCGCGGCGGGTGAACATGGCGGGTTTACCGTCCATTCGTGCCACAAGGTCAGCTTCGGGGTATTGAACCACGTCATTGTGTGTGCGGGTGCCAACTTCCAAAACCAACGCTTCTTTGTCAGACCGGTTCTGCAGGTGGTGGCCGTCTTCTTCGCCTGCCTTGAAGCCTGCGGCGTCACCGGCACTGAGGGTTTCTTCGCCGCTATCCGTTACCAGCACAACCTCGCCCTCGAGAACATAGATGAATTCGTCCTCAAGCTTGTGCCAATGCCGCTGGGCCGACCAGACCCCGGGTTCAAGTCTTAACAGGTTTACGCCGAACTGTGTCAGCCCGGCTTCGTCGCCAAGCTTGCGTTTGCCGCGGGCACGAACCGGTTCGTCATAGGGCGCTGGATACTGCGTGCCGATCAGTTCCTTCACCTTGCTCGGGTCAATTTTTTTGCTCATGGTTCGTCCCCCAAATGATCAAATAAAAAAAAGGGCGGGTTTGCCCGCCCTTTGTGGAATGTAAGTACGATTGCGCGAATTACAATTCGTCGATCATTCTGTGCAGGGTATCCATGCAGGCACGGCCAAGGTGGCGGCAGCGCTCAGGCGACCAACCGAAATCAGGATCTGGCAGGTCAGCATTATCCTTGAAAGGCATTTCAAGCGTCATGGCCAGGCAGCCATGGGTTTCTGCTACATAATTGGTGCAAATGGAAAGATCCGCCTTGCCAGGCTCGTCTTCGTCGTAACCGTGTTTGGTCTGGAAGTCAGGGGACAGTTTGGCCAGAATGTTCTGGAACATCTGGATCAAAGCCATTTGTTTGTCTTTCAGGCTTGGGATGCCCTCAAAGCCCGCAACGAAGTTATAGGGCAGTGCTTCGTCACCGTGCACGTCCAGATGGAAGTCGCAGCCTGTCTCTGCCATTTTTTCACGCACCAGATATACTTCCGGGCTGCGTTCCATTGTGGCGACATTCCACTCGCGGTTCAGGTTTGCGCCTACGGCGTTGGTGCGTAGGTGCCCGCGCCTGGACCCATCCGGGTTCATGTTTGGCACAATATAGAAATGCGCTTTTTCAAGAAGCTTGCGCGCCACCGGGTTGTCCATATCCAGCAGATAATCCAGCGCGCCTTCCATCCACCATTCGGCCATGGTCTCGCCGGGGTGCTGGCGGGCCTGCAGCCAGATTTTTTTGCGGCCTTCTGGGCCGTATCCAAGTTCGATCAGGTCCATGTCCTGGCCGTCAAGTGTGTGGCCAAGGACGCTGGTGCGCACGAGCGGAGATTGTGCCACTTCTGCGATCAAGTCGGCATGGCGTTCCATGGAATAGGGGGCGAAATAGGCGAAATAGATGAAGTCCTGTTCCGGCATGGCTTCCCAGCTCAGCATCTTGCCGTCATAGGCTGTGTCGATCCGGAACCAGGTTTCCCGGTCGTATGAGGCGCAGACCTTATAGTCGTCCCAGCCTTCAAGGTAGGCTGCTCCGCCTGCGTTTTCGATTGTGAACTTGCATTCAGTGTCCTGAACGCCGGAAACACGAAAATGAAACCACTGATAAAAATCAGATTGATTGTCTTTGCGAATATTGAGGCGGATATCCGATGGGTTGTCGCCCTTGAGAACTTCAATGTTGCCGCTATCGAACTGGCTGGAAATAAGCATGGATCAGGTCTCTTTGTTCTTCTGGAATGTGTCCTTCAACCGATTGCCTACAGGCTGTTGGCGGGGCGGTCAATGGCGATTGAAGGGGCTGGACCAACAGGGGCAGCAATACTGGCCTTTTATTCCCATGACAAGACGGTCCCATTTTGGTATTATGTATCTACTGACGCACAGGCGTGAGCGGACTATCCCTGCTAACCAGTAGGGAAAATTTGGGGCGTCCCACCGGGCATGGGGGACGCCTCCATTTTTTATGGGCAGACTGTGGGGCGTTTCAGGCAAAAAGCCTGTGATACCGGAGTCTAAGCTATTGACAGGTGGGGGTCTCATCATTATGTTCCGCCGCCAATGGATTAGCGGAATGACGGATTCGTGGTTCCCACCCTGTGTGCCAAGTGCCGGCTGGCCAGGCAGGGAAAAGGTTTTAGCCGGTTTGTAGTGAGACGAACGATGAAAATTCGTAACAGCTTGAAATCTTTGAAGAGCCGTCACCGCGATTGCCGCGTGATTCGCCGCAAAGGCCGCATCTACGTGATCAACAAGACGCAGCGTCGCTTTAAAGCGCGTCAGGGCTAAGCTTCTCGCTTCAGCCCGGTCTGGTTTGATCCAGTCTGATTGATTTAGCCGTGCACTCTGCTAGAGTTGCGCGGCTTTATCGTTTGGGGATTGTATGACTGGTTTAGACAAAGCAGTACTCTTTGATATCGGCAATGTATTTGTCGAGTGGGATCCGCGCTTCCTGTACCAGAAGCTGATACCCGATTCGGCAGAGTTGGATAGATTTCTCAGTGATGTGGTTACGCTTGGCTGGCATACAGAGCATGACCGCGGTCGCCCTTTTGCCGAAGGTGTGCAAATCCTGTCTCGGAAATACCCAGAGTATGAAGACCTGATTCGCGCCTATGATGAACGGTGGGATGAAACCATCGGTGATGTCATCCAGGGCACGGTTGACCTGCTGGAGCAGCTAACAGAGCAAGGTATGCGCTGTTATGGCCTGACGAACTTTTCGCAGGAAAAATGGCCACCCTTCTGCCGCCAGAATGCCTTTACGGACCTGTTTGAAGGGGTTGTGGTGTCTGGCGAGGAAAAGCTGGTGAAACCAGACCCACGCATCTTCCATGTGGCGGTGGAGCGTTTCGGCCTTGATCCAGAACATACGCTTTATATCGATGACCGGATCGACAATGTCCGGGCGTCAGAGCAATTGGGAATGATTGGCCACCATTTTAAAGGCGCAGACCAGCTTGAAGCCGACCTGCGCCATCATGGTTTTCTTTTGTAGGCGGATTGCTCTTTAAAGCTCGTTGCCGCTGATCCAGGCGATGTGCAGCACGTTGGTGGCGCCCGGCGTACCAAAAGGAACACCTGCGGTTACCACAATCCGGTCTCCAGCCTGAACAAGACCAGCTCGGAGTGCCATGCGTTTGGCTTTGCCAACCATCTCTTCAAAGGCGCCCACATCTTTTGTCTTCACTGTATGCAGGCCCCACACGATCGACAGGCGTCGTGCTACGGCAAGCTTGGGGGTAAGCGTCAGGATCGGGGCGTCAGGCCGTTCCCGCGCAGCGCGCAGGGCCGTAGCGCCTGATGTGGTGAAGGTAACAATCGCTTTTGCTTTCACGGTGCGGGCCACTTGGCGCGCGGCTGCCGTGATGGCATCTTCCGTGGTTGCATTCGGGTTGTTGCGTTCTTCTGCACCGCTCATGAAATAGCTTGGCTCATGTTCAACGCGCGATGCTACACGGTCCATTACCTGTACGGCTTCGATAGGATAGTCACCGACCGCAGACTCGGCAGACAGCATAACTGCATCGGCGCCATCAAGCACGGCCGTTGCTACGTCTGAAACTTCTGCGCGGGTTGGTACGGGTGATTTGATCATACTTTCCAGCATTTGTGTGGCCACGACCACAGGCTTGCCTGCCTGCCGGGCTGCGCGCACGATCTGTTTCTGGATGCCCGGTACATTTTCCAAGGGTTCTTCAACGCCCAAGTCGCCGCGCGCAACCATCACACCATCTGCAAGTTCGATAATCTCATGCAAAGATTCTACGGCAGCAGGCTTTTCAATCTTGGCCATCACAGCAGCCTTCTTGCCGACGAGCTTTTTGGCTTCGGCCACATCTGCCGGGCGCTGCACGAAGGAAAGCGCAATCCAGTCCACGCCGCACTGCAGTGCAAAGGTAAGGTCACGCCGGTCTTTTTCTGTGAGAGCCGCCAGCGGCAGCACTGCGTTTGGCACGTTCACACCTTTGCGGTCAGAAAGAACGCCGCCAACGATTACCCGTGTGCGAGCCCGGCCTTCTTCAACGGCTTCCACCTCAAGGCGGATTTTGCCGTCATCCAGCAGGATATGGGTACCAACCTCCAGCGCATCGAAAATTTCTTTGTGAGGCAGATAAACGCGTTCGTCGGTGCCGGGCTGGTCCAGGAGATCCAGCTTGAACGGCTGTCCTTCCTTAAGCGTCACCTTGCCTTCTTCGAACAGGCCAATGCGAAGCTTTGGACCCTGAAGGTCGGCAAGGATGGCGATCGGGTGGTTCAATTCCCGCTCAACTGCGCGAATGGTGTGAACCAGGGCTTCCTTGTCCTTGTGTTCGCCATGGCTCATGTTCAGACGGAATACATCTACGCCAGTCAGAAACAGTTTCTTGATGCGTTCATAGCTGCTGCTGGCAGGCCCCAAGGTGGCGACAATACGGGTCTTGCGCCCTCGTTGAATAGAAATCTGTTCGGAACTCATGTTCTCTCCCGGACAAGAGCTTGGCGTGAAACCTGGGGCAAGGTATGCACGTGCTCAGTGGTTTGTTGACTAAAATGTTCAGATCGTTACTTTTCGGCGCACATGCTGCTTTATCGTGGTGTTCAGGTCCAGCTTTTTTGTAGGACTGTCACCCAAGTTTCATATGCGAACGTTGGTGTATCTTATGTCGTCTTCCCCTGTCCAGCCAGAAATCCTCAACCCGGATGCCCGTACGGGGCTGATCATCCTGTGCGATCATGCGACAAATTTCATTCCTGAAGGGTTCGATGATTTAGGGTTGGATGATGCGGTGCTTGGGCAACATATCGCCTATGATCTGGGTGCTGAGGCAGTGACGCGGAAGATGTGTGCAATGATGGGCGGCGCCGCTGTGCTGGCGCCCGTTTCGCGACTTTTGATCGATTGCAACCGCGAGCCAGACAGCCCCACATTGGTGCCGCGTATCAGCGACGGTGTTGTAATCCCGGCGAATGCCGACCTGATGCCCGCAGCCGTTGAAGCCAGAAAGCGCGATTATTATACGCCTTTCCATGACGCCTGTGCTGGCCTTGTAGAAGCGCACCTAGAGGAAGGGATTGTGCCGATTGTGGTGGGCATGCACAGCTTCACACCCGAGATGGATGGTGAAAAACGCCCGTGGCATGCAGGGTTTCTTTGGAACAAAGACCCGCGTTTGGCACAAGCGATGATCGGCATGATGGAGCGGGAAACCGATCTCGTGATCGGCGACAATCAGCCTTATTCAGGTCGTCAGCTTTATTACACGATGCAGCGCCACGGTGCCGATCACGGATTGCCGCAAACGACAATTGAGATTAGGCAAGACCTTCTGGAAAAGCAGTCAATGGTGGATGAATGGGCTGCTTTGATGGCTGACATCCTTGACGAATGCATAACCCGTGACGACATAGCAGCAGTGAAATACTACTCATAAGGAGAGAAAAAATGACAGCGACAGACGACAAGACCACCGAAATTGAAGCAGCCGTTTTCCGGCGCCTGCTGGATCACCTGCGGACGCGTACCGACGTTCAGAACATTGACCTGATGGGGTGGGGAGGCTTCTGCCGGAACTGCCTGTCGAACTGGTATGCAGAAGCCGCAGAGGAGCTTGGGGCGGATGTTGCCAAGGATGAAGCGCGCGAACGTATCTACGGCATGCCCTATGACGAATATAAAGAGAAATATCAAATGCCTGCAACGGATGAACAGATGCGGCGTATGGATATCAGTGTCGCTAAAAACAAGTTGGCGAAGGCAGAAGAGTAAAACACGATTGAACGGAGGCGGCGCGAGGGCTAAAGTGCGCGCCGAATCTAGGAGCCCGCTGGGGCAATGTATAATTTCAGGGAGTAGGGCCACATGGTACAGGCTGGCGGCGTAGCAGGGGAACAGCTTCGTTCCTTTATCGAGCGGATCGAGCGCTTGGAAGAAGAGAAAAAAGGCATCGCGGAAGACATCAAGGAAGTTTACGCAGGCGCCAAGGCTGTCGGTTTCGATACCAAGGTGATGCGGAAGGTTATCGCTATCCGCAAAATGGATCAGGCCGACCGGCAGGAGCAGGAAGCTCTTCTCGATGTGTATCTGCACGCGATTGAAGGTGGCCAACAGATTAGGCCAACAGCAGAAGTTGTTGCTGAAGAAGATTAACGCTGGCTTGATGATCAATGGGCTTGCCTTCAAGAGATGGAGGCAAGCCCATTATTCTTTATAGGTTGAAAGCAGTGTTTAGCTTGCTTCGTCTGTGTTTGTAGCCATCAACCGTAGAATTTCAGCTTTGCCGCTTTCAATTTTGAAGCCTTTATTCATGTGCGCCTGCGTGGCGGTGAGGGCATGAAGGGTTTCAGCTTCACCTGCATTTGAGCTTGGCATGAAGGATAGCAAAGCTACTCGTTCCATGATTGAGTTCACAAGAGCTTCCATATTTGCAATATCGACATTGTGCTGCTGGAAGCTAGTGCGAGCCTCTTCTATCGCGTTTTTGGCAACTTCCACCGCTGCGCATACACCCTCATAGTCAGGCTGATCTGCAACGAGACATGCCTTGAGAGGAGACAGAGCACCAGCCCTTGTGCCTTGCAGGCTTACCGCCTCGATTTCCACATCATTGCCGGCAAGGATAGTCATCGTATTGCTATCAAATTTCACAGGGAAATCAGGTAGTTCCTGATAGTTGGCCTTGAGTGCAGCTCCCAAAACAGCACAGATGGCTTTTGTTGTCCGTGTCCAGGCCATGTTTTGGGAAATAATCCTGCGGTCCTCACCCTTGCGGCGCATGGCAACGCGGATATATTTAATCGAAGAAATGGCCGTGCTTGGGTTATGGCCAGCCTCCACTGTGATAGACACATTCCCTGTGTCTTTGTCTTTGCTGATTATGAAGGGACCGCTTTCCAAGCCTAAATTATGGCTGTAGGCAGTTTGCACAGACATAACTTTGGAAGAGCCCACCATGTCTGACTCTGTCAGAAACTGGAGGTCGTTGGTGCCTTTCAGCATGTTCACATCCTGAAACGACGATTCTTTTAGAATAGCATTCAGGCGTGCTACATAGCCGATGCCCAGTGGTGTGTTGGAGCCTTCTTTCTCCCGAGCAAGTTCTTGCTCTTTAATGTCTTCCAGTTGTTCTTCGACACAATCCAGTGCGCTCAGTGCGATGTTAATGGTGGCAGTTGCGCGCCAGAGATCATCGCTGATTTCCCGAAGATGGACGAGTTTCTCTGGGAAGCCTTTCAACTTCCCTGATTTTCTATCCGCAAGCTGGATCAAGTTAAAGTCATTGCTAACATTCAAGTTCGAAGTCATCTTCTTTCTCCGTTAAGGAAGAGGGGTGAAGATTGCGATTAGCAATATTCTGTTGCCCTGGAGCTTGTGCTGTGCCTTCAGGTCTCGCCTGCAATCCGGCGATGATATCCTTGTTCAGCAACACCAATGGTTCCACATTCTTTCGGGTTTGAATCACCGTCTGCGTATGGCGATTTACCCAAATGGCCAGTGAAATCAGTCTAGCCCGTAGTTCAACCGGATAGGGGTGGTCATCTTCCGCTAGGGCGACCAGAAACTCGTTCCATATCTTCTGGTTTTTGGAAACTGCCTGATAGAATTGTTGAATATCGACATCCCCTTGAGATGTTCTTTCCATCTCGGCGTTGATCCGGGTCAGAGCTTCCACTTCTTGAGAGCGACCGTCTTTCAGCGTCAGGCTGGCATTCTGATATGAACTAATTCCCCGTGCTAACATTGTCCTCATTCCTCATTAACTAATAATATGTGAGTTGATGTGGTAGAAACGCTGGCCCTACTGGAAGAGGGACAACACCGAACGAGTTTGTTCGTTAGCAATACCAAGAGCCTGATAACCAAGCTGTTGTTTTGCTTGGGCTTGGTTCAGGTTTACAGCTTCTTTGGTCAGATCAGCGTCAACTAGGGCGCTCAACCCGGTTTCAAGGCTATCTAGTAGGCCGGAGATGAAGTTGTCTTGCAAATCAAGGCGCCGCTGTTGCGAACCCAAAACGGCGTTTGTGTCGCTCACAATATCTGCTAGGCCATCGATTTCGCCCAGCGCAGCTACGGCACCTGGTGTGGTCGTAACATCAATTGCTGCCAACGGCATCAAGTCGCCACCGCTCAGCTCGACATCCGCGCCTTCAAAGGTGATTTTGTCAGTGCTGTCGCCAAATGTCAGCGTGGTGCCATTGGCGCTATCTGCAGCGACAGTCACCGTTGCAAAGTTTGCAGTCGGCGTCAGGGCCCGAATTTCAGTCTGAAGCTTTGTAGCCACTGCAGTCAGGTCGTCTTCTGCACTTACATCGATTGTAACTTCATGTGATGCTGGCGCAACGGTATCCTGAAGAGTGAATGTGATGGACTTCAAATCACCCGGCTTCACCTTGCTACCGTCAGTTGGCGTTACTTCGCCAGTGTAGGCTTGGTCCAAAGTGATTACCGGGTCAGTCGCACCTGCGGCAAACGTATTGCTTGCGATGCCGTTGCCACGTGTCGTTGTGGTGCGAATATCATGCGTATCGAAATTCAGCGAATCCGGCACGCGCTCGCCATCCACGGTCTTGAAGCCGATCATCACATTGAATGGTTTGCCGCTGCCATTCAACAAGTTCAGGCCGTTGAATTCTGCAGCTTGAACCTGGTTTTCAATTTGCGCGACAAGCTGGTCGATGTCAGCCTGGATTGCGTTGCGGTCAACGTTTTCGCCTTGTGCCTGCACAATCTTGGCTTTGATCTCAGACATCAGGCCATCGATTGTTTCAACGGCCGCAACGCCTGTTCCCAGTGAAGATTGGGCAAGGGCAAGCGTGTCGCTTACCACATTGTAGGTCTTGATATCAGAACGCAGGCCTTGCGCGATGGCATAGGTTGACGCGTTGTCTTTTGATGAACGAACCTTCAGGCCCGTTGAGATACGTTCCTGCGTTTCCTGAAGAAACGCATCGTTCTTGTTAAGAATCGTAAGCGCTTTGAGCGCTGACACATTTGTATTGATGGAGGCCATGGCCTTTCTCCTTTCCTAAAGAGATCGCCACGACGCTTTCTGCGGAATCTGTCTATGACCAGCGAGTACAATAATTCTTTGACCGCATAGATACGCCTTTGCGTAGGTCACGACAGCGTGTGACCAGAAACTAGTCAGAAACTTCCAATTGATTGTGGGATTGGTTTGATCCGATTTGCGGATATATTTATTAACTATCTAAAATAATTGAATAAAATTTATCGAAAATAGGTTGTGAGCACCTTTGCGGTGTGGGGCGACGGAAAAAACTTCATGCCTCTTAGCGAGAATCCCACCCGGCGTGAACCGGGTGGGATGATAGCAGTAGCGTGCCTGCTATTGTTTCTAGTGCCGTTTTTAAACTTAACGGAACAGTGACAGGATAGAGCTTGTGTTCTGGTTCGCGATAGACATCGCCTGAACGCCAAGCTGTTGTTTCGCTTGATACTGGCTCAGTTTCACTGATTCTTCGGTCATATCCGCATCAACGAGTGAGCTGAGGCCCTGCTTCAGGCTGTCAACAAGGCTGTTCATGAAGTCAGCTTGCAGGTCCATCCGCTTTTGGGCGGAACCCAGTGATGCATCGGCCGACTTAATGGTTGTGATCACCGAGTCAATGGATGTCAGGGCAGAAGCTGCACCAGCCTGCGTCGAAACATCAATTGCAGCCAGGTCGGCCAGGCCGCCACCTGTTGCAGCTGCAGCTACACCGCGGAAGTTAACTGTACCTGCATCGGCATCGCCGAATGTAAGTTGGCCTTCACCTGTTGCAGAAACCGTAGAGTTAGCATACACGCCGCCCAGCCCCTGAAGATCGGTTTGTAGTGCGGTTGCAACAGCTGCAAGGTTGGCCGCGCCACTAATGTCAACCGTGCGAGTCGTTTCGTTACCTGACGCAACATCAACAACGGTATAAGACATGCTGTCAAACTGCCCTGTAGCATAGTCCTTAGACAGCATTACATTGGCGGAATCTTGGGTGTCTGGGCCGAACTGGTCAAATGCAATGCTGTTGTTTAGGCCTGCGCGTGCGCTCAGGTCGGTGTAAGCAACAGAAATATTCTGTGCACTGCCATCGTCCTTGAAGCCGGACATTACGTTGAAGTTACCAGATCCGGAACCATCGATGAGGTTTGCGCCGTTAAATTCAGCGGCAGAAACCTGGCTATCGATTTGTGCAACAAGCTGGTTGATGTCATCCTGAATTACATTCCGGTCAACGTTGTCGCCTTGTGCGGAAACGATTTTCGCCCGAATTTCATCAGCCAGTGATGACATTGTCTTTGTTGCAGCAGTCGCAACAGACAGGGTGGCCTGGCCAAGAGCCAGCGAGTCTTTGATCGCGCCAAAAGCCTTCATATCAGAGCGAATGCCCTGCGCAATGGAGAAAGTAGAAGCGTTATCTTTAGAAGATGAAACCTTCAAACCTGTGGAAATACGCTGTTGCGTTTCCATCATGGATTTGTTGGTGTCGCGAAGGATGGAAAGTGCGTTGATTGCACTAGCATTAGTATTGATAGAAGTCATGGTTCTCTCCTTGAGATTTTATAAGGATTAACCACAACGCTTTATGCGAAGCATACCGGCCCATTGCTCTTTCTGATCAATCACCGGATAGGTGACACATTGATTAGCCTGTTTAATGATCCGTGTGTTGCATCACATTGATGCGAAAAGCGGATCAAATGAAATAAATATATAAATATCAAATAGTTAAGGTTTATTTTTCTGGGAAAATTAATACTGTTTGGGGCTTGGGTGTGCCTCAAGACACGGCAAAACGCTGTGTTTCATGCATCACTAGAGTGTTGGGGCAGCAAGCAGTTGTGTGTAGATTGGCCTTGGGGGGGAGAAGTTTTAGCCGTTGGCGATCTTGAGCTGCATTTCGCTGCTTTTCGAGAAAACAGTTACTTCGTGATCAAGCGCTTTCAGTGCGGGGGAGAAGGCCCTGCCGCGTGCAGTGATGAAGCTCAGTTCGTACGGTGGTAGGCTTGCTGCAAAATCCCAACTGACCTTAAGGTCCAGCTTTTTGGCAAGCGCTTGGGGTACAAGGCCGCAGCCAAAGCCAGAAGACACCAGATCAACCAACCATTCCATGCGCTGGCACTTCCTAATTGATTTCGGCTGGACTTCAAACTGTGAAAGTGCCTGTTCCAGCAATAGGCTGTCGATGGCGTTTTCGTTCACCATCAAGGGCAATTTCTCAAGCTTCTTCGGGAAGGCTAGTGTTTCTTCTGCGCCCAGAACTTGAGGAACCGCAATAACGTATGATTCCCTGAGGATGGATTTGCTTTTGAAATTGTCAGCGATGGTCATGGGGCTTGCAAGAAATACTGCGTCTACTTCCGCTTCCTGCAGAGCGGTGTGTAGCTCCGGGCCGGAGGCGTGGACAAATTCAAGCTCTGCCGAGGGCAGCGTTGTACTGAACTTTTGAAGCAGCGGATGAAGTAGCGAGAACACAACATTGTCGTCAATGCCGATCCTTAAGTGGCCACCTTCTGTTCGAAGGAGGATATCGGCCTGGTTCTGAATGTGTTCATATTGCGAGCGCAGCGCATATAAGGCGGGCTCCATGGAGCGCCCGAATGATGATGGCCTGACCTTGCGGCCTTCGCGTGAGAACAGTTGTCCGCCAAGAGTAGTTTCCAAGCGTGCGATCGCTCTGCTGACAGTTGATTGGGCAATTTTGAATTCAAATGCTGTTTGGCGAAAACAAAGGCATTCATTCAAGGCGACATAATACTGTAGGTCACGCAACTGCATACACGATCACACATTGTTCATTATCAAGTTACCAATAAGCTGGTGTAACTGTGTCAGTATCGCCAACCCCCTGCTTTGTTCATAACTTCCGAAAATATTTTATTTCAATAAAACCTAGGATTAGGTTCTATTGATAAGGTTGTATTTAGTACTGAAAACTAGGGAACTAGAGTTTATTTTGTGCCAAATTGATGCAGAAATCGGTTCTCAAACTTAAAAAAAAGGATCAGTCCGAGCCGATTTAAAGGAGGAATTTTGCATTTTTCTGGTTGAATGAAGGTGTATTGAAATTAATTCGAACTGGATATGCCTACTAATTCAGCGTCTCTGGCGAGTATTTTTTGCCACACTTTCTCAAGGCCTTCGATTTCGATGCCGAATGTTTTTTCGAGTGTGGCGCGATAGTCATCCAGATTTTCGATTATGCGTTTGTAGCTACCCTCGGGCTGGATCGTTTTCAGCACTCGGCCACGCATCACTTCCAACCGGTCAGGGAAATGGCGTTGGCAAACAGCGTTCTGGACAAATGACGAATCCGGCGAGCTCTGCAAATAGGTACATTTTTCTGCCAGCAATCGGTTGTCGGCCGTGTCTTCTGTGAAATCAAAGGATGAGGCTGCGCCCTCAGGGTGGTTATGCAGCCTCCACCACATGTCATCGAGTTTTTCCAACCTGAACTGCCAATGCCGCTGCTTGAAGGAGCCTTCCTTGAGGATGGCAGGTTCCACCATCCCGTCACCAAACCCCACGTCAGCGAGATAGCGCTCGCCGTTCAGGTCCACCAGAAGGGCCAGGTGGTTGCCTGTCATCGTGTCTCCTAGTTGTTCGCGTCTTACGCCTGCCGCAACACGCTGAACCGAAAAGCCGATTTCGCTGAGCGCCCATCCCATCAAGCCGTTCATTTCATAGCACCAGCCACCGCGACGCTTGCCCACAATTTTTTCATATGCGTCAGCAACGGAAAGGCCCGTGGGTGTGCCGGTTTGTACATCCAGGTTTTCATAGGGAATATTGTCGCTGTGCAAGTGGTGGATAAGCCGGAACGTATCCAGGTCAACGCGGGGTGTGGCGTTGAAGCCAATATGTTTTAGGTAGGCGTCTACTTGCATTCCATTGTTCCCTTTTGGGTGGCCGGGCTGTTTATCCTGCCTCAATCAGGAAACCACTTTTCAATAATCGGTTCACCAGTGCGATACGCACACTGTCATCTATTGCGCCGGGGATGTCGGCAATGGTGAACTCATTTGTATCCAGAATGAAACGCATGGCCTCTTCCGCGCCCAAATGTATCAGGAACTGTTCGCCGGGTTGGCGGAACTCCAGTGTGTGCGGCAATGCATTGAGTTGGCCATAAGCCAGCGGGTGGTGTCTTACTCTGCTATCCAACGCGACAGCGGGTATCCTGTCGGGCCGAGGTAGCTTTGGCAGGCCTTCAAGCATCCTGGCTTTCCGGAGCACGATAGCATCACGAACAAAGCTGTTTGATTGGGCGTTTTCCTGAAGTTGCGCGATACCGTCTCTTATCTGGCGCAAAACAATATCGGCCCCTTTGTTTTGCGTCATGCAGTCGGCCCGTGTGCCCAGGTCCGCCCGAAGAGGTTGATTAAGTTCTGATAGCTGGTCCAGCGCCGCGGCGATCATTTCCCGAACTGTTACTGGCGTGAAGCCAATGGCCAGATGGATGGACTCGCTGGTTGATTTCACCGTGTGTGGCGTGCCGCGCGGTACATACAGAAGATCACCGGGGCCGATATCAATCGTGCTGTAGCGTTCAAACGACGGGACACCTTCACCGACACTTTTCCAGATATTTGGCTGTGTCGGTGGTTCGTCAGAAATGAACCATTTTTTGCTACCCACCAGTTGCAGCACAATCACATCGATTTCGTCGTGATGGATGGGGGCCTCGGCTTCGCTATCACTCCAGAAGACAACCACGCCGGCAGGGTTGCCAATGATGACCTCAATCGCCCTCGTCAACTCAGTCAGGCGAGGCGATAGGTTCAGAACATCAGGGATGCGAACTGTGTAACCACCTTTGTGATAGCCTTTGATCAATTGCAGGAATGCGTCAGCGTCCTGCACAGGTTTTGCGCTTGGAGGCGGGCCTTTTGGTGTACGGTTGTGGGATGTCAGGAACGGGGCATAGGTTTCATATGCGCTCAGAATCGTATCTTTGGGGTCTTCACCAAGCATCAGGTGTCGGTCTGCGGTGTTCTTACCAATGACTGTGAGCGGCTTTTTGCCAACATATTCGTCGAAAAACTGGTCATAGCCACACGGGGCTAGAATGTCGGACAGTATTTTTTGTGCTTCCTCTAGCCGCATGCCATGTGCCTATTTTCGCAAAGTACCAATATTACGAGAAAGGAACTTAACTCTCTCTCTTCCAGGCTGAACAATATCTTTCAGTCTCTAAGCTGTCGATTAAACGAAAGTTTTAATTTCGTCAAAGGGCGTAATAGAGCTTTCTTGCTTTTGTATAGGCCTGTTCCAAGCCAAGAAACCATGGACAAGCTGCGATTTGCTTGGCAGTCTGATTTTACGGATGGGGCAACATGTAACAAGAAGGGTGCGGTCTTGCAGGCATTACCCGAAGTACACGGAAACTTTCTGAAATATTACAAGAGACTAGTGCATGATGGAGGTGGCCGTGTGCCGCCGAGGATAAGTGTACGCCCCGCTGATATTAAACCCATGTTGCCCTGGACGGTATTGGCAGAGCGTGATGGGCCGGGGCATCTGGTGCCAACAGTGATCGGTAGTGCGGTGGACGACATCCTGCGTGTTAGCCTGACCGGACTGAACCTTTTTGACCATTGGTCCGAAGAACTGGGCGCACAGATGGATGAATTTTATTCCAGTATTACGGATACGCCATGCGGCGGTTTCATGGTGCGCTCTCTTGAAACAAGTGGCGGACTTTTAAAGGATTATATCAGTTCCCTGTTTCCGTTGGTTGGGGCTAGCGGCAAGGTCGACAGGGTTTTTGGTCTGATTTCTGTGTCGAAGGAAGAGCCATTATTAGCATCTTTCGGAAGGCCGGAAGACATTGAAACCTCTGTCACGGATATGTCTTTCATCGATATTGGCTTCGGGGTGCCCTAGTCGATTTGTAGATCGAGCATTTGCGCGGTACTATGGGGCCATGTTCGCGGACCGCAGATCAGCAGGCCAGGCCTTGGCCAAAGAACTGGAGGCCTATGCCAGTCAGAGCCCTTTGGTGGTTGGTTTGCCGCGCGGCGGTGTGCCGGTCGCGTTTGAAGTAGCTAAAGCACTCAAAGCGCCACTGGATGTTTTGATGGTGCGCAAGGTGGGTGCGCCGGGGCAGCCGGAGCTTGCTGTGGCGGCGGTAACCGAAGGGAATCCTCCTCATCTGATACAGAACCGGGACATTATCGCGCATCTGGGCGTGTCCGACGCGTATCTGGAAAGCACAGCCAAGGACTTGCTGGTTTCAATGGGAAAACGGCGTGCAGCCATGGGTGCAGGTACTGCCCCGCCTGATTTCAAGGGCCGGACCGTTATTTTGGTGGATGATGGCATCGCAACAGGCGCAACAATGAAGGCCGCAATTGCAGCTATCAAGGCGCAGGGTGCGCGGCATTTATGTGTTGCTGTGCCTGTTGCCCCAAGGGAAACGATTGCTGAGATGCAGCGCCTTGCAGACAATATGGTTTGTCTGGAAGTGCCTGATTTTTTCCGGGCCGTGGGAGCCCATTATCTGGATTTTGGTCAAACAAGTACTGAAGACGTAGCGCAGTTTTTGGCTGAAAGCCGGGGCATGGATTAAACCGTGTTGTGATCCTCAAAATGGCGCAGCTTTTCCGGCAGGTAGGCATTTGCCATGGTCACATCTTCAGGGCGACCTGTTGTTAAAAGCCGAACACGGCCAGTGCCCTCTTTCCGGTATGAAGGGTGGCGGTCCAAATACTCCCTCAGCGATGCAGCAACGATGTCCGGTTGGGACAGAAGCTCGGTCGTCGGTGGCAAGGCTGCCCTGAAATAGTCCTTCACAAGTGGGAAATGTGTACATCCAAGGAACGCTGCGTCTGGTGTAGGTGCTTCTTTAAGGACCTCGCCCACAAATCCACCGATCAGGCCACTGATTGGTGCCTTACCAGCGCCACCCTCAATGGCATCCACGAGCCCCGGGCACGCTTTCTGGCTAAGCCGGACATGGGGGGCGCGTTTTTCTACTTCCTCAAGGTAGGAGCCGCTGTCTACCGTTTTTCGCGTGGCGAACAAGAGAATAGAGCGATCGCCCCGTTGCTGGCGGTTCGGGTGTTCCTGGCTCCAGGGCACACCTGTCAGTGCTTCCACCATGGGCACAAGCACGCCAAGGATACGTTTGCCTGGATAGGCGTTTGGGAGCCAGTCTTGTTGCAGCGACCGAAGCGCAATGGCTGCGGCCGTGTTGCAGGCTAGAATAACCAGATCGCAGCCCGCTTCAAAAAGCGTTTCCACGCCAGCCTTTGTCATTGTGACAATTTGCTGGTTGGAGCGATGCCCATAGGGCGCATTGGCATGATCTCCCAGATACAGAAAATCCTGGGTGGGCATGGCTTCGTGCAGAGCTTCAAGGATAGTAAGCCCGCCAGAACCTGAATCAAATACGCCAATCATGAAGGGTATTCTTTCGCTATTTATCGAGACCGTATTCAGATACTTTTCGATACAGCGTTGAACGCCCGATGCCAAGCCTTCGTGCAACTTCAGCCATTTTGCCGTGATATTTCTCGAGCGCCTTGGCGATGATAGCGGCTTCAAGGTCGTCGAAGCGACGGATGTGGCCATCGCTATCTTCTAGGGAAAGTGTCAAACCCTCAAAGGCTTCCGCTGTTGGCCTGTGGAGAGGGAGGAAAGATTCTACTGCAGGGGCTGCAATATCTGATGCGGGTTGCAGATGCGGGAAATCGCTTGGTGTCAGCATGTCGCCGTCAGAAAGGATGACAGCCCGGAAAAGGGCGTTTTGCAATTGCCGGATGTTGCCGGGCCAGTCATAGTTTTCCAACAGTCGCAGCGCATCAGCCGAGATCTGCCTGCGCGGCATATCTTCCATTTCGGCGATTTGCGTAAGGAAATGTTCCGTAAGCGCCGGGATGTCGCCCTTGCGGCCCCTCAGGGGGGGCAAATGAATGGGATAAACATTTAGCCGGTAGAACAGGTCCTCACGAAAGGCACCGTGAGAAACTTGCTCTGCCAAGTTTCGATTCGTTGCCGAAATGATTCTGATATCTACTTTTATGCTTTGACGCCCGCCAACGGGGTCAACTTCTTTTTCCTGGATCGCGCGCAGAAGTTTCACCTGCACATCAAGGGGCAGTTCGCCAACTTCATCCAGAAAAAGGGTGCCGCCGTCGGCCTCCTGAAATTTACCGATGCGTTTTTCCGTGGCACCCGTGAAGGAACCTTTTTCATGGCCAAACAGGATGCTTTCAACCAGATTTTCAGGGATGGCACCACAGTTTACTGCAACAAACGGTGTGCCGGCACGGTCACTGGCATCGTGGATGGCATGGGCGAACACTTCTTTACCCACGCCCGATTCACCTTCGATCAGAACCGGGATGGCCGCCTTGGCTGCCTTTTTGGCAAGCTCGGTTGCCCGCTGCATGCTATCAGATGTACCGACAAGTCCCTCAAAACCAGCCCCTGCTGCGCGCCCTGCCATTTGATCCCGCATGGGGCCAATCTCGCCCACGAGGGCGCTGGTCTTTAAAGCCGCTTCAATCGCCGTGCGGATGCGTTCGGCACTAGCGGGTTTAACGATAAAATCATTTGCGCCCGCGCGCATTGCATCAACAACCGTACTGATTGAACTGTGCGCTGTTAGCATGATGACAGGCAGCGAGGGCATTTTCGGGCGAACTGTGTTGAGGACTTCGATGCCGTCCATGCCAGGCATAACGAGATCCAGCAGTACAACATCCACCTTTGGTCCAGCGGTGGACAGCAGCCTTTGAGCGGCATCCTGACCGCTCATGCATTTTTCAGCCACGTAGCCAGCACGTGTAACAATCCCCTCCAGAAGCGTTATCTGGGTGATTTCATCTTCAACAATCAGTACGCGTTCATTCGCCACAATATGCCTCAACCCTCGAAATTGGACTGTATCATTTCAGGACACTTGTTAACAAATTGGTAATTATAAAATTTTATCGATCACTTTCTCTTCACAGGACAATCACAAGAAATAATGTTGCTCACACGCGCAATTGCGCTACCCTTCCATTTCAAGGCTCTGGCAGCTCATAGGGGCAAACCAGAAAAAAAATCGTTTTAAGTGCTGAAGTGCCTGTGTTTGTTGTCTTTTTAATGTTCAGGAGAACTGCTTATGAAACTGGCGGTCCTTCGGGAACGGCGAGACGCGGAGAAGCGCGTGGCAGCCAGCCCCGAAACAGTCAAAAAACTGATCGGCCTCGGATTTGAGGTGATCATAGAAGCAGGTGCCGGAGATGGCGCCTCTATTCCAGACGAAGCCTTCAAAGAGGCTGGTGCAACTATTACCAAGGATCTGAAAGCCACGGTCAATGACGCGGATGTTGTTTTCTCCGTGCAGGGGCTGGAGGCCAAAGATGCCAAGCACGCCAAGAAGGGAGCGGCACTTATGGCCATTCTCAATCCCTTCGTGGAAGGGGACCGGGTGAAGGCCTATGCCGATGCGGGCTTGATGGCATTTGCAATGGAATTTGTGCCCCGTATCACCAGGGCGCAATCGATGGACGTGCTTTCATCACAGTCCAACCTTGCGGGCTACAAGGCAGTGCTTGATGGCGCCGCGGAATTTGGCCGCGCCTTCCCGATGATGATGACAGCAGCCGGCACAGTGCCTCCTGCCAAGGTTTTGGTGATGGGCGCTGGTGTTGCCGGCCTTCAGGCCATTGCAACCGCCAAGCGCCTTGGTGCAATTGTCAGCGCCACTGACGTACGGCCAGCAGCCAAGGAACAGGTGCAAAGCTTGGGCGGCAAGTTTGTGATGGTTGAAGATGAAGAAACGGCCGCCGCAGAAACCGCTGGTGGCTACGCCAAGGAAATGTCTGACGAATACAAAGCCAAGCAGGCGAAGTTGATCGCCGAAACACTGGCCAAGCAGGACATGGCGATCACCACAGCCCTTATTCCCGGACGTCCGGCACCAAAGCTGATCACCGAAGAGATGGTGAAAAGCATGAAGCCCGGTAGCGTGATCGTTGATCTGGCCGTTGAAATGGGCGGGAACTGCGAACTGTCGAAACCCGGTGAAGTGGTGGAAGTTCACGGCGTAAAAATTGTTGGGCACCGCAATGTGCCGTCACGGCTCGCGGCCGATGCTTCAGCGCTTTATGCTCGTAATCTGGTTCATTTCATTACACCCATGGTGAAAGAGGGCGCCCTTGCCTTCGATTTCGAAGATGAAATCATCAAGGAATCTCTCGTCACCAAAGACGGCGCCGTTGTGAACGAGCGCCTCAAGGGGGAGAAATAAGATGCATGACATCATTGTAAATCCGTTTATCCAGCAGTTCTCCGTATTCCTTTTGGCCATCTTTGTTGGCTATTATGTGGTCTGGTCGGTTACACCTGCCCTGCACACGCCGCTGATGAGCGTTACCAACGCGATATCAAGCGTGATTATTGTGGGCGCGTTGATTGCGGCGGGGCCTGAGGGCGTATCGATCTCCAAAATTCTTGGGGCGATTGCCATCGGGCTAGCCGCGGTGAATATCTTCGGCGGCTTCGCTGTGACAGCGCGCATGCTCTCTATGTACAAGAAAAAGAAATAGGGGGCGGGGCATATGACACAATTACACGTGGACCTGACGGCCGTTGCCTATTTGGTGGCTGCTGTTCTTTTCATCCTAAGTTTGCGGGGCTTGTCTTCGCCTGAAACCAGCCGTAAGGGGAATATTTTTGGGATCATCGGCATGACCATTGCCGTGGTGACAACCATTATGAACCCTGAGATTGTTTCCTATGACTGGATCATTGGCGCAATCGTTATCGGTGGTGGGATCGGCTTTGTGATCGCGCGCAAGATCGCCATGACCGCCATGCCGCAGCTTGTGGCTGCTTTCCATAGCCTTGTGGGGTTGGCGGCGGTTCTGGTGGCAGCCAGTGCCTTCCTGAACCCGGTTTCCTTCGGTATCGCCGATGCGCTTGGTCATATCCATACGGCTTCTAAAATTGAGATGACCCTGGGTATTGCCATTGGCGCGATTACTTTTTCGGGTTCTGTGATTGCCTTTGCCAAGCTGAACGGGAATATGTCCGGCGCGCCAATCATGTTGCCGGGCAGGCACCTGATCAACATCTTGCTGGCGGCAGGCATCGTTGGCGGCATCGTGATGTTCGTTATGGACCAGAATGCTGAAATTGCAGGCATCCATGTTTTCTGGATACTGACAGCGCTCAGCTTCATTATCGGCTTCCTTCTGATCATCCCGATCGGTGGTGCGGATATGCCGGTGGTTGTTTCCATGCTGAACAGTTATTCCGGCTGGGCAGCAGCGGGCATCGGTTTCACACTTGCAAACACGGCATTGATCGTGACCGGCGCGCTTGTTGGCTCCTCCGGCGCGATCCTCAGCTACATCATGTGTAAAGGCATGAACCGGTCGTTCATCAGCGTTATCCTTGGCGGTTTCGGTGGTGATGACGCAGCGGCTGGCCCCGGCGGTGCAACTGAAACACGGCCTGTGAAGCAGGGCAGCGCCGAAGACGCGGCCTTTATCATGAAGAATGCCTCCAAGGTGATCATCGTGCCGGGGTACGGTATGGCGGTTGCGCAAGCCCAGCACGCGCTCAAGGAAATGGGCGATATGCTGAAGGATGAAGGTGTGGAAGTGAAATACGCTATTCACCCTGTGGCGGGCCGGATGCCGGGGCATATGAACGTGCTGCTGGCGGAAGCCAACGTGCCATATGATGAAGTGTTTGAGCTGGAAGACATCAACAGCGAGTTCGCGCAGGCCGACGTGGCTTTCGTGATCGGAGCGAACGATGTAACCAACCCTGCTGCGAAAACCGATCCGCAAAGCCCGATCTTCGGCATGCCAATTCTGGATGTTGAAAAGGCTGGAACGGTTCTGTTTATCAAGCGGTCAATGGGCAGTGGTTACGCGGGCGTTGAGAACGAACTGTTCTTCCGTGATAACACCATGATGCTGTTTTCTGACGCCAAGAAGATGGTGGAAGAAATCGTCAAGAGCTTCCATTAGGTCGATTGGTCAATAGATTAGGGGAAGGGTTGCCTCAGGCTTGGGGTGGCCCTTTTTCTTAAACCATCGTTAAGGTTTGGTTCAGGCTCGGATAGGTAGTGGTTTTGCTGGGATCAAAGAATGAGGAGATATCTCATGGTGGCTAGGTGGAATATTATTCGAGGCGCCCGCGCGGTGTCTGTCGGGTTGCTTGCAGGGCTGATGAGCCAGGCGGTGGCGGCTGCGGATGTGAAAGTTGAATTTTCAGATTTCCTTGCGGAACGCATGGGGCGTATCTCGGCGATTGAGAAAGAGCACGAAAAATTCTTCCGTGAATACCGTGCGGAAGGCCGTCGCCAGCCTTCCATCAGTGTTCAGAAGAACAAGAACCGTTTTCTGGATGCTGAATGGGGCAATGAACGGCTGGTTGAAGATGTGCGGGCCTATAGCGTGCCCGCGCTAGCCCAGGCGATGATGGAACATGGCATCAAGGAAGCGAAACCTGATTTTGATGGCAGGATTGTCCTTCATATTGACCGTATGAAGGTGGCGAATTTTTCCCTGAGCGTACTGCGGGCAAGTCGGTCCCAAATTCGGGGCACTGTTGATGTGTTCGACGCGGCAGGGAATTTGGTGGCAACCCACAAGGTTTCCACAACGCTTTTCCCGAAATATACGCAGTCCAGGAAATATCAGGGGCCTGACTATGCCTATCTGGCACCAGCGGCAGGCCTTAGGGTAGGGCCTGTTCTGGCGCAGTTTACGGAGGAAGCGCTTGAGAAGGTTTTCCCTGGTTATGATGCGCCGAGCGCAATTCTGGTCCGTGGATAATCAAAGCAACTTCTGTTTCAACAGATGTAGAAAAGCCGCTCCATATGGGGCGGCTTAGTTTTGAGAAGTTAGGGGCGGATGACGAACCAGAGAGTTTAGGGCCAATCATGTTCGCCATCCGCCGGATCGCACCGCTGTCAGGGTCGGTGCTGTGCAGGCCGAAGCATCCGGGTTCGGTCTGATGCCCATTATGTACCATTAATGCAATTAATAATCAATATTATAAAAGCTAAAATGACACTCCTTGTCTGAGGCGGTTTATATGTTGTTATGCTTTGTTTTTTGGCGGGCCGGGGAAGAAGGCGTTTGTGCGATTGATATAGTCCGCATACCCAGGGCGACGCTTTTTCAGGCCTCTCTCCAGAAGCGGCACACCCGACCATTTCATCAAAAGGAAAGTCATCAGTGCAGGGGCAAAAACAAGCGTGATGTCATGGCCGACAAGCCACAGTCCCCACCATACACACGCGTCGCCAAAATAATTCGGATGGCGTGTCAGGGCCCAAAGCCCGGTGTTGAGTACTTTGCCCTCATTGTCGGGGTTTGCTTTGAAGCGGGAAAGTTGCCAGTCGCCAATCCATTCGAAGAAGGCCCCGATGGCCCAAACGGAAGCTCCCAAAATAGTCCATCCATCCGGGCTGGAGGGGGAGGCTGCCAGAATGCCGATTACCGGGCTGACAATAATCAGGATTAAAACGCCCTGAAGGCCAAACACGAACCAGAGTGAAAACAGGTGCCGAGCAGCACCAGTGCGACTGCCCAGAATTTTGACATAGCGTAGGTCTTCACCGTTCCTCAGATAGCGTTTCAATAAGTAGATGGAGAGGCGCAGTCCCCACGCAGTAAGAAGGATAAGCGCGATTGTTTGTTCCAAGCCAAGCGCGGGTAGGAGCCAGGCAGTCGCACCAGCGGCAACAATGAATCCGGTGCCCCAAAATGCGTCAATGAAGCTTACATGCCCACGCCATATGCTGATAAGCCACAACAGAACCATCGCCCCAGCAAGGGCAGTAGCCGCAGTGATAAACAGGTCAAACATTCATACCTCCCCGATAGCGTTAAAGTGTGTACGAAAAAGATTGCTGAATCGATCAAAATATCGGACTCATTTGTCGTTTGGACCTGCACCATGTATAGGAAGACAGGTCATTCATTAGGAACGGGTATGACGGAACAGGCCACCATTATCGATTTCCTGAGCGCCAGCCTGCGAGGGCTGGAAGCATCTGGGCGCGCCATTCTCAGCCCGCATCAGCAGAAACTTGCTGATGATATCGCCGCGTCTCTGGATCGCGAGTTGGAGGATATGGTCAAGCAACTCGAAGCTGTGGCTTCCTGCCAGCAGGAAGAAGATGACGATACACCGGAAGAAGAACTGCCGCCCTTTGAGGCTTTCTGTGCTGGTCTCAAGCGCATAGGGGGCACGTTGCTGCCGCACCTGATGCAGGAATTCGTGAAGCTTTGTGAGACGCGACAAGTGCCGACTGCGCCATTCAGCTGGATCATCAGGGCACGGGCGGATGCCTTTGTCGCGTATCTTCTGCAAGTGGCGCAGGTGCATGGCTTGGCATTCGACGACAGTTTGACAAAAGTGGGCCGGAATGAGCAGATTGCCCTCGCGAACCTGGGGGCAGACCTAAGGGTCGTGATGCAGCGCGAACTGGATAAGCTTGACTAGCAGCACAGAAATCGTTCAGGGAATGTTCAGACATCTCTTGATAGATTAGCCACAAGAGTATGAGGAAAGGTGTACCAAGCAATGAAACAAAAATCCCTGTTCTCTGCGGCGATGATAGCAGCCCTGGCTTTTTCCTTCAGTACCGTTGCCAGCGATGATGAAGGCGACAAGAAAGAACTGACGCGCGGCGAGAAACGCCTTGAAAAGATCGAGAGAGACTACGAACCCACCGGCAAAACGCGTTATTGTGTGAACCTGCGGTTCCTGCGTGATTCAAAAATTATCGATGACAAGACCATCTTTTTCCATGGCTTGGGAAAAACCGGCTATATGAACCGGATGTCGAACCGTTGCGCACGCTTGGCGCAGGAAGAGCGCTTTATGTACAGCACCTCAATTTCCCAATTGTGCAAGGGTGAAATCATCACTGTGCTCGACAGCTTTGGTCGCCAGTGGGGCAGCTGTAGTCTCGGTAAATTCGAGGAATGGAAAAAGAAAGATAAGGACGACAAAGAGCAGGAAAAAGACGATCAGTAATCGAGTCTTTCTTAGTATTTCCTTTTAAAACTAAAGTTTATAAATAGAAGGGGCGGCAGCGCCCCTTTTGTCATTTTGTCGCAAGCTTCGTGCGTTCCACCGCAATCGAATTTTCTGATATAATGTAACGCTTCATATCTCCTCGTAACGACATAAATGGATGCGACGCGAGGAAAACCAATCCATGAAACTCACAGAAAAGAGCCTGAAAAATCCGGCGGCTGTCATAGTGATCGCTGCTATGGCGCTCGTACTGGGTGCCGTGATGCTGACCAAGCTGCCTGTTCAGCTTTTCCCGGCCATTGAGCGGCCGCAACTTGCCGTGCAAGTATTCTGGCGGGGGGCCAGTCCTTCGGAAATTGAATCTGAGATTATCGAGCCAATTGAAGAAGTGATGCAGGGCATCCCGGCGCTTGAGGAAATGCGCACCTTCTCGAACAACAGCTTCGGTTTTGTATCGCTTGAGTTTGCACTCGAGGCGGATATGGACCGCACGTTGATCGACGTGATCAGCCGCATCAACCGGTTGCCGCCCCTGCCTGCCGATGCTGACCGCCCCCGCGTACTGATGAATGGAGGCAACCCAACGGGTGAAACGCTGATCTATCTGTTTACCCAGTTCCGGGAAGGCAGTGCCCTGCCGCAGGATCAGTATGTCAGCTTCATTCAGGACGAGGTGGTGCCGCAGCTTGAAAGCGTGGAAGGCGTGTCTCGCATTTCTGTGGAAGCAGGTGCGGGGTTTGGCGAACAGCTCACCATCGAATTTGATGCCATTCGGGCAGCAGAACTGGGTGTCAGCCCGAATGCGATTGCGCGTCTTGTTGGCCGCACGGTGGACAGTTCAGGGGGCTTCCTCGAGGTTGGGCGTCGCCGCTATATGCTGAACTTTCAGGGCCGCTATGAGCCGGAAGAGCTGAAAGCCCAGATTCTGGATTGGCGCGACGGCAGGCCCATCACCCTTGGGGATATTGCCACTGTTGAAGTGGCGCCGCCTGATGCAAGCCAAGTGGTTTACCAGAATGGCAATCCAGCTGTGGGCATGCGGGTTATTCGCGAAAGCGGCGCCAATGTGCTGGCCACAATTGATCGCCTGACCGAACGATTGGATGAGATGAATGCCGGTATCCTTAAGGAACGCGGTATTGCCATTGAGAAATCCTTCGATCCTTCTGTCTTTATCAAGCGGGCCATCAACCTTCTCAGCACCAACCTTTTGATCGGTGTGCTGTTGGCTGTCGGTGTGCTGTGGTGGTTCCTGCGCCAGATCAGGGCAACGCTTCTGATCGCACTGACAATTCCAGTGTGCTTGCTGACAACCATCATCGTCTTGGCGCTTTTTGGCCGCACGGTGAATGTGATCTCGCTTGCGGGGCTCGCATTTGCAACGGGCATGGTGCTGGATGCTGCTATTGTGGTGCTTGAAAATATCGTCCGGTTGCGGGAACGGGGAGAGAAATCCTCTGTCGCGTCGCTTTTGGGCGCAAGCCAGGTCTGGGGGGCGCTTCTTGCTTCCACCACCACAACAGTGGCGATCTTTGTGCCCATTCTTTTCCTGAAAGATGTGGAAGGCCAACTGTTTGCGGATCTTGCGCTTACTATTGCGATTGGTGTTGGCCTGTCGCTGATTGTGGCGGTTACCGTGCTCCCGGTGGCGGCTGACGCGTGGCTGAAAAAGCTGCCAGCGAATGAAGCCGCCGGTGCCCGCGCCAAACGCTTTGCCGGCAAGCTGATGACCCTCACTGGCCACCCAGTTCGCCGTGTGGGGCTGATTGTGGGCCTGATGGCTGGGGCTGTGGGGCTGAGCTATGCCTTGCTGCCAAACCTGAACTATCTGCCGCCAGTGAAGCGCGATGCGGTGGATGCCTTCATGGCCTTCCCGTCTGGTGCCAACACCGAAACGGTGGATAAGGAAATCGCCAGCGTTATCGTGGAACGCCTGAAGCCTTATATGGACGGCACAAAGGAACCTGCGCTCAGGAACTATTACATCATCACTTTCCCGAACGGGCAGGGCGGTTCCCTTGGTGTGCGCGCCAAAGACCAGAACAAGGTCAAGGAACTTGAGAAGATCGTGAATGAGGAAATCCTCGCAGGATTCCCCGATGTGTTTGCCTTTGGCCAGCAGGGAAATCTGTTTGGCGGCTTTGGTGGCAGCGGTTCGGTGCAGTTGCATCTGCAGTCCCGCGATCTGGACGGCCTTAGGGACGTGACCATGCGGGCGATGCAGCTTGTGCAGGAAAACCTGCCCGGTGCTCGCGCGCAGCCAAATCCTGATCCGAACGTGGTAACCCCTGAACTGAAAATCATCCCGAACGATCGTCGTTTGGCAGAGGTGGGATATACCCGCAACGATGTGGCCCGCATTATCCGGGCGCTGGGGGATGGCCTGTGGCTTGGCGAGCATTTCGATGGCGAGCGCCGCGTGGATATGATCCTGAAGTCCCAAGAATGGGCCGAACCCGAGCAACTTGAAAGCGTGCCTGTGGCGACGCCGCGTGGCGGCACAGTCCTGCTGGGTGATCTGGTGAAGATTGAGCGCGGGGTTGGTCCAAGTTTCGTGCAGCGGGTGGACCGCAAGCGCACGGTCACGCTGAATATCAACCAGCCTGACGGTATGGCGCTTGAAGACATGATCACCGTGCTGCGGGAAAAGGTTGAACCTGAGCTGAAACCGATGATGCCTGCTGACGGCACCATCAGCTATGGCGGCAGTGCTGACGCACTTGATCGTGCTGTTGGATCGCTGGCGATCAACTTTGTGCTGGCCCTTGGCCTTCTGTTCATGATTTTGGCGGCGCTTTTCCGCTCAGCCAAGGATGCCATCTTTGTGGTGATTACCATTCCGCTGGCAACAGTGGGGGGTGTGCTGGCTCTCAGGCTTCTGAACCTGTTCTCATTCGCGCCGCTTGATCTGCTGACAATGATTGGCTTCATCATCCTGCTCGGCCTTGTGGTGAACAATGCGATCCTGCTGGTTGCCCAAGCACGAGCCGGTGAAGCGGAAGGCCTGACACGGGATGAAGCGGTTGAACGCTCGCTCGCCTTGCGCCTGCGCCCGATCTTCATGAGCACGCTGACATCCATCATGGGCATGTTGCCGCTGGTGCTGTTCCCCGGTGCGGGCAGCGATATCTATCGTGGTATGGCAACGACCATCGTTGGCGGTATGGCGCTTTCCACCCTCTTTACGCTTGTGCTTTTGCCTTGTCTGCTGCGCTTCAAGGAACTGGACATGATCATGGCCTTTTTCGCCCGCCTGCGGAGGCGTCCGCTTCGGGCAGCCGAATAAAAATATAATGCGAGGAACTGAACAATGACGACACTTACCATTCCAGAGAAACTACCCTTCAGGGCGACCCTTGTTGCGGCCCTGTCTGCTGTCAGCCTGCTTTCGGGCGCTGCCGGGGCCATGCAACAAAACAAGATGCCGGCTGCCCTTGTAGAAGTGGCGGAAGCCAGCGATGAACTGATGGCCCCGCAAACATACCTGCCGGGTACGGTGGTCAGCCTGAACGACAGCCGCATTTCGGCGGAAATTTCAGGCCGTGTGACATGGATTGCCAGCGAAGGCACGCTTTTGAAGGAAGGCGATGTGATCGCGGAGATTGACGACAGAAACCTGCGCCTGACGCTAACGCGCAACAAAAGCCAGGTTAACCGCCTCCAGGCCCGTATCAAGTATCTCGAAAGTGATCTGTCGCGCCTGAAGGAACTTGCGGGAAATAACAATATTCCTGCAAGCCGCCTTGAGGAGGCACAAAGCACCCTCGCCATGACCAAAGAAGAACTGGCGCAGGCCCGCGTACTGGTGGATCAGGCGGAAGTGGACCTTGACCGCACCAAAGTGCGCGCACCTTTCCCGGGCCGGGTGGTGGAACGCCTGGCACAGATCGGCGAATATTCCACACCGGGGCGGCAGATCGTACGCCTTGTGGATACCGAGCATCTCGAGGTTTCCGCCAAAGCGCCGGTAACGCTTGCCCGCGTACTGACAGATGGCCAGGCCGCTACCCTACGGGAAGACGACGCTGTGAAAGACACGCGCATCCGTGCCATTGTGCCGGTGGGTGATGCCCTCAGCCGCACGATGGAACTACGGGTCAGCCTGCCTGTGGGCAGCAACTATGTTGTGGGGTCTGCGCTTCAGGTTGGTGTGCCGTCTGCCAATCCGCAACAGGTAGTGGCCGTGCCGCGGGATGCGCTCGTGCTGCGCCGTGAAGGCACCTTTGTGTTCCGCGTGAAAGAAGACAACACAGCCGAACGCCTGCTGGTGAACACCGGCGCGGCGACCGGCCGTGTGGTGGCAGTAACCGGTGGTATCCAAAGCGGTGACCGGGTGGTGGTGCGCGGCGGTGAACGCCTGCGTGAAGGCCAGCCGGTTCAGCTTCGCGATATGGCTTCCCTTGCGAGCGGTCGGTAACCCGTGCTCGC
>JABXIV010000010.1 GCA_013372925.1 Alphaproteobacteria bacterium
CGAATGCCGGTAGACATGGTGAGAACATGGCGCAGGGTGGCGCCGTCATATCCCGTGCCTTTGAATTCCGGCAGATATTTGGTGACAGGATCATCGATGCTGTCGATCAGGCCTTCATCAATGGCGATGCCGAACAGCGCGGACACAAAGCTTTTTGTGACCGAGAACTGGATGTGCTGGTCGCTTTCCTTTTCGCCCTGATAATATTCCTCGAACAGGATCGTGTCGTCTTTGGCGACAAGAAGGCCTGTGGTGCCAGTGATTTTCATCAATTCACTGATGGACCGTTCTTCACCATTATAGACATAGGTGTCGGTAATGGGCTGCAGGTCATACTGGAACGGCGAGGGGGTGCCCTTGGCGTGGACCGTGCGGGTGTTGAAGAATTCCTTGGTGTTGCGGTAATTCTCGGTGATGTGCTCTATGTCATAGAAGCTAGCCATGCGATAAAAAGCCTGCCCCATGTTGATGCCGAAATAGGCAATCGGGATCAGGATAACGATCACCACAGCCCAAAAGCCACCTTTCTTGAAAATAGACATATTCCCTCCCCAGGAATTTGATTATGTGCGTTTCTTTTTTAATCGGTCATTTGCCTTTTTGCGCCTGAAAAGAATTTAGGCCGAGGCATTCAGTTTCACCACGTCCCAGTATCCTTGGCGGATTTCCATCTCGTCGCCATAGCCGCGCGCCAGCATCAGTTTGTGCACTTCCCGAAGTCGGTAACATGGCACGAAAGGCAGCATGTGGTGTTCGATATGATAGTTCACGAAATAGGGCGCGAATGTCAGCCTTTCCCACCAGCTTGCCAATGTTGTGCGGCTGTTCTTTAGCGGATTTTCAAGGTCTGGCATGGTGGAATGCTCTGCGATATTGCGAATACGCAGGAATAGCTGCTGGGTCGTCATCAGCGGGATCAGCCAGCAGACGAGGAACAGATCCAGCCTGCCTGCGAGCGCGAAACCTGTAATGGCGGCTGTGTACAGAAGCGCAGGGCCCATATAGAAAGCCTTCAGGCGCTTGCCGCGACCCTCTGGTTTCCCCCATATATGCCGAAAAATGCCGATTTGCGTACGCAGGAACACAATGCCTGTAAGGTCCCGCAGTACCTTCCGCCCCATGCTCTGTTTCGTCACAGGGAAGGGCGTATAAAGATAATTTTCCGGGTCGGCATCTGTGCGGGTGAAGCGGTGATGCGCCATGTGGCGCTTGCGGTATACATCCATGTTCAGGATCATCGGCCAGGAGGCGAAGGCTTGGGTCAGGTTTTCATTCAGCCAGCGGGTTTTAAAAAGCATGCCATGGCTGCCTTCGTGCATCAGGATCGCAAGCCCAAGCTGCCTGCTGCCTGTAATGACAAGGCACAAAATAAACGTAAGTAGGTTTGGAAAAAGTGCGTAAAACACGCCTGCGGCCACAATCAATGCCCAGCAATGCGCAAGCAGCCAGAACCCCATAAGGTCTGATCTTTGACGCAGCCGGTGCGATTCTTCCTTCGTCAGGATATCTGACGGTTTGATGCTCTTCCACTGTGTGGACATGGTGATCTCCCCAACCTTCCCTTCGGTGAGACAGTGCCCTTTAATGAAAATCATTATGGCGTATCGGTGGGGCTTGTGCGAGTCCAAAAAATGGGGAAACACGAGCCGAAGGGCTTTATCTATTGTTTATTTCTGTGGCACATACTGAACGGAAGGTATATTTGAGGCGCTTTAATTGCGTGGTAGGCTTAATCTTATGTTGGCATCCATCAGGCACTTGTTTGCACTATTGCTGCTTGTATGCCTGCCTTTCGGCGGGCGTGTCCTTGCCGTAGGCGATGCTAATCTTCTGAAATTGCTGACACGTCCCCCTAAGCTGGCTGCCGTATCGCTTTCAAAAGACGGACATTTTCTTTCTGCGCTGCACCGACGAGGCGACGTTTCCGAGTTGATTGTCTGGCATATCGACGCCGGGCTGGAGAGCGGTGAAACCCTTCCTTACAGCTATGATGATCTTGATTGGCTTGCCTGGGTTGGCGGTGGGCGGCTCCTGTTATCCCTGAATGAACATGGTTTGGTGCTGTATGATGCCCATACTGGCAGGCTGAGGCCTCTTATCGACGGCCCGGGCCCTCGGCCGGGTGAACTGCCGCCGATCCTCCTTAGTGCCCTGCCGGATGACCCAAGCCGTATTTTGCTGCAATGGGAAGACCCGGGTGCGCGTGGTTTTCCTGCCGTGTACCGGGTTGATGCGGTCTCAGGAGAAAGTGAAAAAATAGTCAGTGGCTGGAAACCTGTGGTGCGTTGGTGGGCCTCTCCGGAAGGGGAAGTTGTGCTGGGCGAAGGCTTTTCTGGGCGCAAACACAGGCTGTATGCCCGCCGCCCCGATGGTAGCTGGGCCGAAATTGTGGACCGGGATTACTTTGATGACGCTGCCCTTGCTGTATTGGCGGTGGAAACGGGCGGTGCAACGGCGCTTGTGCTGTCTTCCCACAATGTTGACCGGCGCGAGCTTTGGCGCATGGATGCCCGAAGCGGTGCCTTCCTTGAAAAACTCGCAGGCCATGAGCGCTTCGATATTGTGGCCGCCATCCTTGACCCCCAAACCAATATGGCGGTTGGTGCAAGCTATGAGGAAGATGGTGTCGAGGATATGGTCTGGGCCATGGCGCACCGCGACCATTTGGCTGACATGGAAAGCCGCGCAGGCGTCGGCAAGCTTGTGATGACTGGGGCGAGCGCTGATGGCCGCCGCCAACTTTTCAGACACAAGCCCGGTTATGCGCCCATGCGCTATTATCTGTATGACCGGGAAGAGGATGCGCTCACAGTCTTGCCGTTTGATGAAAGCGATGAAACCCTGCCGCGCCCCCAAACTGAAGGCGTGTGGATTGATCTGCCCAAGGACAAGGGGCAAATGCATGCTTTGTTCAGCAAGGGAAGCGGGAACCGGGCTGTAGTACTTGTTCATGGCGGCCCTGTGCGCCGGGCAACGGATGGCTTTAACCCGATGGTGTCTTGGCTGACGGCGAATGGCTATAGCGTGCTGCAGCCCAATTTCAGGGGCTCATCCGGATTTGGTGAGGCCTGGAGGCGGGCAGGCTATGCCGAATGGGGCCGCGATATGCAAGATGATATCCGCGATTCAATCGAATGGCTTATTGATCGGCAGGTGGCGCCCGAAGGCGGCATTTGCGTGGTTGGTGGGTCCTACGGCGGTTATGCGGCGCTGATGTCTGCGATCAGGGATGATGACCTGATCGGCTGTGCCGTGAGCCTGAACGGCGTTACTTCAATCGAACTTCTTGTTAAATATTTGAAAACGCGCCGCTTTTACATGCTGACAGTGCCGCGTATTCAGGGGCACCTGTCCAACTGGGCGCTGCGGCGCAGGTCGCCGCTCAGTCGTGCCGACCTTGTGCGGGTACCTGTGTTGTTGCTGCACGCCACCAAGGACCGAAATGTGCCCTACGAGCATGGAATATTGATGGCTCGCGTGCTGACAAAGTTGGAAAAAGAATTTAACTTTATCGCGCTTAAAGGGGCAGGGCATCAGCTTCGCCGCGCGGTGGATAAGCGCATTTATTATCAAAACACTCTGAATTTCCTGGATGCGCATATTGGTCAGGGGCGGTAAATAATTCGCTGGTGGCAGGAATGCGTTAACCACTGGTTTGCTAAGGTGGCACAGGGGTTGGACGAAACCGACACAGTCGGGCACGTGTAGAGTTAGGTATGAGTCAGGTGAGAAACGGATCAGGCATCTTTCACATGGTGAAGAGCATTGTACGGCTTTGTGCCGTATGTGCTGCTTTGTTCATGCCTGCAACCGGCGCTGTTCTGGCCGCGTCAGGCTCTGATGATAAACCGGTCAAGGTTATCATGCCGCTTTGGGGCCCCAGCATTCAAGCCGATGGCACTGGCATGTTTGTCGATATCTTCCGTTTTGTCCTCGAGGGGCACGAAGATCAGTATGAAATTGAATATGTCAGCTATGACAAGGCGCTCAGGCTGCTGCTCTATAGCGACGCGGATTGTGCGTTTCCGATCGGACGGTCCTCCATTCTGGTATCCATGAAGCATGAAGACCCGGAACAGCTTATCCAGTCTGTGCCTGTACTGGTTTCCCGGACCTATCTGTTTAGCCGACCGGGGATGCCGCTTCTGAGTGATATGCCAAGCCTTGAGGGTAAGCTCCTGATCCAGATCAGGGGCGAAAACTATAATCACAATTTCAAGACATCACAGGCGCGTTTCTGGAACGTGGATTCGGAACTGGACAAGGTTCGGGTTCTGCTTGAAGGCAGGGGCGATGCCATGCTGGGCAGTATGCCGGAAATCATGATTTCATTCAGGAAACTGGGTGTTGAAGTGCCACCCTATGACCCGGCCTTTTCAGTGCTGGATTATGACAATGCCATCACCTGCAGAAACACTGCCCGCGGGCGGGATTTCGTCACGCTTTTCAGCGAACGGGTTTCAGAAACCCTTGAGGATGGCAGCCTGCGCAAGATGATTGTTGAGGGCGGTGTGCCTGAAGCGATCGTGGATGCTTTCCTGCCAACAGTCGCTGATTGATCAATCTGTCTCCCTCACCCAGGCTTCACACAAATTTGGCTTAAATGCGCCGATTTTGCTTCCCGCATTATCAGATTTATGGTTTGTAAGGGCAGATGCTTTCCAGCAAGAGAAAGCCATGACCATAACTTATGGGGATTGACCGCAGCCGGTGGGGCGCGGTCTGTCAAAATATAAAAGGGGTAGAGATGTCCGACACAGTAGACCTGACCAAAGGGTCACAGGAAAGGGAATTTCTGGGCCATCCAATCGGCCTTACGATCTGTTTCCTTACCGAAATGTGGGAGCGCTTTTCATACTATGGTATGCGGGCGCTTTTGATCCTGTTTCTGACGAAACATTTTCTGTTTTCCGCTGGTGAAGCCAGCCTGATTTATGGCGCCTATACGGGCCTTGTTTACATGCTTCCAGTGGTTGGCGGCTATCTGGCAGATCGCTATCTGGGTAGCCGAAAAGCGGTTACCTTTGGGGCGCTTTTGCTTGTCGCAGGGCATATTTCACTGGCGTTTGAAGGGCCGCAGGCCGCGATTGACGCTGCAGGCGCAGTTGCCCGTTCTGACGCGCATGTATCCATCTTCTTCCTGTCGCTGGCGCTGATTATCACGGGCGTTGGCTTCCTGAAGGCAAACATTTCCACGATCGTGGGTGCGCTTTATGGCCCGAACGATCCTCGCCGTGACGGTGGTTTCACCATCTTCTATATGGGCATCAACCTGGGCTCGCTTCTTGCGACCATGATTGTTGCTGGCATTGGTGAAGTTTACGGCTGGGGCTATGGCTTTGGTCTTGCCGGTATCGGCATGCTGCTTGGCCTGGTCGTGTTCTGGAAAGGCCAGCACCTTCTTGAAGGGCGTGCTGATCCGCCAAACCCGGAAGAACTCAAGAAGCCTGTTTTCGCGGGCCTGAGCACGGAATGGATTATTTACATCGGCGGTCTGCTGGCTGTTGGTGTGATGTGGTGGCTGGTGCAGAACCAGGCACTCGTGGGCTCCCTTCTGGGCGGTACAGGCGCGCTGATGGTTGCGATCGTTCTGGCTTATGGTTTCACGAAATGTACGAAAGAAGAGCGCGAGCGCCTCTGGGTTGCCACGATCCTGATCGTATTCCAGGTGGTTTTCTGGGCGCTGTTCGAACAGCAAGGTTCCAGCCTGACACTGCTGGCGGACCAGCAGTTCAACCGCGACCTTGGCCTGTTTACGCTGACTGCAGCGCAGGTTCAAACCATGAACCCGCTCTTTATCGTGATCTTCGCGCCGATCTTTGCGTGGATGTGGGTGAAGCTGTCCAATCGCGGGCTTGAGCCTTCCACACCAGCCAAGTTTGGCATCTCCATGCTGCTGGTGGGCATTGGTTACCTGCTGTTCTCATACGGCCTTGGCCTGACAGATGGCCCGAACAAAAGCTTCTTCTGGCTGTTTGTTATCTATCTGTTCATGACGCTGGCTGAGCTGTGCCTCAGCCCTGTGGGCCTGTCGATGATTACCAAGCTGTCTGTTGCGCGCCTTGTGGGCATGATGATGGGCATGTGGTTCCTGTTCACAGCATTTGCCAACTTTGTGGCCGGGTTCCTTTCAAGCTTGACAGGTGCAGGTGGGCACGGTGCCAGCTCTGATGAACTGAGCGTGGCTGCAACGATTGACCTGTTCCATTCCGTTGGCTTGCTGGCTGTCGGTATTGGTGTGGTTCTATTCGTTCTTACACCGCTGATGCGCAAGTGGATGCATGGCGTTCACTAATAAGCGCCAAATCAATCAGGGAAGCCCGGGTTTTGCCCGGGCTTTTCATTTTCTGCTGTTAATTGCCCGCCGGGGCAGCTAGATCAAAACCATGCAAGTTTCAACCAGACACAAGTTCATTTTCCTGTCGAACCGGAAATGCGGGTCAAGCGCGCTGACAACGGCGCTTACGCCCCATTGTTCCATGGTGCTGCGGAACGACTACCGCCTGCGTCACACCAACTTTGCGGAACTGCAGGAATATATCATGCCGTTCCTGAAAGCGCGGCTTGGGGATGAACTGGCTGATTATCAGGTTTACGCTATGATGCGGGAACCAACGGAATGGGCCTATAGCTGGTATCGGTTCCGTTCCCGGCCAATGCTCGCGGATGCGGGCCACCCGAACCACAAGGTTTATACGGGGGATGTTTCGTGGGAAGATTTTCTTGGCGAATTTGGCAAGCGCCAGAAAGACCGAAAGCCCTTCGCAAACCTGAGCCACCAAAACAAGTTCCTAACGGGCCGTGACGGGACCAACAATGGCCTGACCATATACCGCTATGAAGATTATGATGCGTTTGTATCCATGCTGGAAGACCGCATCGGCAAATCGCTGAATATGGAACGGCGTAACGTGTCGCCTGAGCGGTCAGACAAGATCAAAGCATCCGACTATCAGGTCGGGGAAAAGATTTTTGCCCAGGATTATGCCCTTTACCGGGCGCTTGAAAAGCGAAGCTAGAGCAGACGAGGATTCTACCGTGGAAAACCCTGTAATATTTGTTGGCACCTACCACAAAACCGGGACGGTGTGGATTCACCGGGTGATGCGCGATGTGGCCAAGGGATTGGGTACGGGATATTTCCGCAACAACCTGCGGGATGGCAAACATGAAGGCCATGTGTATGAACCAGGTATCTATTTTGACGACCACACCTATTTTCCGGCCGAGATAACCGAAGTACCACCCGTCGGTTTCCGCATGATCCGCGACCCGCGCGATGTTGTGATCTCTGGCGCGCATTATCATACGCGCTCAGAAGAAAACTGGCTGCACATGGAACGGGAAGACCTGGGCGGGAAAACCTACCAGCAGGCGATCAATGCTTTTGAGGACGTGCAAGACCGTTATCTCTTTGAGATGCAGCGTGTGGGCAACCACACTATCAACTGCATGGCCCAGCCGAACAGCTTTGTCGAAAAGATGCAGCCGGTTCGGTATGAAGACCTGATGACAGACACCGATTTTTCTGTCTTCAAGGCGCTGATGCAGTCCCTTGGATTACGTCGCGGTGAACTGAAGAAAGCAGAGAAAGCGTTCAGGAAGCACTCGCTCGTGGGCGATGCCAAAACGACTGGCAAGCACGGCACGTCAAATGGCCAGTTGGCGCGCTGGAAAACGGCATTCAGCCATGAAACAGCCCGTGCGTTTGCTGAACGTCATGGGGATGCCTTGATCCGCCTTGGCTATGAAGAGGACCATTCTTGGGTAGATGCCTGCCAAGGTGACTAGCTTCCTAACGGCAAGCTTGTCTCACTGCATGTCGGCTAGCTTATCCAGAAGGGCTATGGGCAGATAGCGTTCGGTGATCCGTGAAATCGTACCGAATTTTTCAAGTGCCACGATGGCCTGATTGATGCTGTCGATGTCCGCTTGCTTCACCGATTTGCGGCTGAATAGAAAATGCACGTCATTCACATGCACGGCAAAAGGTAACAGTTGCACAGTTCCGCTACCCATCGTTCGTTCTGCTACATAGCGCCCGCCCGCCACATCATTGATGGCCACATCAACAAGTCCAGCTTGCAGCGACCGGAACAGGGTTTCAAAATCTTCAATCGACTGGATGCGTTTCCTGAAGCCCGGTTCGGTTTTCATGGCTTTGTCAAAGGCCGCGCCATACCAGCCGCCAAGCACAATGCCGATACGGTGGTTGGATTTTATAAGCTCTTCAAAGCTTTTTGGCCTGTTCCCAGCGGGCATGCCAGACCGCACAAAAACGCCGATCACTTCCTTGCGCACGGGGGCGGAATACATGCCGAAGGCCGCGCGTTCATTTGTGTAGGAAACCGAAGGCACGCCATCAATGCGACCGTCCCCCACGTCGCGGAGGGCGCGTTTGAACGGCATTTTCATGATCTGGAATGTGCAGCCGGCTTCACCAAAGACAGCGGCCATCAGCTCGATATCCAGACCTGAAGCGCTGTTATCGTTTGTCCAGATGGCATAGGGTGGCCAGTCAATCACACCGATTGTCAGCGCATGGCTGCAGGCGGCCTGTGCCTGCCCACCACAAATGGCAAGGCTGGCCACTGCCCAAACAGCAATGCCGCGCAAAATCTTCACCCGTTTCCTCCTCGTGCCGAACATAGTGAAGGCTTGGCCTTAACGATGGGTAAACTTTGCGGATAGTTCTTGAAGGTCAGGGAAGCATCAGAATCTGGTTATAGCGGTACACATAAAGCTTGCCGCGATCGTTGATGTCCATCCTCCAAAACAGGCTCTGGCCGCCGGATGTACGCCAGTCCTTCAGGGTGAAGTCCATGGCGTGGGGGCCGTCTTCTTCCATCACCACCAGATGATAGCCAACCAGCTTTTTCGTGAACTGGCTGAAATAATATTTGAGTGCCGCACCTGAGCGCGTAGTGCCTTCCACCACGAATACACGTTCGTCGGCGAAATAATCCTCTGACACTTCGTCATGAAGGGTGGCAAGTTCCTGCCGGGGGAACAGCGCGCGCCGATGGAACTGGTGCCCATGCACGAAAGCAGCCATGGCGTCAGGCAGGGGTTGTTTTTCGCCGTCTTCGCCCTTGAACCAGATCGCGCCATCCGTATCGCCATAGGTGACGGTGCCGTCTTTGCTGATCATGGTGAAGCGGGCATCGCCGCCTGCTGGTGTGTTGATGCGGCTATTGACAACCGTATCATAGGTGCGGCCTTCAACGCTTACATGGGCTGAAGCCTCAATATGCCCAATCTCCTGCTTCATTTTGGCATTCCATCCCAATGCTGTGTCAGCTTCCTCAAAGAGCTGTTCAGGCGATGGCATCTCAGCGGGCTGCGCCTGAGCTGCTGAGGTCAGGGCAGTTGGCGCCAGAAGCAACAGAAACAGGAACTTATATAGGTGGGGCAGCATACATGTCTCCGCAGCGTTTCAAGAATCGCAGCCTATCATAGGCGGGATGGCGAAAACAGCATGCGCAAATTTTGACGCTTCGTCGCGCTAGCGGAACGCTTCGTCGCAGCGGGCCAACCCTGAAATTCTTTTTGATGACTCGGATTAATCCGCTTGATACGCTCGGCGCACACAAGCCGCCGTGGGACAAGGGCGGTATTAGGGAGAAACAACCATGACCAAAGTATCGAGGCAGCCCTCCTGGCTGCGCTCTGGTCTTGCTGTTACTGCCATCGGTATCATGCTTTCCGCATGCCAGCCGGGCGGTGAACAGGGCGACCATGTAGAGATTAACAAGGATCCGTTCCCATCAAGCTATACCCCGCTGACCAGCAAGCCAACGCTGATCACGAATGTTACTATTCTTGACGGCAAGGGCGGGCGCATTGATGGCGGTTCCATCCTGCTGCAGGACGGCGATATCAAGGCCGTTGGCCAATCTATTGAAGCCCCTGCAGGCGCAGAAGTGATTGACGGCGCGGGCCGCTGGGTAACGCCGGGCATCATCGATACACACAGCCACCTTGGTGTTTATCCAAGCCCTGGTGTGCAGTCGCACTCAGATGGCAATGAGGTGGGTGAGCCTGTAACCGCCGACGCGTGGGTAGAGCATTCCAACTGGCCGCAAGATCCTGGTTATGTGCGTGCAGCCGCAGGCGGCATCACGGCGCTTCAACTGCTGCCTGGTTCCGCGAACCTTGTTGGTGGCCGGTCGGTAACGCTGAAGAACGTACCGGGCCGCGTGGCACAGGATATGAAATTTCCGGGCGCGCCTTACGGCATGAAAATGGCGTGTGGTGAAAACCCGAAACGCGTTTACGGCAACGGTAAAAACAGCCCGGAATTCCGCCCGCACACCCGCATGGGTAACGTAGCTGGCTATCGTCAGGCATGGGCTGATGCACAGGATTACCAGCGCGCGTGGGACAAGTACGAGCGTGACTATCAGGCGGGCAAAGATGTTCTGCCGCCAAAGCGTGACCTGAACCTTGAAACGCTTGCCGGTGTGCTGAACGGTGAAATCCTTGTTCACATGCACTGCTACCGCGCTGACGACATGGGCACCATGCTCGATGTCATGAAAGAGTTCGGCTACAAGATCACCAGCTTCCACCACGCAGTTGAAGCCTACAAGATCGCTGACAGGCTTGCTGAAGACGGAGTGTGCTCCAGCATGTGGGCCGACTGGTACGGCTTCAAGATGGAAGCCTACGACGGTATTCGCGAAAACATTCCGCTTGTTGAAAAAGCAGGTGCCTGCGCCATCGTTCACTCAGATAGCGACATGGGTATCCAGCGCCTGAACCAGGAAGCCGCCAAGGCACTGGCTGATGGCCGCAAAATCGGCATCGATATTTCCAAGGAAGAAGCGTGGAAGTGGCTGTCGCTCAATCCTGCTAAAGCCCTTGGTATTGCCGATAAGGTTGGCACCATCGAGGTTGGCAAGGATGCAGACATTGTTCTGTGGTCTGGCGACCCATACAGCGTTTACACAAAAGCCGACAAAACCTTTGTGGACGGCGCTGTGGTGTTTGACCGCCATGACAAATCCCGCCAGCCGGTTATGGATTTCGAACTTGGCCAGCCAGGTGAAGGAGACGTGAAATGAGCAAGATGAAAAAGCTTATGGGTGCCTCTCTGGTTGCCTTGATGACTGCTGGCGTGAACGCGGAAGATATCGCCATCACAGGCGGTACAGCCTTCACTGATGGCGGCAAGGGCAAGGTGGAAAATGCCACCGTGTTGATCCATGACGGCAAGATCCAGTCTGTGTCTGCAGGCGGAGAAGTGCCAGCGGGCTACCGCACAGTGGCCGCTGACGGCAAATGGGTAACGGTTGGCTTCATGGTTTCCGGCACCACGCTGGGCCTGATGGAAGTAAGCCTGTCTGGTAACATCAACGACAGCCGCGCGTCCAAAACCGCGAACGGTAAAGGCCTGGAAGTTGGCTATGCCTTCAACCCGGCCAGCACGCTGATCCCGAACACTCGTATTGAAGGCGTTACCCGTGCGGTAACAGGCTTTGCGGGTTCTAAGGATATGTGGCTTGGCCAAAGCGCTGTGATCGCCCTTGCGGGTGACGACATGATCGTTGCCCCCCACGTGGCCCTTTCCGTTGATATGGACGAAGGCGCAGCCAACTCAAACTTCGGCAGCCGTGCCGGCCTTTGGGACGCTGTGATCACCACGCTTGAAAACGCCCGCCCTGCCGACGAAGAAGCAGGCAAGGACGACGACAAGAAAGCCAAGAAGCCGAAGTATGATAGCGGCAAGGCAGCACTTGATCGCGTGATGAAGGGCGAGATGCCGCTTCTGGTGGAAGTGGAGCGCAAGGCCGACATCCTGCAAACCATCGCCCTGAAGAAGCGCTTCGGCATTGATGTGATTATTACGTCTGGCGCTGAAGCCTGGATGGTGGCAGACGAGCTTGCAGCCGCTGGCATTCCGGTTGTGATGGACCCAACCCGCGACCTGCCGGAAGATTTCGACAGCCTTGGCAACACAGGTGCAGCGGCCGCACGCCTGCATGCAGCCGGTGTGAAAGTGGCCTTCGTGGGCCCTGACACACATAACGCACGCCTTGTGGTGCAGAACGCCGGTAACGCGGTTGCCATGGGCATGCCGTGGGATGCGGCGGTTGATGCCATCAGCAAGAACCCAGCCGAAATCTTCGGTGTGGCCGACAGCTATGGCACGCTTACACCCGGCAAGGATGCCGATGTTGTGGTGTGGGACGGTGACCCGCTTGAGGTAATGTCCAGCCCGGATGCGGTGTTTATCCGTGGTGAGGAAGTGCCGCTCGTGTCCCGCCAGACCAAGCTGCGCGACCGCTACAAGGACATCACCCGCGCGCCTGCTTACCGCAAGTAAGGCACTGCTGGTTGAAAGCTATTTGAAAGCCGGGGTTAGCGCCCCGGCTTTTTCTTTGTTAGGAAAGCATCATAGACAAGCGGGGAGGATCGTTCGTGAAACAGCATATTGTTGGGCTTTTGATGTGTGGCATGGCATTTGGTGCGGTGCAGGCGAGTGATATGGCTGATACGTTTAGTGAAAAGACCGTAGGGCAAGGGCAGGCCTCATTCTATGTGCTGGGCCCATTGGGGGCGAAGGCGGAACGCGCAGGAACCGCGCTTGACCATACAACACCGGTGCGTATCGCAAGTGTCACCAAAACCTATGTGGCGGGAACAGTGCTGCGGCTTATGGAAGAAGGCATGCTGGATATCAGTAGGCCCATTTCGGCTTACATTGACCCGACGTTTGATGCGCTATTGCGGGCAGATGGCTATGACACCTCAGTGATCACGGTAAAGCATCTGCTGTCGCACACCGCGGGCCTTGTGGACCATACGAATGGCGAACCGTTTTTTGCCACTGTGCTTCAGGACCCAACACACCACTGGACGCGGGAGGAACAGATCAAAGGCGCGGTTGACTGGCTCGACCCGCTTGGCAAACCGGGCGCGCAATACATCTATTCAGATACAGGGTATGTGTTGCTGGGCGATATGATCGAGCGCCTTACGGGCCTGACCCTTGCCGCGGCCGTGCGCGCCTATATGGGGCTTGATGCCCTTGGCCTTGAAAACACCTATTGGGAAATCATGGAAGTGAACAAGGCGGCGGAAGCCCAACGGGCGCACCAGTATTTGCAGGGGCAGGATACTCACGGTTGGAGTGCCTCGCTCGATCTTTACGGCGGTGGCGGGCTTGTTTCCACTACGCAGGATATGGCCGCATTTTTTGCGGCGTTGTTTGAAGGCAAGGTTTTCAAAAAGCCGGAAACGCTTGACCTGATGCTGTCAGAAGCAGGCTTGCCGGAAGATAGCCCATACAGACTTGGTGTTTTTGAACGGCAAGTGGAGGGCGTGACCTTTTATGAGCATTCAGGTTTTTGGGGTACGGTTGTGATGTATGTGCCATCCACAGGCCGGGCGTATGCAGGTGCTGTGCAGTACCGCAAAAATTATGGCGCCATGCGGCAGGCCCTAGTGACGGCTATTGGCGAAGATCGATAGGCGGTCGTTTAGTTACGCAAAAGAAAAGGCCGGGTTTTCCCCGGCCTTTTTTGTTGGCTTATTTATATTTCTCGAACCAGGCGAGGATGTTTTCAACCTTGGCGATCAGGCGGCTTGGGCGGCCTGCGATGCCGTGTGGGCTGTCCGGCACGCGCACCATCAGCGTATCCACGCGCTTTAGCTTCAGCGCCTGATAAAACTGCTCGGTTTCTGAAATTGGGGTGCGCCGGTCAGCCTCGCCTGTGATCAGCATGGTGGGCGTCGTTACATTGCCCACAAGCGACAGTGGCGAGCGCTTCCAGTAATGCTCCACATGGTCCCACGGCATGCCGGGGAACTGGTTCGGCACCTGATAAAGATAGCTGTCTGCTGTCAGCACTTTTGAAATCCAGTTGATCACTGGTTTGGCAACGGCTGCGGCGCGGAAACGGTTCGTGAGGCCCACAGCGTATGCCGTGGCAATACCGCCCGCAGACCCACCAGTGATATAAAGCTGGTCAGCGTCGATAAAGCCTTTGGCGATCATGGCGTCCACGCCTGAATTATGGTCAGAAAAATCATATTCACTTGAATATTTGTTCTGCAACAGAAGCGCGAACCGCTCGCCATAGCCGGTGCTGCCCCGATGGTTGTCATAGAAAACCACATAGCCTTCAGCGGCATAGCGCTGCATTTCGGCCGAAAAGTTCGGGCCATAGGACAGGTGCGGGCCGCCGTGAATTTCCAGGATCAGCGGATATTTTTTGGATGGGTCAAAGCCAGGCGGTGTCATGTACCAGCCCTGGATTTCCTCACCATCAATTGCCGATGCGTAGGTAATCTCATGAACGTCCCCAAGCACCTTGTGGCCAAGGGCATCTTCGTTCAATTCTGTCAGTTGGTGGGTTTTCTCCCCACGCATCGAGAACAGGTCGGCAGGGCGGTCGGTGCGGCCACGGGTGAAGGCAAGGGTGCCGCCTTTGGCATCAAAATCACCGCTGGTGTAGGGGCGACCAAGGGTGGTGCCGCCAAGGCCACCTGCCATCAGCTTCCGTTTGCCTTTCAGGTCGGTGTGGTGCACTTCTTCCATGCCGTGGTTGGCAATCTGGAAATACAGGCCGCGGCCCCGCTTGTCCCAGATTGGATTGCTGACGGAGCGATCAAGGTCTGCTGTCAGGCTGGTGGCGTCTCCGCCCTCAAACGGCATCAGCTTCAGTTCAGTGATGCGGTAAGCCAGTTTCTTATCATCAGACGCGAGGAAGGCGATGGTTTTGCCGTCAGGCGAGACAACCGGCGTGTGCTCCGCGCCCGGCGTGCTGGTGACCTGCCGTAGGGTGCCGTTCATATCAACGGCGTAAATATCTGCTTCCCGGCGTTCATATTCCCAGTCGTCAGCCCGGTATGTAGAAAACAGGATTTCAGATCCGTCAGCAGAGAAGCTCAGGGGCCCACGGTGATCATAGTCACCGCTCGTCAGTTGGCGGGCACTGCCTCCCTCGGCCGGCAGGATGAAAACATGCGTATAAGCAGGCTCAAGAATGCCGCGTCCATCGCGCTGGTACTGGGCCTTTGAAACATATTTCACGCCATCGTTCCACTTGGCCCCTTTGGGCTTTTTGGGCATTTTCACGCTAAGCGGTTTGTGGTCCGCCGGGACAGACATGGTGAAGGCGATGCTTTTACCGTCAGGCGACCATGTAATGCTGCCCGGGCTTTCCTGCAGGTTGGAAACAAGAGCTGTACGCCCGCTTTCCAGCCAATGCACATAAAGCTGGGTGCTGCCTTCCTGGTTGGAGACAAAGGCGATGCGGCTGCCGTCGGGTGACCAAACAGGGCTTGTGAAAGTATCCCGCCCAGACATCAGCGGCATATGGCCTGTACCGTCTGCATTCGCGATCCACAGGTTGGAGCGCGTGCGGTCAGCCATGATGTCGTTACTGCGCCGAACATAAACAATCTGTTTGCCGTCAGGTGAAACAGCGGGACTGCTGGCATATTCAAGGTTGAAGATATCTTCCGCCTTCAATGTGTTCAGTGTGTCCTGTGTGTCCTGTGTGTTTTGCGGTTCGTCGGCAGCATGAAGGGTGCCGGTTGCCAGCATGGTTGCGGCAATAAAAATGGTTGGTGTTCTCACCTGTTACCTCCCGTTCGGGCGGCTTGCCCGCCTTGTTGGTTACTTGTTTGTGCGTTTGCGGGACTGCTGTGCAGCAGCAATCCGAAGGCCCAGTGCAACAAGGCACAGGGCAGGAATCCAAGTGCCGGGCCCCGGATCTACGATGTGTTCGGCCGATGTGGCTATGAAAATACCCCAGATATAATAGCTGCCCACCTTGTGAAGCATTTTCCATCTTTTTGCGCCGAGCCGACGCACAGCCGCGCCGGATGATGTCAGTGTCATGGCCGCCAGAAAAACATACGCTGTGCCGCCAACGGCCAGTACGGGCAAGGTGCGGGTGGCATCTGTCAGCATAAGGTTTGAAAGCACCAATGCGCCGTGGGTGAAATGCACCAGTGCGAAATTCAGGCCGATATACCGCCGGTTCCGCATCAGGAAGCGCGGACCATTGCCGGGTGCCAACCGCGCAAGACTTGAGGCCGTGAAAGCAAAGAAAAACAGGACGAAGGCAAAGTGTGCGGTGGGGACCATTAGGGCGGGCAGGGCGGCGACGTAGCTGCCAGCGGCACCGATCTGGCTGTAGACATAGCCAAACAGCAAGAGCGTGACGGGGATAAACAGCTTTTTGCCCTCGATAAATTTCAGCACTGGTCAACTCCCTGTTGCAATTCGGCATGGTGGCTGAAATAGTTCCACAAAAATTCATAAACACCAACATTTGGCAGCGAATAATATGACACTGGAAATTAAGCCGGTTCCGGATGACGATCTGGAAGCCTTTCACGATCTGTTCAACGAAGAAGCCCTGGCGCGCAATGCGGGCACTGTGCCCTATCCGAGCACGCTTGAGTGGGCGCGTGAACGGCTGCAGACGCGCCGCAGCGGTGAAGCCGAAGGGCAGCTTAAGGACAGGGGCTTTTTCGAAGATGGCCGCCTGGTGGCCTGCGCGGGCTATTTCTTCCGCGGCGATGAACTTGAAATCGGCTATTCGGTGCACCGGAACGAACGCGGTCGGGGGCTGGCAACCAAAGTGGCGCGCATGGTGGTGCAGATGGTGCGCGAAGACAGGCATATCGGCCCAATCATCGCAAACTATTTCACGGACAATCCGGCGTCGGGCCGCGTGCTTGAAAAGCTGGGCTTTGTAAAAGCGGGGCTTGGTACCGGGTCGTCAATGGCGCGCGAAGGCGAAATTGAAAGCCAGCGCATGGAACTTCGGGGCGATGTGTGTTTGGCGTCGCCGGTCGATGCCGATTATCCAGTTTTGTTTGCCCACCAGGATGATGCGGAAGCCCGCTGGAAAGCCGGTGCTGGGCGTGTTTATGAAAGTGTTGAACACTATAAATCGTTTCAGGAAAAAGCGATGGAGAATGGTGCTGTTCGCATGACCATTTTGCATGAAGGCCATGTGGCAGGCTATATCGCCAGCTTTGACCGGCTGGGCAACCGGGAGGTCAGCTATTGGCTGGGGCGGGACTATTGGGGCAAGGGCATCGCAACCCGTGCGCTTGAACAATTTTTGCAATATCTTTCCTTGCCGGAAGAGGGGCTTTATGCCCGTGTGATGAAAGATCATCCCGCATCAGCCCGTGTGCTTGAAAAAGCCGGGTTTGAGCCTGTGGGCGAGGATAGCTTCCAATCGGATATCCGCGGCGGCGTTATCGAAGAGTATGTCTATAGATACGCTAAATAATCGTTTTTTACGATTACTGTAGCCAAACCAATCCATTGGCAATTTTCTGCGTAAAACCTCATATCAGTATCAAGTGATCGGCAGGGCAGCTTTCCCCCCCCTACCCCCCCAACAGGTGCACTGCCGGTTGCCCCTATTCCTCGCACGCCTCGGCTGGAAGCCCCCCAAAACATTTCAGCCGAGGCAGTGTCCCCTGCCGCCCGCGGAAGTGTCTTCGGGCGGCTTTTTTATTATCACTTTTTTATACTTGCACGGAGGGGAATGACCTTCTGGGTTGTCCTTAAAGCAGCGACAACCACAGGGGGTATTTTATGACGGGCCAAAAAGTTGAGCCCATGCTGCAGGCATGCATGGATAGAATGATCCATATGCTGAACGAAGGTCAGGTGCTTGAGGCACTGGACACATTTTACGACAAGAAGGCCCACGTTTTTGAGAACGGCTATCTCTTTGCAGCCAGCAAAGAGGAAGCACTTGAAAGGCAGCGCCCGTTTCTGGAACCCTGTAGCAAGATCGACGGAGATTTCACCGAGCTGTATCGCAGCCAGGGGCGTGGTATTCTGGTTTTGCAGAACCAGTCTTCGTTTGATCATCCAGAATATGGCAATGGCAAGATTGATGGCGTGCATGTTTATTATTGGCAAAAAGGCCATGTCTCGCGGGAAGAGTATGCTTCGGGTGGCAAGGCTGGGGAGGCATTGGCGTTCTGGCGAACTCTTGCGCAGGCGGAAGCTATGAGGCCAGAAAACAAAGCGCCCAAAACCGCGAATGAAACCGAGAAGCCTGACACGGATCAGACTGAGGCTTCCTAGCTCATAACATCCTTGATTACTTCACCCAGCGCCCTGAATGTCGGGGCGCGGGGGTTGGTTTTGCGCCAGATAAGGCCGATGGTACGGGTGGGCACAATGTCCTTGAAGGGCAGCACTTCCACACCTGTGCCTTCCAAAAGGCCTGCATCAACCGCCATACCGGGCATCAGGGTGATACCGTGGCCTGCCGCAACCATTTGCAGGATGGTGTTCAGGCTTGTGCCTGCCATTTCGCGCCGGGCACCCCGGCCCAGAAGCTGGCAGGCCGCCAGCGCATGATCCCGCAGGCAGTGGCCTTCTTCCAGAAGCATCAGGCGGTCTTCATCCAGTTCTGTCGAGGAAATGCCGTCCTTCGGGGCTTCGCCGGGCGGGAAGGCCACAAAGAAAGGATCATGGAACAAGGGCATTTCTTCCACGTCGCCACAGGCGAAGGGCAGCGCATACAGTACCAGATCCAGTTCGCCAACACGCACCAGTTCACACAGCTCGGCTGACTTGTCCTCCCGCAGGTGGAGTTCCAGTTCCGGCATCTTGTCGCGGATCGAGGGCATGATTTTAGGCAGAAGGAAGGGCGCAATCGTGGGGATAACGCCCATGCGCACAATCCCTTTCAACGGGTCCTTCGATGCTGTTGCAAGGTCTGTCAGGTCGTCCACATCATTCAGGATTGTTTGTGCGCGGCGCACAATCTCTTCCCCAAGGGCCGTAAACATCACAGATCGTTTAGTGCGTTCCACTAGCTGTGTCCCCAGCAGGCTTTCCAGTTCCTGTAGCCCTGCCGACAAAGTGGACTGCGTGACATGACAGGCTTCCGCTGCCTTACCGAAATGGTTGGTTCGGTGCAGGGCCACCAGATAGCGAAGCTGTTTCAGGGTGGGAGGGAAGCTCATCGGAAACCTCGATTATATCGCGCTAAAAATATCAATTTTCTAACTATAGAAGATGCGCCGGGTTTCGCCAAGCCGGAAAGCCCATGACCAAGTTGTGATTTTTTTGAGCGGTGCGCCTGATTGTTGTCACATTTCACATTTTAACTGCGACAACCCAAGGGGAGTAGTTGGGGTATTCCTGAGTAACTGTAATCTAGCTTGATGATATGCGTACAGCTTGTGGCGACTGCCAGAAGCGGTGCTTACCTGGCGTTTGGGCAAAAAAAATGGCCGGGTAAAAACCCGGCCCGAGTCACGACAGCGAGGATAGTACGGCTGCAGTCACGCAACCGTAATAGGAGTGGGCGCAGTCGAGTCGCGCCCTCTCGCACCTCCTAAGAAACCAAATATCGGCCGCTGGGTCAATGCTTGTCTGCTTCAAATCTTGCAAATCCTTGCTTTTAGGCCGTTTTTGGGGCGACCTGCCGCAATTTGATACACTTTTGTAGCAAGGACCGGTTGCGTCCAACCCGCGCAGATTGAGGTGAAAAATTCGCTGACTGCTGATTCGGGCTATGCCCGGTTGCCCAGATTTTTGCTTATGTTTTGCCGATGAAGTTATCGGCCACTTTGCAGGCGGCTGGCCCCAAAAGCACGACGAACAGCGTGGGCAGAATGAACAGGATCAGTGGCACTGTCAGGGTGGCTGGCAGGCGGGCTGCTTTCTCTTCCGCTTTCATCAGGCGCTCGTTCCTGAATTCGGCTGACAGAACGCGCAGGCTGGTCGCAAGCGGCGTGCCGTAACGCTCGCTTTGCACCAGTGTTGTTACCACGCCCCGCAGGGCTGGCAGGTCAACGCGCTCTGACAGGTTCAGAAGTGCCTGCCTGCGCTCTGGGAGGAAACCAAGCTCGATCGCGGTCAGGGAAAACTCGTCCGAGAGTTCCGGTGACGCGCGACCGAGCTCCTTGGCAACACGGTTGAGTGCGCTATCAAGCGTTAAGCCCGCTTCCGCGCACACAACCAGGAGGTCAAGGGCGTCCGGTAGTGATTTTCTGATGGCATCTGTGCGCTTGGCCTTGAGGTTGGCCACATAGATATCCGGCAGTTTAAAGCCCAGCAGCACTGCCGCCATGGAAAATACAGGATACATGTTGGCCTGGTTCGGCATGATCCCCATGCCGTAAAAAAGCGCCACGGCAACAAGGCCCATGATCAGCGGCATGGTCAGGCGCGCAACCTGAAAGATAACCAGCGCATCGCTTGAACGGATACCGGCCTGGGTCAACTGCATGGAAATCTTGGCGGTTTGTTCTTTCTGCAGAAGCTGCAATTTGTCGGCAAGCTTGCGCATGGCCCCCACGCCATCCACTTTCTTGACGGGAGAGCGGCGCTTCGATGTTGTCATCAGGCCTGCCTTCAGCGCGTCACGGCGGCTTTGCAGGGATTTTACGCGCCCTTTCATAGGGTCTTTCACCAGTGCTGCCTGATAGATGGCGTACATCACCAGAAAGGCGACAACGCCAGCGGCGATGGCCAGAAGGTCAACAACTGCGATACCGAGTGTGTCTTCTATCCCTTGCATAGCGCTATACCTCGAACTTGATCATTCTTGTCATGACAAAGATGCCGAATGCCATCCACATCAGGGCCCCCAGGCCCACCACAATGGCCGTGGGGTGTGTGAACAGGATGATGCCATAGTCATAATTCATCGCCATGATGATCCCGAGCATGATGAACGGTAGCAGGCCAACGATCCAGGCGCTTGCCTTGGCTTCAGACGACAGGGCGGCCACTTTCAGTTTCATGGCCTGGCGGCTGCGCAGGATGTTCGCCAGGTTACCAAGCGTTTCACCCAGGTTGCCGCCCGTTTCGCGCTGAACCACAAGGGAAATCACGAAGAACTTGAAATCGGGTGTATCAAGCCTGTCAGCTGCTTCCCAAAGCGCTTCCTCAAGCTGCTTGCCGAGGCGCATGGCATCGGTGATTTTCCTGAATTCTTCGCCGGTTGGCGCGCTCATTTCCTTGCCAACGTTGGCGATACATTCATTCACCGGCAGGCCTGATTTCAGGCCGCGGACCATCAGGTCCATCGCTTCGGGGAATTGTTTGGTGAAGCGTTCCTTGCGATTGTTGATGCGGCTTGAAACCCACACATGGGGCAGGCCGAAGCCGCAGATGATGCCCAGCGCGATGGAAAGAAAGGCACCAAAACCGAAGATCAGGCCGAAAATCATCACACCCAGCGCCACACCAAGCGAGATATAGGCATACCGCGAAAGCGCAATCGACAGCCCGGCCTGAAGAAGCCGCTTCTGGATCTGGTCTTGCTGGGGCACCAGTTCGGCCACCATGCCGGCAAGGCCGACCTCTGACTGACGTTTCCGGATAGACCGCGCCTGCTCACCCTTCAGCTTGGTTTTCTCATCAAACCGGGCTTTGAACTGTTCCAGCCGGGCCCGTGTTTCCTTGCGCCCCTTGTTCAGGGTGCTTGCAAGGAAGATCATCAGCACGATCAGGATAATCGCCGTAAGGCCTCCGGCCAGAAGAATGATATTCAGGTTGGCGTCTTGCATGGCTTATCCGTTCATTGCCTCCATCAGCGCGCGGTCGAGGCCGAAATATTCCGCTTTCGTCAGGAAGTGTGGCCGCACGCCGGTTGAATGGAAATGGCCAACAAGGCGGCCGCTTTCGTCTTCACCGGTAAACTCGAACTTGAACAGGTCTTGCGTGGTGATCACGTCGCCTTCCATGCCCACCACTTCGGTCACGTGGGTGGTGCGGCGGCCGCCATCGCGCATGCGCTGCACCTGCACGATCATGTCAAGCGAGCCTGCGATCTGTTCGCGGATGGCTTTGGCAGGCAAATGCAGGCCAGCCATATTCACCATGTTTTCAAGGCGGGTCAGGGCCTCGCGCGGACGGTTGGCGTGGATTGTGCCCATTGATCCATCGTGGCCCGTGTTCATGGCCTGAAGCATATCGATTGCCTCGCCGCCACGGATCTCACCCAGGATGATGCGGTCTGGCCGCATACGGAGGGCGTTTTTCACCAGATCACGCATCGTTACTTCGCCCTGGCCTTCAAGGTTCGGCGGGCGAGTTTCAAGGCGCACCACGTGTGGCTGTTGCAGTTGCAGCTCTGCCGCATCCTCAATCGTCACCACGCGTTCGCCCTTGTCTACCATACGGCTGAGGGCGTTGAGCATGGTGGTTTTACCAGAGCCCGTACCGCCGGAAATCAGGATATTCAACCGGCATGCGCCCGCGATCTTCAGCAGTTTTGCAAGCGGCGCGGTAATCGAACCGAACTCAAGCATCTTGTCGAGCGTGATCTTGTCTTTGGTAAACTTCCGGATCGAGATGGACGCGCCATCGATGGCCAGTGGCGGTGCGATAACGTTCACACGGCTGCCGTCGGCAAGGCGGGCGTCACAAATCGGCGATGTTTCGTCCACCCGGCGGCCCACGGCGGTTACGATCCGCTGGGCGATATTCATCAGGTGCTGGTTGTCGCGGAAATGAACGTCGGTCAGTGTCAGTCGGCCTTTTTGTTCCACATAAACCTGATTGGGGCCGTTCACCATGATGTCTGAAATAGTGTCGTCAGCCAGCAGGGGCTCCAGCGGGCCAAGGCCGAGCATGTCATCCAGAAGCAGGGTGACAAGGTCGCGCTGTTCTGAAAGGTTCAGGTTGATCTTTTCCTGCACCAACAGTTCGCCCACCACTTCGCCAACCTGTTCGGCAAGTTCCGGGCGCGGCAGTTCGGCTGCGGCTGCCGGGTCGATATGTTCCATCAACAGCGCCTGAACGCGGGTTTTTGCCTCAAACAGGGTTTGCTTGTTGGCGTCTTTCGCTTTTGGTGCTGATGGCGTTGTTTCGCCGATTGGGCCAATATTGGCCTCGGCTTCATTCAGCAGGTAGGTAACAAGGTCTTTCTGTTCCTGATCAGACAGCGTGGCTTCTTCAGCGCGCATAAGCTGTTCAACAAGGGCGGCCAGCTTTTTTGTGACCTCGCCTTTTGAGGACATGCGCAGTTCGTCAGCCGTGAAATGGTCCGCCAACTGGGCTTCGCCAAGCGATGCCAGCATTTCAACAGCGCTTACGCTGCCGGCGTCGGTGATTGGTGGCGGTGCGGTTTGGGGCTCAAGGGTATCAATTATAGCGCTTGGGCCTGCACTTGGTGCCGCAGGGGAGGGGGAAGCGAAAGCATTCGTGCTTTTGCCAAAGCCGCCGCCGCGCTTGAGACCCTGTCTTTTTTTACCAAATGCTGGCGATTTCATACCGCTATCAAAGTCCTGCTGTTTTTCCCGAAGGCACCATGGGTGCCCCATTCAATAAACCGCTATTTCTTTAACAATTTACCCAACCATGAAGAGGTTTTTTCCTCTTCCACATCGCCCGCTGCCACAAGGCCCATCAGTTCCTTGAAGGCGGCGGCTGTTTTGCTGTTTGGCATGGCGTCCACAATCACCTTGCCCTGTTGGGAAGCTGCCATGGCCGTTTTCGCATCGAACGGGATTTTCACATCAATCGAATGCTCGATTGAATTTTCGAAATCCTTTTCCTCAACCTCGTTCGGCACCATGCCCACTTTTTCTGCCACAATGTGGATCTGGGCGCGCGGGGCTGCCTGTTTGATGTGGGCGATCATGCGAATGCAGTCGCGTGCCGCAGCCAGCGAGAAATCTGTCACCAGAATGATGTCTGTTGCGGCCAGCAGCACATCGGCATGGTGGCCAAGCATCTGGCGCGGCACATCCACAAGTACATTGTGGTAATTCTCGCTTAGGGCAGTCACAAGTTGTTCAAGCGCGCCTTCAGCCGGATCACGCAGCGCGCCAACGGGGGCTTCTGCGGCCAGAATGGAAAGGTTTTCGTGTGGCTTCACCACGGCACGCTCAAGGAACAGGCCATCAACCCGGTGCGGGTTATCAAGCGCGTCGGAAAGGCCGCGGCCCGGCTCCAGATCAAACTGCATGGCGGACGTGCCGAAATACAGGTCAAGGTCCAGAATGGCTGTAGGTTCGCCTTTTTCAGCCATCAACCACGCAAGGTTGGAAACAACCGAGCTTGTGCCAAGCCCACCCCGAATGCCCAGGCATACAATTTGGCGGGTTTCGGTTTCAGCCTTCTGTTCCGGCGCGTCTTCAACGGCCATGGCGGCTTCCTGTGCCGCCAGCAGGGCGTTCTGCAGCAGTTCAGGCGTTACGGGCTTCACCAGATAATCGAAAACCCCTGCGTGGATCAGATCGCGGTAAAGCGTTACGTCATTCACGTCGCCAAGCGTCAGCACCAACGTGCCTTCTTCGGCCACGTCTGCGAGCGCCTGCATGTCGGCGCGCGGGTCTGCGCTGCCGGAAAGGTCCACCACAAGGAATTCAGGGCAGGCCATGGCGCCCAGGGCCCTTACAGCCTGCGCAATGCCACCTGAGAAGACCATGTCCTGGTTCCAGCCCAGTTTCCCAACGATGGGCGACAGGGTTTGCAGGGTTACGTCATCAGAGACATAGGCTGCAAAGGGTTCGCGTGCTTCAACTTTCGCTGACATATTCATCTCCGCCCTCCTTATTTGCTGCCGCCGCTGGACGGCATGGATGGCATAGGGGCCGACATTTGCATGCCGTCCAACGAGATGGTCATGTTGCCGGGAGGTGTGGCCGATTGTGCTGGTGCGGAACCTGCAATTGCGCCAACGGCCGTGCTTGTCGAGTTGCCGCCGTTCTGCCCGGCCACAAGATCGCGCGGGTTGGCCACCATCAGGCCCAGATTGGCCGCAGTGGAGCATCCATAGAAGCTGCTGGGGTTGTTGCGCTCATTGTTGGAGGTTTCTGCCGCCCATTCGCCGCAGTTCGGCGTGGTGACCACATAGCGCTCCAGATACAGCATCACGCTGCCTTCCGCGGGCTTACTGCCCAGCTTTGCCGTGCCGCCATAGGTAAGGCCACGGGCCTTGATGAAGGCCTGGATGGCGCTGATGCGGTCAGGCGAGGCGCTCTCGCTATCCAACATCAACACATCGCCATAACCAGCTTCTGTGGTGGCAAGAAACATATTGAGCGACGCCAGCGTCTGTGCAGACGGTGTGTCTGTGCCGTCGTCTTCCGCTTTGATCTCAAACGGAAGCCTAACCATCTGCACCGTATTGCGCATGGTGGCTTCAAGCGGGGAAGGGGCTGCAACATCGGTGTGCTGGCAGGCGGCAAGCCCAAGCAGGCTAAGGCCAAGGAATGCCGTTTTCAGTATGGTTGCCTGATATGTCATGGTCCTGTTCCTTTGCTGCTTTTTCTAGTCAAGCTGGAAGCCGGCGCGCTTCTTCAGCGAGGCTCCTGTCTGCTTGTCTTTGTTTGCTGCCTGGTTCGGGGGTTGTGGTACCCACTGACGACCCTTCAGGAAGCGGTCCATATCGCTTGGCGCAACGTAGCGGTCTGTCGGCAGCACAAGCTGGCGATCAGATACCGGGCGCACCACATAGGGCGTTACCACGATCAACAGTTCGGTTTCGTCCCGGCGGAAGGATTCCGAACGGAACAGCGCTCCAAGGATCGGAATGTCGCCAAGGCCCGGGATCTTGTCTGCATCCTGCACCACATCATTCTGCAGCAGCCCTGCAATCGCGAAGGATTGCCCGCTGCCAAGCTCCACGGTGGTTTCCGCGCGGCGGGTGCTGATGGATGGAATGCTGATGCCTTCAACGCGGATCGCACCTGCGCTTGAAAGGTCGCTTACTTCCGGGCGCACATGCATGGAAATGCGGCCTGAGTTCAGCACAGTTGGGGTGAAATCCAGTTTCACGCCAAACTCGCGATATTCAATGGCGATGCCGTCACGGCTTGGAACCGGGATCGGGAATTCGCCACCTGCAAGGAAATTGGCGCTCTGGCCCGTCAGGGCTGTCAGGTTCGGTTCTGCAAGAACAGTCAGGAAGCCCTGCTGGTCAAGCGCGTCGATGGCGTAATTGAGGTCCAGCTTGCCTGTGGTGATGTCGCCAAAGAGTGTGGAGCCGGATTCCGGCCGCCCAAAGACTTCAAGCGGCAAATCTGTTACCGGGTCTTTGATGATGTTCGACACATCACGCCCGTTGGCGAGGCCAAAGCCGAAACTGCCGCTTGAAAGGAAGCTTTCCCAGTTCATGCCAAGCTGCTTCACGATGCTGCGGGAAACCTCGGCGATGCGAACACGCAGGTTCACCTGGGTTGGTTGCAGCACAGCAATATTGTTCATTACCTGATCGGTTGCGAGCACAGATTTGGCCAGCCGTTCAGCCATGGCCGCTTCATCAGGGGCCGCTACATTGCCTTCCAAAACTACAAGCTGGCCAACCATTGTGGCGGTCACGGTGGATGTTGGAAGCATGCGCTCAAGCGCGCCGCGCAGGGCACCAAGGTTGCGGGTAACCTGCACATTGGCGCTATAGATGGTGTGATCGTCTTTATCGATGGCATAGAAGCTGGTTTCACCCTGCGCCTTGCCGAAAATATAAACTACGCGGGCGGATTTCACCTGCACATCGGCAATCTCGGGGTTGGCGATGAAAATCTCTTCCGCAGGGCGGGCAAGCCGCACAAGGGTGCCTTTGTGAACCTCGATTGAAAGGTTCGCACCGCTTGAATCCATCACGCTGGCGCCTGCCGTTTCATTAAGGGGCGCGGCGCTGGCCGGGGCCATCAGGCCCGCTGACGCCATGATCAGGCCGACAACAATGCCCTGACATGCCGGTTTAAAACGCTTGATCATTTGCCTGGCTCCTTGTCTTTCCCATTGGGGTCGACTTCAGTTGCAATGGACCCGCGGCGTACAACAACCGTTGCGCCATTATCTTCTTCGTCCAGTGCCGCACGAAATTTGGTTACTTCCGGTGCCTCGGTGTGCGTAAGGGTCACGCTCACAGGTGGGCTGTCCGGATCAGAAGCGAGGCCATCGTTGCCTGCCGCCAGGCTTCTGAGGCTGAGGGAAAGTGTGCCCAGCTTTTCAAGCATCGCCACTTTTTCTGCCATCTTGGGTGTTACTTCGAGCGTAGCCGTTTTCGCGATCTTGACTTCATCGTTTGAAGCCGGGCTGCGTTGATCAACCCCCAGAACGCGTACATTCTGGAATACAGTTTCCGATACTACATAAGGAAGCCGACTGTTTTGAACGTCGATCGACTGGGTCAGGATCACGTCAACGCGGTCACCCGGGAAAACGAAGCCGCCAATACTGGATGTGGGGGACAGGCGCACCGTTACGGCCCGCATACCGGGGCTGAGGACAGCCGCCATGAAGCCTTTTTCACCTTGGGCAACAAGTGCGCCCTTGGTGACGGGCTCACCCGCTGTGATCGGGGCCCGAACGACCATGCCAACCAGCTTTTCAGGTTTGCCCGCAGGGGCAACAAAATAGGTATCTGCCAGGGCTTCCTGTGGCCATGCCTGCCATTTCAGGTCATCCTGCGCCACGATCTTACCTGCGCCCAGCGGCTTTGCTGCCACCAGAATGCGGTTCGTGGGTGCTGCTTGTGTTGTTGCCTGCACCTGTTGTGTCTGTTGTTCCAGCCCGCTCAGGTAACTGCGCGTAAGCATCACAACAAGAAGGACGCCGATACC
>JABXIV010000009.1 GCA_013372925.1 Alphaproteobacteria bacterium
CCTTTATGGCGACAGCCTTCAGGCCATGGTGCCAAGCTATCTGCAAAGTGCCATGGAAGTTCTAACCCGCCATCAGGAACAGATTCGTTCAGCCTGCGGCGACCAGATGGACAACAAGAACTTCATGCCCATCTTTCAGGAACTGACGCGCCAGAACCTTGCGCTTTTCGAACAAAGCATGCGAGTCTTCACTTCGGGGGCACACCAAACACCCCCACCAAAGCCTGAAGCACAGGAAGAGACCACCGAAACCCCGCGCACAAAAGACAAAGAACTGGCTGACCTTCAAGCTCAGCTTGCCGCGCTAAAGGAAAAGGTGGACGCGCTTTCAAACTAGAAAGCAGTTCCTTCGCCACATCGTGACCTGACAGCAGACCATGTTTGTGCTTCACTTCACCGAACCATTTGTGCCTGCCACACAGGCGTATTTTTAACCTGAAAGAAACTTTGGCCATGCCAGCCGTATTGTTCGCCATTTTCGTAGACCTGCTGGGCTTCGGCATTATCGTGCCGATCCTGCCTTTTCTGGTGGAAGAATATGGCGGCACCGAAACCATGGGCACGGCACTGTTTTCCATTTATGCCCTGATGGCCTTTGCCTCGGGCCCGCTATGGGGAAGGCTTTCTGACCGTGTAGGCAGACGCCCGGCACTTGCCGCCACCTTCGCTGGCGCCATGGTGTCCTACCTGGTCTTGGCATTCGCCGACAGCTTGATGATGCTTTTCATTGCCCGCGCTTTTTCTGGCGCAATGGCTGGCAATGTTGGCATCGCGATGGCGGCAATGGCAGACCTGACAGATGAAAACAACCGGGGCCGGGCCATGGGCATGATTGGCGGCGTGTTCGGCCTTGGTTTCGCGGTTGGCCCGGTTCTTGGCGGGGTGTTAAGCGAAATGGGTCCCGGCTCACATGTACTTGTACCAGGCCTTACAGCCTCATTTCTTTCAATGACGGCTATGCTATTTGCACTTCGTTTCATGCCCGAAACAAAAAGTGTTGAAGAAGAAACACACCCGACAGCATCCAAGTCTTCCTTCACCGATTTCCTGCGAACGCCCGCACAAACAACCATGTTTGCCATGTTCGTCGTCACCTCAGCTGGCCAAAGCATGAGCTTTTCAATTATGCCGTTCTGGACCATGAAGCTGCTTGACTGGTCGCAGGTTCAGGTTGGTTATCTGATGGGTTCCATCGGACTTGGCATCGCCGTCATACAGTCGCTCGCGATCGGACCACTGTTCAAGCGGATCGGGGAACTGAAAGCCCTGATGCTGGGGGCAACGCTTCATATGATTGGATGTGCTGTCATCATCTTCATGCCGCCTTCAGTGACAGTTGCGATGATCACTTTTCCGTTTGTGATGTGCGGGCTGACAATCTCCTTCCCAGCCCTGAACAGCCTGTTATCGCGCCGGACAGACCGGCACAGGCAGGGCGCTGCCATGGGCCTTTCGAATGGCATGTCTGCATTAGGCCGTGTGCTGGGGCCAATTGCAGGCGGTGTGATGTTTGAGCAGATCACACCGGGCGCCCCATTCCTGGCCATCGCAGCAACGGGCATCGCAACATTTTTATGGGGTTCCTGGGAGGTCAGGCGCGCCAGGGCTTAGCCTTCAGCGCAGGACCTATAGCTCGCCTGAAACCAGCTTACCATTTCTGCGGAAACGTCAGACATCGCCATATTGAAGGCATCCATTACGGCCCGATCACCCTTCCCGCCAACCGTCACGGTTTTGGCGACCGTCGGCTTACTTAGAAGCATGCTGTCCTTCATGCGCACAAGCGACAGTTCAATGGAAACACGCACCTTATCATCGCGCGCGCTGGCGCCAGGCACAAATTCCATGGCCCAGATTTTAGCACCAAGGCGGCATGCCGATTTGATATCAAGCCCACCGTCGCCCACCATTTGGGCATCAGTCTGGTGCCCAAGGGCGCGGGTGATATAGTTGCGAACAAGGTCTGCCACGGGCGCTGCCCAGCGCACACCGTCGATCGTTACAAGCTGGTTCCCATCCAGCGCCACGGCAACCTTTTCACCCTTTAGCCCTTCGGCCACTGTGGGTTCATCCACAAAAACAACAGGGCCGCTGTTGGTGCCCGGGTATCCCCCATCATACCTGAGCGCATAAACCGTATCGGCAGGCCCGTCGTCCCCGAAAGAGATAAGCGGCCCACACGCCCCCACAAGAAGCGACAGGCCAGCCACTGCGAGAACCTGCTGGAATTTGTTTTCCTGGCTCACTGCTCTGTCTCCTTCACTTTGCGGCTTTCAAGGTCGTAGGTGCCCTCATTGGGGCCAAAAAGCGTCTCCGCAGGGTTATGCTCGATCTTGCTCACAAGGCGCGACAGGCTTCTGGCTGTGCTGCGCAGGTCCATGATCATACGGGTAATCTCTGGCAGGCTGCCGGAAACGAACTGCGTCACGTTATCCTCATTGGCCGCTACAAGGGCATCCACCCGGTCAATCATCCTTTGGGCGGATTTCAGCGTTTCTACGGCCTCATTCACCAACCGGTCGGCATCCTCTTGCATGAACTGGTTGCCGCTGTCGGCCAGTGCGCCCAGCTTGCCTGCGGTGTCATTCACCTGCGCCATTACGGTGCGAACGTCAGCCACCAGGCCATCAATATCTTCCGTTCCATCGGCGATGTTGCGGGTCGCCCGGTCGGTGTTTTCAAGGATGCTCGCCATATTCTTCAGGTTTTCATCATCCAGCAGTTTCTGGATACGCCCCACCGTCAGGATCGCTTCATTGATCAGGTTTGGCGCCGTTTCAAATACTTCCTGAAACACGGATGCTTCCGATTGGATCACAGGCCGTTCCTGCCCCGGCAAGGCCGTCAGCCGTGCTGCACCCTGTGGGCTGCCTTTGATCTCGATATAGGCAACACCTGTCAGCCCCTGGAATTCCAGCCGCGCGATGGTGCCTTCATTCACCGGCACCTCGCTTCTCAGGCGCACCAGAACCCGCACCTTCTCGGAATCGTGGGGCGCGAGCGTGATGTCCCGCACATCCCCCACGGGGATACCCAGATAATAAACAATGCTGCGTTTATAGAGGCCGGAAACCGAACCATCGAACAGGATGTCATAATCCTGATATTCGGCATCCAGATCCACCTTGGCGATCCAGATGGCAAATGCAATCAGGCCGGCAAGGAACGCTAGAACAAAGCTGCCAACCAATATATGTGATGCCCGTGTTTCCATATGCCGTTGCTCGTCTACCTTATGTTGCGCCTGCTGCACGCGCCCGTGGTCCGTGGAAATATTCCCGCACCCATGGATGGTCAAACGCCATCACTTCTTTAAGCGGCGCATTGATCAGTATTTTCTGATCCCCTAGCACCGCGATACGGTCGCACACTCTGACCAGAGTGTCGAGATCGTGTGTCACCAAAAATACGGTCAGCCCCAAGGACTTGCTCAGTTCCTTCACAAGCCCGTCGAATGCGGCTGCACCGATTGGATCAAGCCCTGCCGTTGGCTCATCCAGGAACAGAAGGTCGGGATCAAGCACCAGCGAACGCGCGAGTGCAGCGCGCTTCCGCATACCGCCGGAAAGATCCGACGGGAATTTTGCTGCAGCCTCCAGCTCCAGCCCCGCCATCGTCAGCTTTGAAAGCGCCAAATCTTTCATCAGGCTGGGGGACATATGGAAATGTTCCCGGAGCGGCACCTGGATATTTTGCGCCACCGTTAGGGAAGAAAAGAGCGCGCCATCCTGAAACAGAACCCCCCATTCACGCCGGGAAAGGCGGTCTTCTTCTGCCGTCATTTCAGCACGGTTCTTGCCATTGATTTCAATGGTGCCAGCCGCAGGCTTGATCAGGCCGATGATCGCCTTGAGCAGGACCGACTTGCCCGTACCGGAGCCGCCGACCACGCCAAGAATTTCGCCGCGTCGCACGTCAAGGTCCAGCCCGTCATGCACCACATGGGTGCCGAAGGCGGTCTTCAGGTCGCGTACGCTCACGACAATTTCCGGTTTCTTTTCCGCCGCCATACCCTAAAGCCCCACACTGGTGAAAAAGATGGCGAACAAGGCATCCAGCACGATCACCAGGAAAATCGATTGCACCACGCTGCGGGTGGTACGCATGCCAAGCGCATCGGCGCTACCCTGAACCCGCAAGCCATGGAAACAGCCAGTCGTGGCAATAACCGCTGCAAAGAAAGGCGCCTTGATAATACCCACCCAATAGTGGTCGATGGAGATCACTTCGCGGAAATAGATCAGGAAGTTGGCAGGCGTGATATCAAGCTGAATCCAGGCCATCATTGCGCCCCCTGCAATACCAACCACGTCGGCATAGAAGGTCAGAAGCGGCAAGCTGAGCGTAAGCGCCATCAGCCGTGGCAGCACCAGCACGTCAATGGGTTCCATACCCAGAGTTTTCATGGCGTCCACTTCTTCATGCAATACCATCGAGCCAATCTGGGCCGTGAACGCACTGCCCGAACGACCCGCGATGATAATGGCAGTCAGAAGGATGCCCAGTTCCCGCAGGTGGCCAATGCCCAGCATATCAATCACAAAGATATCGGCACCGAATTTGGCCAACTGGATTGCCCCCTGATTCACCATCACAGCACCGATCAGGAAAGAAATCAGCCCCACAATACCCATCGACTGCAGGCCAACCACTTCAAGCTGGTGCACCACAGGCACAAGGCGAATACGGCCGGGATCAAACAGCGCCCCAAACAGGCGAATAAGCACAAGCCCCAGAAATCCGAGAAGACGCGCCGTGGACCGCAACGCCAATATTGTTGCCCCGCCCGCCTGAATAACAGGCAGCAGATACCATGGCGTGTGGTCGGGTTCTGTCTGGGCCGGGGGCGGGCAGCAGGAAATTACTTCAAGAAGCGTTTTGTGTGCACCAAGCACACCCGTTAGAACCGCTGCCCCTTCTTCTTCGATATGCGCCAGATAGCGCCGAATCAGAACTGCACCGGTTGTGTCCATCCCAGTGATGCCGGAACAATCAACCACAGCGCCTTCGCCGCAGGCAGCAACGATAGCGGGCATGGCTTCATCAATCACGACAGCATTATCGATCGTCCAGTCCCCGCGCAGATGCACAAGGGCAGACGGGCTGCCGCGTTCAACGGTCATAAAATCATTCTGGGCCAGGGTTTCCGCCACTTTTTCCCCACGTCCTGAACAGCATCATGAAAACCCCGGCAAGGGGCCTTTATCTGATGCACCGAATTAACTATATATAAACCTTGCCGAATTCACGCCAACACACAACCCATTTAACACAATAAGGGACAAATGACGGCCATTTCCGAAAACCCACTCCACGCCTTCGCAGCCTGGACCGCCGAAGCGGAAGCCGATTGGTCTGCCGCCGCGCTTGAGCGCGCGCAGAATGCCTTCATCGACACCATCGCCGTGATGATCCCTGGCGCACGGGAAGACGTGACCCAAAAAGTGCACAGCGTGGCCACCACGTGGGGCGCAGGGAACTGCACACTTGTGGGCTTCAGTGAACGCTTGTCACCGCCCATGGCTGCCCTTGTCAATGGCACCGCCGCCCACGCTCTTGACTTCGACGATGATTTCGATCCGGCCAAGGCGCACCCTTCGGCCTCAATCGTGCCGGCCCTTTTGGCGCTGGCGGACGAGCGCGGCGCAACCACAGCCCGCCTTCTGGATGCGTACATCGTTGGCCTGCAGATCACAGGCAAGGTGGGCCAGGGCGTGAACCCGTTTCATCGCAGCCGCGGCTGGCACGCCACATCAACGGTGGGCACACTGGGGTGTGCTGCTGCCTGCGCCCGCCTTCTGGGCTTGGACAAGGAGCGCACCGCCCACGCCATTTCGCTTTCCACCAGTTTCGCGGGCGGATTCATGAGCCAGTTTGGCACCATGACAAAACCCTTGCATGCTGGCCTTGCTGCCTCAGGTGCCGTGCAAGCCGCACTGTTGGCCGAGGCTGGCATCACAGCGGGGGAAAACACTCTGCACGGCGACAAGGGCATGGGCACGCTGATGGTTGGGCCGGATGTTGAAGAACTACGCGCGCTGATGGCGAACAAGGATGAGTTCGGCCAGAAGGTTACTTTCGATGCCGCGAATGTGGGCAGCCCGCTGCATATTGAAAAATATGGGGTAAAAACCAAACGCTTCCCCAATTGCGGCAGCATCCACCGCGCGCTTGATGGCCTGCTGGACCTTCAGGCCGAACATGGCTTTGCCGCAAGTGACGTGCGGGACATCCTGGTCAGGGCACCCGCAGTTCTGCTGCGCAACCTGATGTATGAAAACCCCACAACGCCAATGGAAGCGCGTTTCAGCCTGGAATATAGCCTGGCAGTGGGCCTTTTTACGGGGAACGCCACGCTGGAAGACTATGAAGAAGAGGCCCTTGGGCGCGAAGGCGTGCGCGCGCTGATGCTATTGATCCGCAAGGAATATATTGACGAACTGCCGAGCGACTTCCCAACCGAGGTGCACATCACCTTAAAAGATGGCCGCCGCTTTCACAACTCTGTGGCCATGGCCAAAGGCACCATCGCAGCACCGCTTTCTGATGAACAGTTGTGGGACAAGTTCGAAAACTGCACCGGCCGTTTTCTGGACCACGAGCAACAGGAAGCCCTGCGGCAAATCCTGTCGAACATGAAAAG
>JABXIV010000144.1 GCA_013372925.1 Alphaproteobacteria bacterium
AATCCAGGCTTAAGAAACTTTTTTGCGCTTGTAGCGCTGCTCAACAAACGGGGTTGCGGCAACCTTGGCCGGATGGGCCTTGCCGCGGATCAGAAGCTGCACGTCGGTGCCTACTTCCGTAAATGCTTTTGGCACATAGCCCATGGCAACGGGCCCGCCGAAAGTGGGACCAAAGCCACCAGATGTAATTTTACCAATCTCGTTTCCGTCCATATCGGCGACGATAGTGCCCTCGCGCGCTGGTGCTCGACCTGCAGGCAAAATGCCAACGCGGGAGTTTTCTGCACCTTCAGCTAGTTCTTTCAGGATACGGTCAGCGCCCACGAAATCAGCGTCTTCACGACGCTTCTTGCCAATGGCGAAGGTCACGTTTGCGCCCACTGGCGATACGCTCGCGTCAAAGTCATGGCCTGAAAGGCAAAGACCAACCTCCAGGCGCAGGCTATCGCGTGCACCGAGGCCAATCCACTCAACATCGTCATTTGCCAGCAAACGATTACAAAGCGCTTCCGCTTCGCTTTCTGGCACAGAAATCTCATAACCGTCTTCGCCGGTATAGCCCGAACGGGAGACCCAGCAAACCACGCCTTCAAGGGTAATCGCTGTAGCTTCCATGAAGCCCAGGTCTGCAGCCTCAGGCGCAAGTGCTGCCAGCGCCTCCTCAGCTTTCGGCCCCTGAAGGGCAATAAGCGCGCGGTCTTCAAGTGGCTCAACGGTGATCAGATCGCCCAGTTTCTCGTCAAGGATGTCATAATCCTTGTCTTTGCAGGCCGCATTCACAACCACGTACAGCGTGCCTTCGGGCTCGTGCGTGCGGGTAACCATCAAATCGTCTTCGATGCCGCCTTGATCATTCAACAGAAGTGTGTAGCGCATCTTGCCCGGCTTCAGCACTTGAAGCGCGCCAGGCATAATCTTTTCAAGTGCCGCAGCAGGATCAGAACCGTCCTTCGCATGAATGAAGCATTGCCCCATGTGCGACACATCAAAAAGCCCCGCCTTTGCACGGCAGTGTTCATGCTCTTTCATTATCCCAAGAGGATATTGTACGGGCATGGCATAACCAGCGAACGGCACCATTTTACCGCCTGCAGCAACATGCATATCGTAAAGGGGGGTCTTAAGAAGGGTTTCGTCACTCATAAATCTGGCCTCCGCGCGCGCATGACACCGGATCAAGTCCGGCAATTGCGCCCCCTCTGTCACGGAACCTGAGAGATTTGACCGGCTGAATACAGGCCAGCTTACCCCGTCGGTGAGCCATACTTGCGCATGGCTGCTTTCCAGAGTGTCACATGGGCCGTGCGGTCCTTTTGCCTGAGAGTTTCCGGGGCGGTTGCTCCTTCGGCGCTGGTTCTCAAACCCATCAGAGAAGCCAGTCTCTCCCGCACGGTCGCTGCGATATACCTGAAGGCATACAGCGTGACGTGATGGGCGATGATATGCCGGACGGTGCAGAAAGAGTCAATCGCGCAATGATGCAACCTCTATATTTGTCGTAATAAGCAATCATCTTGCCTATGAAACCCGGCATCTTATCGCAATTCGGCTTGATAAATGCTATAATGTAGCATAAATATCTGCGCAGTCAGGTATATAGAGGGGACTGGATTCGGTGACTTCCGATCATCCATATAAAAAGAGCTTGAGCATCAAGGCACGCCTTGCTGCGTTGCTTGCCCTTGTCTTTCTGTCTGCCCAGTTTCTGACTGCCGCCCACGCGGCCACCTACGGCAAAACAGATCACCTGCATAATGGTCATCCTTGTATTGTTGCATCCATCGTCAAGAAATCGACTGACCTGGATGTAGATACTGCTTCGGCTGTTGAGCTTGAGGCTGTTCCAGCGTGGCTTGAAGCCCTTCCCTTACCAGTTGCTATTGCCAAACCTACACCAAAGGCAGGCCAGATCAGAGCCCCGCCGCACCACGTGTAACCCAGCGGGCATGCCCGCATGTTCAATCCACTTTATGACTTGCTGGCCCTTTTGCTGGCGAATACCCCATTAGAACAGGGAAGAAACACGTGTTTACAGTTTTGAATAAGAAAAAAATCTCCGCACTTCTGGCATCCAGCGCAATCGTAGGGGTAGCAGCACCCTCGTTTGCAGCAGCCCCACCACTTGAAGAACAGCTTGAAGAAATCGTGGTATCCGGCGCGTACGAAGGCCGGAAAATGGGTGAAACCATTCTGGGCGCAACAGTGATGCGGAAAGATGAAATCCTGCGACAGCTGGATGGCTCCCTTGGCGAAACACTTAAGCGGCAACCTGGCATTTCATCCACTTTCTTTGGCCCTGGCGCCAGCCGCCCTATTATTCGCGGGCTGGGTGGTGATCGCATCAGGGTTCTGGATGCTGGCATTGGAGCAATTGACGCATCATCAACCAGCCCGGACCATGCAACTGCTGTTGAACCGGCGCTAGCCGAACGCATTGAAATTCTCCGCGGCACAGCAATGCTGATGTACGGCAGTTCTGCCGCAGGTGGTGTCGTTAACGTTTTTGACGGCCGCATCCCGACAGACCTGCCTGAGGGTAATTTTGAAGGGGCTGCACGCTATTCGCATGGCACCGTCAACGACGGTGACGAATTCACCGCTGCCATCAATGCCGTGATTGCCAAAGTGGGTAATGGCACATTGGTCGCGCACGGTGACTTCATGTACCGGGACACCGATGACTATAAAATTCCTGGATACGCCGAATCTGAAGTGCTGCATGAAGCTGAAGAAGAAGGCGAGGACCATGACCACGAAGACGAAGGTGGACACGAAGAAGAAGCCTTCGGTGTCATGGAAAATTCTGCGACACAAACATCTGGTGGCTCTGGCGGCCTCTCGCTTGTATTTTCTGATGGCTTCCTCGGCTTCAATATCAAGAAGCTTGATAGCCAATATGGTGTTCCCGGAGGCCACGGCCACGGCGAGGAGGAACCTGCCGCTGAAGAGGATCATGCCCATGAAGAAGGCGTAACCATTGATCTCGACCAGATCCGCTATGACCTCCATGGTGAACTGAGCCGGGATTTCGCCTGGTTTAAGAAAGCCAAGCTGCGTTTCGGATACGCCGACTATGAGCACGCAGAGATCGAAGGCGATGAAATTGGTACAGTGTTCAAGAACAAGGGTTGGGAAGGTCGTTTGGACCTGATCGAAAAAGGCGGTGACAATTGGGACGGCGCAACCGGTATCCAGCTTCGTCGTCGTGATTTTTCAGCAATCGGGGACGAGGCATTTGTCCCACCAACCATCACAAACCAATTTGGCCTCTATAGCGTGAAAGAATTTAACCTTCAGCGCTTCTCCCTGGAACTGGGCGGCCGTTTTGAACACACTAAATACACATCCGACGAACTGGCTGTAAGCAGGAAGTTTAATGGCATCAGCCTCTCATCCGGCTTGGGTTATGACCTGTCTGATGCTGCATTCCTAGGTATTTCTGTTTCGCGCACGGAACGCGCACCTTCGTCTGAAGAGCTATTCTCCAACGGCCCGCATCTGGCGACCAACGCCTTTGAACGTGGAAACCACGACCTTGGCCTAGAGACAGCACTCGGGTTCGAAGCAACCTTCTCTTACACAAGCGGCCCAATAAGCCTGGTGATCAACGGCTTCCTGACCGACTATGACGACTTCATCTATGAAGCTGCTACTGGCGAAGAAGAAGACGGCTTGCCGGTCTTTGAATTCATGGCGCATGATGCACGGCTGTATGGTTTTGAAGCCAAGACCGAATATCACGCAGGTTCATACAAGTCTGAAACGTTCGGCGACATCGATTTCCACATTGATGGACAGGCTGATTTCGTTCGTGCCAAGCTTAGCAATATCGACGGCAACAACAACCTGCCGCGCATTCCACCCTTCTCTGCCCTTCTGGGCGTTGAGGCCTCTGCTGAGCTATTTGAGCTGCGTACGGAGCTTGAATATGCCGCAGCCCAAAACCGCATTTCCGGCCATGAACTGGCAACAAAAGACTATGTTCTATGGAATGCCTACCTAACCATGCGGCCTTTCCAGAACAAGAACCTTTCACTTGGCTTGAAAGCCACAAACATCGGCAATGTTGAGGCACGCCAACACACAAGCTTCCTGAAAGATCAGGTGCCCCTGCCCGGCAGGAATATCCAAGTGTCATTCAGCGCCGCCTTCTAGGCAACCATACAAACAAAAAAACGGCGACCGAATGGTCGCCGTTCTTCTTTCAGTTCCGCTAAAAAATTAGCGACGTTCCATATTATAAACCGCATCCTGTGCCGCAAGCTGGAAGCCAACGAGAACTTCATAGTTATAGCGACGCGCCTGATCGATGGTAGGGATGTGCTGGGCAATCACTTCGTTGGACATTGCATGACCATTATTGTCAAACTGCAGCGTCACATCAAACACACGCTTGGTAACGATCTGGCTGTTGTCTTTGAGCACAACAATGAAATAAGGCAATGTAACACTGCCACCATTGAAGGCTTCACCTGCCTTCGCGCCAACGGAGAAAGTAACGCGGGACTTCACATCGTCCGCTTCTTCGCAAGTAAGCCTAACATCCATGATTGAAGCGGTGAAAGCTACATCCTCAACATTTCGGCCATCACCTTTAAAGCGCGTCAATGTTCCTGCATCGCCTACAACAGCAACAGCAGGACAACGAGACACCGTTACTTCAAGCGGGTTCTTGTTACCGCAAGCCGCCAGAAAAAACACAAGACCGAGCAACAAAACACTACGAACAGACATAAACAGCCTTTCAAAATCAGGTATCGGCACTTCCCTTCGCAGTTCAAACGTCAGGATAGTTCCGGAAATTGGCCGCGATCATAAAAAGAAGACGACCAAAGAGCAAGCCACCATATCGCCCCAATGCAGATATGGTGCAAACAGATGGATGTGCTTAGCGCCGCAGCGTGTCCAAACTGTGGCAAACTACCAGCGAGACTAATTTCATTTCAAAGCAGGTCTTGCTTGACGCCTAGCAGACAGAGCGGTAGCTAGGTTCAAACAATCCCGTTCCTGAGGAAGCATAAAAATGCCGGAAAACAACAGCTTGCGAATTCTTCTGGCCAATCCCCGCGGATTTTGCGCGGGAGTGGACCGCGCCATCAAAATCGTTGAACTCGCAATCAAGAAGTTCGGCGCACCCGTTTATGTTCGCCACGAGATCGTCCACAACCGGTATGTTGTTGAAGGGCTTGAGGCAAAGGGCGCTGTCTTTGTCGATGAACTGGATGAAGTGCCAACTGATATGCCTGTCGTTTTCTCAGCCCACGGCGTACCCAAGTCAGTGCCCGCAGAAGCAGAACGCCGGAACATGGTATATGTGGATGCTACCTGCCCGCTTGTATCCAAGGTTCACAGGCAGGTAGAACGGCACATGATGCATGGCCGCGAGATCCTGATGATCGGGCACGCAGGCCACCCTGAAGTAATCGGTACGATGGGCCAAGTACCGGAAGGCTCGGCAACACTAATAGAAACGGTCGAGGATGTTGCAGGCTTCGAACCACAAGACCCTGAAAAGCTGGCGTTCGTAACACAGACCACACTGTCAGTTGATGATACGGCCGATATTGTTGCAGCGCTGATGAAGCGCTTTCCAAGCCTGGATCAACCCAACAAGGAAGACATTTGCTACGCTACAACCAATCGCCAGATTGCTGTGAAAGAAGTGGCAAAGCAAGCTGACCGCATGATCGTGATCGGCGCATACAATAGTTCCAACAGCATGCGGCTGGTTGAGGTAAGCGAAAAATCAGGATGCCCAGCCAAACTTGTCCGCCGGGCGGTGGAGTTGGACTGGGATTGGCTGGACGGGGCCAAAGCCGTGGGCATTTCTGCTGGCGCAAGCGCCCCTGAGGTGCTGGTTGAAGAAGTTATTGAAGCGCTGAAGGGCCACTATGATGCCAAGCTTGAACTGGTAACCACCGCAGAAGAAAATGTGGTCTTCAAGGTTCCGCCGATCCTGAAGGACGTTGCCTGATGGCCGTCTATACCAAAGTTGATGACCAAACACTGAACGCTTTCCTTGCTAACTATGATGTTGGCGAGGCAGTGAGCTTCAAAGGCATTGCAGAAGGGGTAGAGAACTCCAACTACCTTCTGGAGACGACCAAGAGCCGTTACATCCTGACGCTCTATGAAAAGCGCGCCAACCCCGAGGAATTACCCTATTTCCTGAATTTGATGGAACATCTTGAAGCGAACGGCATTCCTTCGCCCCTGCCGATCAGGGACAAAACAGGAAAAGCCCTGCAAAAACTTGCAGGAAAGCCCGCATGTCTGATCAGTTTCCTATCAGGCGTTAGCGTTGATTACCCCACTGAAATGCAGTGTGCGGCGCTCGGCGCCATGTTGGCGGAGATGCATAAAGCGGGGCAAAGTTTTACGGAAAGCCGTGCCAATGATCTCTCCCTTGATGGATGGAAATCCTTAGCCAAGAAAACACAGAACCGCGCTGATGAAGTTGCGCCGGGCCTAGCCAGTGAAATCACCCAAGAAATTGCCTCACTGAGTGAAAACTGGCCACAGGGCCTGCCTTCGGGCACCATTCATGCAGATCTGTTCCCTGACAACGTGCTTTTTACGGGCAACAGCATTACCGGCGTGATTGACTTCTATTTTGGCTGCACTGACATGCTGGCATACGATCTGGCCGTCTGCATCAATGCCTGGTGCTTTGATCAAGACCACAACTTCATGCCAGCCCACGCCAAACGCCTTGTTGAGATGTATGACGCGCACCGTCCGATCTCTGCCGCAGAAATTACCGCCTTGCCGCTTCTGTGTCGGGGCGCCGCTATGCGGTTCCTGCTTACCCGCCTGTATGACTGGTTGAACCCGGTTGAGGGGGCTGTCGTCACGCCTAAAAACCCGCTTGATTATCTGAAGCGGCTTAAATTCCACCAGCAAATCAAGGATGCTGCACAATATGTCGTCTAGAAAGAATGTGGTTGATATCTATACAGACGGCGCATGTTCAGGAAATCCGGGCCCAGGCGGATGGGGCGCGTTGCTGTTGTATGGCGACCATGAAAAAGAAATCTACGGCGGCGAACTCGAGACAACCAACAACCGCATGGAATTGACTGCAGCCATTGAGGCGCTGAAGCTATTGAAGCGCTCATGCGAAGTTCATCTGCATACGGACAGTACCTATGTGCGTAATGGCATCACCCAGTGGATCCATGGCTGGAAAACCAAAGGCTGGAAAAACTCGGCCAAAAAGCCCGTGAAGAATGCCGATTTGTGGCAAGCGCTTGATGAAGCCACCAAACGGCATGATATCAAGTGGTTCTGGGTGAAGGGCCACGCCGGTGATCCCGGCAACGAACGGGCTGATGCGTTGGCTAACCAGGGCATGGCACCATACAAACCATAATTCGGCCCACAAAAGGAAAACGCGGCACCAAAGCACCGCGTCTATCCGTGTCTGAGTTTCAATCAGTGATTACCGCGCCGTATCCAGATCGGCACCAAGGCCACCAAATGCACGGCCAAAGAAATCACCTTCATTCCAAGTCGGGCGTTCATCACCATTCGCAACCGCGTCCAGAATGAGCCAGTTCACGTAAGCGAATTTCGCACCGGCTTGGTAGTTGATCGACTGGTCCAGCGAGTCATGAGGTTTGTGGTAGGTTTTTCCCAAGAATTCCCGGAAGATCGCGCCACCGTCTTGGCCGTCAGCCGTTTCACCCCAACCGGTTACCAAAAACACCGACGGGACACCCTGCTGTACGAAACGGTAGTGA
>JABXIV010000100.1 GCA_013372925.1 Alphaproteobacteria bacterium
AGCGGTCGACGTCATTTGAGGCTGGCTTAGCAGGCTTGGCGCCAGACAGGTCAACGACCTGGGCACTACTGCTTATTTTTCCAATCTCTGTCATCGGTCCACTCCTGAATCAATGCTAAAGCATTTCTTCTTTGATCAAATCACTCTAGGTCAAGGTAATGGGCGGGCCTTTTGGGTGCCGAAAGACAGCCCGCCCATTAACCCTATTTACCTGAAGAGTCCAAGTACTGTCGAAGGAGCCTGGTTGGCAATCGACAGGGCTTGCAGGCCAAGTTGCTGCTTAACTTGCAGTGCTTGCAAGTTCGCAGATTCTTTGGCCAGATCTGCATCAACGAGGTTACCGATACCGACTTCGATGGTGTCAGAAAGCTTACCAACGAACTCTTTCTGCAGTTCAAGACGCTTCGCGCCTGCACCAAGTGCAGACAGAGACGTGTTCACCGCATCGATTGAGGTATCAATTGCAGTAACTGCAGCTGCTGCGTTTGTTGCTGTATCGATGGCAGTAGTAGCTGTAACGTCTACGTTTGTACCAGCAAGAGACAGGTCTTGTGCTGCAATCGTAATCGTGTTGGAGCCATCGTCGTTAGTAAGAGCCACGATCGCAGAACCACTGTTCTTCACGGCGTTTGTGCCGTTGAATTCAGCGTTGTCTACGATGGAAGTGATCTGATCGCGAAGTTCAACGAATTCGTCGTTCAGGGCAGTACGGCTGGCAGTGTCGAGACCGGAGTCTTTTGCAGACACAGCCTTCTCTTTCATTTCGATGAGAAGGTCGGATACTGCTTCACCAGCAGCTACTGCAACGTCAATGGTAGACATCGCGCGGTCCAGGGAGGACTTAACGGCGTTCAAACCAGAAACGTCGCCACGAAGTTTTTGCGCGATGGCGAAAACAGCAGCGTTGTCTTTTGCAGACGAAACTTTCAAACCCGTGTTAATTTGGGTCTGAGTTTTGTTCAGCATGTTAGTTGTAGTGTTGAGGTTTTGCAGAGCAGCAAATGCACCAGCATTGGTGTTTACAGAAAAAGACATTTTGTTTCTCCATTCTGAGATGTCGTTTGAGCTTTTTGCTCATGAAAGCCTTTTGCTTTCGAAAACAATAGAAGCATCAGGTGTGCCAATTTTTATAAAATTTTCTGAAAATATATTATGCTATTGATTTTAAACAATAAAATATGTTTTCTCGAGGGGCTTTGTTGGGTGGGCGCTTGGTTTTCTGCTGGGAAAAATGTGCCGCATGGGAAAAAATGACCCAAAGATCCGGCAATATTTACCGGGTGTGTGGGGTAAAAATTGCCTAGAGTTGGGAATCGAAAGGCTTTTGCGTGTCGGCTTGGGCTGTTTGCTGTTCGGTTTGTTGTTTTTGTTGCAGCTTGGCTTGATCGGCAAGGCCTTCCATGATGGTGCGATTGATGTTGATTAGGTCTTCTATATCTTCTTCTCCACGCATTACAGCGGAGGAGTGTTTTGAGACCCAAATAGAAAGGGAGATAATACCTGCACGCAGTTGAGCTGGAAGCGCGTTGCCCTCTGTACCGCAATCAGAAGAGAGTACTGACCACATGCGACGGTTCCAGTCGAGGGCCTCGACCATTCCTTTGTCGCGGATGCCGCGATCTTTTGCCTTCATAAGGGCGTTAGTGACCTCTGCAAACAGGCGATATTCAACCTGGCTGGGGCTATCCGCGGATTGTTGAGCTTTTTGGTACGCTTGATATGACATTTACTTTCCCGTAACTACCTCTCTCATGCTCCCCCAAGCCTTGTTGCCTCGAATGAAACCAATTTCTTACAGTTCATCAGGGCGCGATAATAATTTCTATCCATTACATCCCGGCTTATAGAGACACACAATTCAACAGCGTCTGGCGTACTGATTGCGTTCATAAACTCGGTCATTCTAAGAACAAATTCTTCATAGTATTTGTCTACCTGACCTTGATCCATATACATCAACATGATCGGGAAATAGATCCGCTTTGCTGGTGTATTGATATCTTCCTCTTGAAGGATATCCTTCTCTCGTAAGATCGAAGCCTTATTGTGAACGATCAATGTTGTACGCCTATCGGCATTTGCAATTACTGCGCCATTTATAACCAGTCTCTCATCAGGTTTTAAAGAAAGCTTTAACGCCATTCATTCCTCCCACCGCTTTGGTGCTGTGCTCCCACCAACTCGCAATTTATGACTAACTCTTTATATCATAAGAGATTTGGGGGAAATAGCTATAGTATATTTCATTGGCGCCCGGCTTGCATAAAGAGGGCATTAATGCATAATCTTTGACAAAGACATCATGACATGGGGAATTCTGCGTGACTGCAACCAAGTTCAATCCAGAAATTCAGCTGACGAATGCCTCAGATATCGAGGCAGTCTTTAAGGATTTGGAGAATGAATATAGGAAGCCGACTACGGCAAAGCCTTCTCGCAAAGCATTGAACGAATTGGCTGCAGGAGGGCGCGCTTATAAAAAGCATGATTGGGCGGGTGCGGTTAAGCATTTGCTTATTGCTTGGGATGAGTTGCCTTCGGATTTGAATCTTCTGACATTGTTGTCTCATAGCTTGGTTCAGTTGGGTGTGCGAGAGCAAGCGATCGGCGTTCTGGAAAAAGCTATGCAGCATCATGCTCCCAGCGCAGAGATCGTTTCCATTATGCTTCAGTTGGCCAACGAAATGCAGATGTTTGATATTGCCATCAAGATTGGGAATATCCTGCTTTCGCTCGATCAAGACCATGCCAACCATTTTGTAAATGTGGCATCAGCATACAAATCCGCGGAACGGTATGATGAGGCGATCGATCTATGTAAGGTTGCTCTTTCGAAATTTCCGGAACATGCAGGTCTCTGGAATATTTTGGCTGTAAGTGTGAACCTGCGGGATGGCGAGGGGAGTGGGAACGTATTTTTTGAAGAAGCCCTTCGCCTGGACCCGGAGAATGTCAATTTCCTGAGCAACATGGCTCAGTCACTTGTGAACCAAAATCAGAATGAGCGCGCGATGGAGTTTGATCGTGCCGCTATCAAGGCGGCGCCAGATGCCCCAGAGCCGCACCTTGGGCTTGCAATGATTTGTTTCTGTTTGGGTGAAATGAAAGAAGCCTGGGAGCACTATGATTACCGCTTGGATACGAGGCGGTCATATTTACAGGTACAGACATATACCCATAAATTGCCGGATTGGGGCGGGCGCGACTTGACTGGGAAAACGTTACTTGTAGCTTCCGAGCAAGGCATCGGCGATGAAGTGATGTTTGGCAATTTCCTGCCATTTCTGTATGAGCGTGCAGAAAAACTGGTTATTGGGTGCGCAACCCGGCTTGTGCCACTTTATAAAAGGCGTTTTCCCAATGCGCTCGTTTGTACGGCTGTAGACAAGATCCAAAGCGGGTACCGATACAGAAGTTTCCCTGAAGCAGAGTTTGCGATGCGCGATGGCGAGCTTCATGTTGACTATGCGGCTCAATTGGCGTCTGCCGCTAGGTATGATTGGCTGAAGCCTGAAGATATCAAGCCGCATCCGGAGGGCTTTCTTACGCCTGATCCAGAACGCGATGCAGAATTTAAAGATAGACTGGCGTCTGTCTCAGCCAAGCCAAGAGTTGGTATCGCTTGGCGTAGTGGTAATGTGTCTGGCGTAAGAAGGCGTTATTATCCTGAGGTGGCGAACTTTAAGCCTCTTATGGATTTGGCTGAGCATGTTGACTTTGTGAATCTACAATACGCGGATGCAGAAGAAGACATCAGGTTGATCAAAGAAAAGTATGGTGTCGACATAATCAGTTTCGAGGATGTCGATTTAAAAAATGATATCGAAGCCAACCTTGCAATTATGAATAATTGTGATCTTGTTTTGTCAGTGGCCAGTGCCCCGGCACAGTTTGCGATTGCTATTGGTGTTAGTACCGTTGTGATGGGTACGCATGATCACTGGTGGCGTTTTGGCAACAAGGAATCCAAGGTCTCATTTGCAAAAGATGCTGAAATTGTGCTCAGCGACGAGGCATATGACTGGTCGCAGGCGGTAGAGCGGTCGGCAAAGCGGATCGCAGAGCGACTTAATCTACCTTCCTAGTTATCGAAATCGTCCCATTGGATGGCTTGCCCGCGTTCAACAGCATGGGCAAGAGGCTTGCCCATAAGGCTATCCAAGTGTTTTGGTTTAAGCCCCAGGCCCGGACGAACGGAAACGATATCTCCTTCTTCGATTTTGTGACCTGCACTTAGACTCTTATTGAAGTACAGGGATCGTCTGCCTTTCAGAGAGTCTTTTTCAGCTGCAATTGTACCAAGTTGTGCAGTCCCTAAAGCTGAGTGCGCGATGCGCACAGCGTCAGCCATGCGCTTGAATTCATCAGGCTCTAGTGAAAAGGCTGCGTCTGCACCACCTTCTTCTCGGCTCAGGGTGAAGTGCTTTTCAATAATCTGGGCCCCGAGCGCAGATGCAGCGACAGGCACCGCCTCTGTAAGGGTGTGATCTGAAAGGCCCGTGGGAACGCCAAAAGTATCGGCTAGCAACTTTATCGTTCGCAGGTTGGCGTCCTCTGGGGGGGTCGGGTATGCGCTAACACAGTGCAGCAAGGCTATTTGTGTTGCGCCACCTTCTTGCGCTGCCGTGACGGCATCTTCAATATCTTCCCTAGAGGCTAGACCTGTTGACATAATTAACGGTTTGGCTGTTGAAGCAGCTTTTTTCACCAAGGCAAGGTCCACCAATTCAAAAGATGCAATCTTATATGCAGGGGCATTCAGGGTTTCAAGGAAGTCAACGGCCTCAAGATCAAAAGGAGAAGAAAAAATTGTAAGTCCTAGGCTATGAGCATGTTCAAAAAGGGGTTTGTGCCATTCTTTCGGCGTCATGGCTTCTTGATACAGATCATGATAGCTGCGCCCAGCCCACAGCCCACCTTCGATTTGGAAGTCAGGCTTGTTTGACTTCATGGTAATTTTGTCGGGCTCATAGGTTTGAAGCTTTACGGCATCGGCTCCAGCAGCATGCGCTGCGTCAATCATCTGAAAGGCACGGTCGATGCTGCCCATATGGTTGGCAGAAAGCTCGGCGATAATATAAGGGGGGTGTGCTGCCGAAATCTCTCGGCCTGCAATTGAGAAGGTTGGGTTTTTAGCCATGCTCATCAAGTTGCCCCCATATTGGCGTTTGCATTTGGAAAGATGTCCTGGTCATTTGCAATTTTCTGACCAGGGTTTCCCATACTATTCGGTTGCTAGAGAGCTCTTGTCAAATATTGTTACAGCGATATTGGTGGCTGGATTGATTAAGCTCTTCTATCAATATACAGTTTGAATGAACTAATGATGATAGGCGAATTTTATGAGAGTGGCGGTTATTCCAGCCCGTGGTGGCAGTAAAAGAATTCCAAGAAAAAATATCAAAGAATTCTGTGGACGCCCGATCTTGGCCTATTCGATTGAAGCCGCTCTTGCATCAGGCCTTTTCGATAAAGTGATCGTATCGACGGACGACCAAGAAATAGCTGAGGTGGCCAAACGCCTGGGGGCGGCCATTCCTTTCATCCGGCCTGCCGAAGTTGCAGATGACTTTGCGACAATTCTAGATGTTCTGCGCCATACCGTTGACTGGTATCGGTCTTATGGACAGGACGAAGTTGAGTCTCTGTGCCTGATATATGCGACAGCACCATTTGTAAGAGCTGTTGACCTGCAAAGAGGGCTTGAGAAGCTGGAAGCTACGCCGGAGTGTGGAAGCAGTATGTCTGTTGCAAAGTTCACATATCCAATACAACGAGCTTTGCGTGTCACGCCTGCTGGTGCCCTTGATATGATCAGCAAGGAGTATGTAACAACTCGGTCCCAGGACTTGGAAGAGGCATATATGGATGCAGCTCAGTTTATTTGGTCTACGCCGGGCGCAATCGATAAGTGCAAGACCAGTTTGTTGGATGCGGGAATAGCGCCAGTGGAAGTACCGATCTATTACGTTCAAGACATTGACACAATGGAAGACTGGGAGAGGGCCGAATTGCTCTTTCAGGCAAACCTTCTTAGGCTGGAAAAATAGCGCTTATTTGCGTTTGTAGGGGTGGTTCATTGAGAGCCTAGTCGTTCGTGTACTTCACGAACGAATAAAACAAAGTCCTTTGTAATCGCATAGTGGCGGTGTAAAGTTTCGATAAATCAGATGGTTAGATTGTTTCGCAATAGGTGGTTTCATGACGATAGCTTCAGGTTTTTCCAGCCAGGGTGTGGATCTAACCGATAAGTCAATATTGATTACAGGTGGGACGGGGTCTTTTGGGCGAGCGCTATTGCGTCAATTGCTGGATCATCATAATCCAAGAAAGATAATCCTGTTCGCACGTAGCGAATTCAATCATTTCCAAATTCAACATGCTCTTAAGCCGGAAGAACTGAAAAAGGTTCGTTTTTTTATCGGTGATGTAAGGGATCGGGAGCGCCTTATCATGGCGATGCGCGATGTGGATGTTGTTGTTCACGCCGCAGCCCAAAAGCAGGTGCCGCTTGCTGAATACAATCCATTTGAATGCATCAAGACCAATGTAATTGGTGCTGAAAATGTTGTTCAGGCCTCGATCCGCGCTGAGGTTAAACAGGTTATCGCGCTATCAACAGACAAGGCTGTTAACCCTATCAACCTCTATGGCGCTAGTAAATTGGCTTCGGACAAGATTTTTGTCGCAGCAAACTCGCTTGCCTCCGGTACAGGGACAAGATTTGCCGTCGTTCGGTATGGGAACGTTTTGGGATCAAAGGGTAGCGTCATTCCGTTTTTTCGTGAGTTATTGAAAAATGGTGCAACAGAACTTCCGGTTACGGACCCGAGGATGACACGGTTCTGGATTACTCTGCAGGAGGCCGTGGCCTTTACGCTTTCTTGTCTGCCGGTAATGGTTGGGGGCGAGATTTTTGTGCCCAAAATCCCTTCCATGAAGATCACGGATCTGATTGAGGCTATGGCGCCTGATATTCCGCAAAAACATGTTGGAATTCGCCCGGGTGAAAAGTTACATGAAATGATGATCACTGAACACAACGCCCTGCATACAGTTGATATGGGGGACCGCTATGTTATCGAACCTGAGTGGAGCTTCTGGACCAGGCCTTCCTATACCGAACAGGGATATCCAACCATGCCAGAAGGGTTTGAGTATGTTAGTGACAAGAACGACAAGTGGATGTCCGTAGACGAGCTCAAGTCGGTTTTGCAGACCATTCCCGAGGGTGGGCAATAGGTGCGTAGATGACAGATAGGTTTCTGCCATATGGGCGGCATCAGGTCGATGAAGATGATATTGATGCTGTCGTTTCGGTGTTGCGCGAGGGGGCCCTGACATGTGGCCCAAAAGTTGACGAGTTTGAAAAGGCCTTTGCCGAGGCGGTAGGTGCGAAAGAAGCTGTCGTCTGTTCAAATGGTACTACGGCGTTGCATCTGGCAGCAATGGCACTCGATCTAAGCCCTGGTGATGCTGTGATCGTGCCAACAGTGACATTTTTATCTACTGCAAATGCGGTGCGTATGACAGGCGCAGATGTGGTGTTCGCAGATGTCTGCCCCGATACAGGATTGCTTACGCCAGAGAGTCTTGCCGAGGCTTTTTTGAAAAAAGACGTGAATGTCAAAGCAGTTTTTCCCGTTCACCTAAATGGCCAGTGTGCCGATATACAGGCGATCAGGGAGGTTACTGTGAATCATGACGCGGCTGTGGTCACGGATTGCTGCCACGCGCTTGGGGCAGAATATGTTTCTGAAAGGAGTGGGCGACCGGGCGACGGCCAACTAGAAGATCTTGCGTGTTTCTCTCTTCATCCTGTGAAATCTATTGCCATGGGTGAAGGGGGCGTGGTGACGACATCTCGCCCTGAGGTTGCGGGAAGACTTAGGCTGCTGCGAGGGCAGGGGATGGTTCGAGATCCCGCCCTTTGGTTAGATAAGGAAGCTGGTTTTTCGCCAAATGGTGAGCCCAACCCATGGTATTACGAAATGCACGAATTGAGTTATAATTACCGGGCAACAGACATGCAGTGTGCCTTGGGTCTGAGCCAGCTTAAAAAATTGCCCGCTTTTGTCGGCCGCCGCCGCGAAATCGCGGATATCTATCAAGGACATCTTCAAAGCAATAATGTCGTCACACCAATTCCCAGGACCAGCACGGCAAACTCTGCCTGGCACCTTTATCCTGTTTTGATTGATTTCGAAGCATCAGGCAAGTGCCGCGAACAGGTGATGCGTGAATTGGCTGACTTGGGTGTGGGGACGCAAGTTCACTATGTTCCCGTATCGTCACAGCCATATTACAAGGACTTGTATGGGGACCAGGTGTTTGCTGGAGCGGAGGAATATTATCGCCGTGTACTAAGTCTGCCTATTTTCCCAGCAATGACTGACGACGATGTAGCACATGTTGTCGATAGTCTGGAGCGCGTGTTGCGTTAATTAAATACTTCATGAGTGATGGCTGTTTCGTTTCGGATCGGGCTTCGTTTGAAACCCGATCCTGAAACCGTAATCACGTCATGATAGTTGCCATCATTAGCCCTGGAAGAGGGAGAGGATGGACTGTGGCGCTTGGTTGGCGATGGATAGCGCCTGAATACCAAGTTGCTGCTTCACTTGCAGTGCTTGGAGATTCGCACTTTCCTTGGCCATGTCGGCGTCAACAAGGTTACCGATACCTACTTCAATAACGTCGGCCAGTTTGCCTGCAAATGCTCGGTTTTGTTCAAGGGCTGTTGAGCCAGCACCGAGTTTAGTCAGAACTGAGTTCAAGTTGGTGATTGCATTGCCCAGATCTGTCACGGCCGCTGCGGCGCTTGTTTGTGTAGAAATCGTCTGAGTTGCTGTGATCGGAATGGCTGTGCTGCCAAGCGTCAGATCTTGGTGATCAACAGTCAGCGTTTGTGTTGCATCAGAGTTGGTGATTGCAACAATCGCATCCGTTCCGCCATCAATCAGGTTAGAGCCGTTGAATTCGGCATTGCTAACGATGGTCGTAATTTGGTCGCGAAGGGCAGCAAAGTCTTCGGAAAGTGCTGTCCGGCTCGTAGTGTCTAGGCCTTGGTCTGCGGCGGCAACGGCTTTCTCTTTCATTTCCAGAAGAAGATCGGAAATGGCATTCGCTGCTGCCAACGCGATATCTACTGTGGAGATACCGCGATCAAGCGACTGTTTCACGGCATTCAGACCTTTAAGGTCGCCACGAAGTTTTTGTGCGATGGAAAAGACCGCGGCATTATCTTTTGCGGAGGAAATTTTCAGACCCGTGTTGATGTGAGTCTGAGTGGTTTCCAGGTCTTTGCTAGTGCCGTTCAGATTGCGAAGCGCATCAAGGGCGCTAGCGTTTACATTAATTGAAAAGGTCATTTAACCTCTCCTTATCATGACGTTTTTACCCAACCGATCTCTCGGCTCTCGCAGCTAATTATGCAATGGATGTGCCAGTTTTTTTATGCTCTTAAGTTATTGAAAAATAACAATAAAAAAGCCACTGTCCATTTTTTTGTTGTTTGGGGAAACTTTGTTGCCGAGTGGAAAAAAGGAAATAATGCACTGTGGAAGCAGTTTCTGCCCAGCGGTGAAGGGGCAGATTATACGCAGTCAGCGTGTTGCTCTTGGCAGGCTGTCGCGACTAGAAGAGCCGCTCTTGGATCTGCGGCGTGTTTTCGAAAGGCTATTGCCAGTCGTTGATCCCGTGGTGGATGCACCAAGCCCGGTAATTGGGAAGAAGCTAATTAGTCTGTTTGGCTGGGAGGGGGGTGACTTTGGAATGACTTTGGTATTTCGTTGCGCGTGACGCAAAAGCTCCAATGCAAAGACAGAGACCTCCCTTGGTGAGGGAGGTCTATCTGCATTTTTGAATGCAACAGTGGCGGCAATTGGGGGCCGGGGTATAGCAGTTGATGCAATAGGTGTTTGCATCTCCCTGTCCTAAATGACCTGGTTAAGGCTCAATGATGTCGGCTTGGCAACGCGGGCCGGTTGGATGGACGCATTGCGGCCGTAGCCAACAACCGGGCTGTTCTTCTTGGATACTTCCTCGCCGACACTTCTGATCAGGCCCTCAGTGACGGACTTAAGCCGAAGCACTACACGGGCGTGTTCACGAATAACTTCACGAAATGTGTCCGTTAATTCCCGGAGATATTTGCGTTCCTTAGAATCTTTTGCGCCAAGCAGTTGTTCGTTCAAGCGTAGCTTTCCAAGGGTTTCCTTGTATTCTGCCATCATTCTCGCTTTTTCGCCATGCAGAAGCTTAGCTTCCTGTGGTTTGCGAGCCTGAAGCAGGTTTGTCTCCCGGGTGATCAACTCTGACAGTTCTATCGTCAATTTTGCCAGCTTAAGGGCATGACCGGTCAGTGGAGGTGTTGTTGCGGTATTGTTGACTATCGTTGGATTGTCTAACGGCATTCTAGCCCTCCTGTAATTTAATCAGTTCACGATAAACTTGATCAGCTACACCGACACCACCAGCTTTGGCGATTTCCTTGCCGGCTTCTGTAACGAACATAGAGCGGTACATACCCTCAGCTGGGCCGCCGCCCATGGTTCCATCGGTAGGCAATGATTCAAACATTGGGCTAAGCATCTGGGCAATAAAGATTGCTTCGAATTGTTCGGCAGCGTCACGCGCAGCACGCTTGTCTGCCTCTGACATGCCTGCGTTTTTAAGGCCGTTTTTTGCAGCGCTGATCTGCGCTTCGATAACTTGGCTTTGGGCTGTATCTATCGTTACGGCTTGCATTACATCACCTGAATTTCAGCTTGCATTGCACCAGCTGCCTTAATGGCTTGCAGGATAGAGATCATGTCGCGAGGGCCAACACCAAGAGCGTTCAGGCCGTCAACAAGGTCTTGCAGCGTGACGGCATCTTCAAGAACCGTAAGCTTTTCTGTGCCTGTTTCTTCAACGGTCACGGAACTACGAGGCACGACCTGGGTTTGGCCACCCTGTGCGAATGCGCCAGGTTGAGACACTTGAGGCTGTTCGGAAACGCTAATCGTCAAGTTGCCTTGAGCGATCGCAACCGAGTTAACGCGAACTTCCGCTCCCATCACGATGATGCCTGTGCGTTCGTCAATGATAACGCGGGCTTTCTGGTCAGGTTTAACAGGAAGCTGTTCAATTTGCGTAAGAATGTCGACCAGTGCCAAGTCATAACCAACAGGGCGGTCAATCTGGATGGTCGCTGGATCAAGGGCGCGCGCCATGTTGTTTTTCAGGTGACCGTTAATGGCAGATGTAACACGTTGTGCAGTCGTAAGGTCTGGGTTGTGCAACGATAGTTTTACAGAACTCAGGTCGCTCAATTCAAACGGAATTTCGCGCTCAACGATACCGCCATTGGCAATCCGGCCATTTGTTGGCACGCCTTGCACAACAGAAGCTGCTTCACCTTGTGCGCTGAAGCCAGCAACAGCAATTGCGCCTTGCGCAACAGCGTAGACTTCGCCGTCTGCACCCATCAGGGGAGTAGCGATCAGCGTACCGCCTTTAAGGTCTTCTGCATCACCCATTGAGCTGACGTTCACGTCAATGCGGTTTCCCTGACGGGCGAAAGCAGGCAGGTTTGCTGTCACCATAACGGCGGCAACATTTTCCGGGCGCATGATTTCGCCCTTGGCATTTACGCCCAGGCGTTCCAGCATAGCTGTCAGGCTTTGTTCGGTGTAAGGGGTGTTCCGCAGTGTGTCGCCTGTGCCGTTCAAGCCGACAACAAGGCCGTAACCAATCAATTGGTTGTCCCGAATGCCTTCGATTGAAACGATGTCCTTGATACGGGACGCAGCCTCTACAGACGAAGACATGGCGAGGAGAAGCATTGCGACTGTCAAAGTCAGAACTGATTGAACGCGCGTTATGCTAAACATTCTGTGGCACCCTTATTGATTCATATGCGGCTGTTTTTGCCGCAGGTTTCTACTCTCGGATTTTTATATGCTAATATTGTGCCAAGATTTTTTACTTTCTAAGGTGCTGTTTTTATTAATTTTTTCTTCGGCGCTAAAGATTGAGTTGGAATATTCTGCCGGTAGCGTGTAGCAATGCTTGCTCATCTAGTGATCAAGGAATAAGTTAGAAGCATGAAGATTTCTGGTCCCGGTCAAGTTCAGTCTAAAACGGTAAAGAAGACCTCTCGAAAGGGTTCGAGTGGAGGGGCTTCCTTCAGCAGTGAACTCTCGGAAACAAAATCATCAGGTGGTTCGTCTGCTGCTTCTGGCGTTGCTGGTGCCGGCCCTCTGACATCAATGGATGCTGTCCTTGCCCTTCAGGGTGTTCCTGACGCGACGACTGGCCGCTCAAAAGGCCTTCAGCGCGCGGATGAAATGCTTGATCTATTGGAAGAGATCAGAAAAGGCATTCTTCTTGGGGCAATTCCGATCCCCAATCTGAGAAATCTTGCTGCAATGGCTCGGAATCAGCGCGGCAATACTGGTGATCCGAAGCTGGATGAGATCCTCGCAGATATTGAATTGCGTGCTGAGGTTGAGCTAGCCAAACTTGGCTTCTAATTTTTGTCCCCTTGAAAATAATTAAGTAATTCAATGCTTTATGTGGTCAGTGCTGGCACGCAATTTCTTTCCTATACTTGTCAGGGAAAGCATTTTTATTACCGCTTGTGCTGGAAGACGGAAATCATTATATAACCCCCCAATGTAGTGCTCTCGGCCTTCGGGGGAATAATTGGCGAAGGTCCAGATTAGGTTTGTTAGGGAGTGACAATGACCGAGACAATGACAGCGAAAAAAATCGAGCTGCCAGAAGGGTATCAACCGTCTCCGGATGAAGAGTTCATGAACCCTCTTCAGCTTGAATATTTCCGTCGTAAACTAGAAGACTGGAAGCAAGACATCCTGCGCGAGTCTGCGGAAACGCTTCACAATCTTCAGGAAGACAACCTTCGTGAGCCAGATATCGCCGATCGCGCATCTTCAGAGACCGACTGGTCGGTCGAGTTGCGTACACGTGATCGCCAACGCAAACTGGTTTCCAAAATTGATGCGGCGCTGCGCCGTATTCATGAAGGCGAATATGGTTACTGTGAAGTAACAGGTGAGCCGATCAGCTTGCGTCGCCTTGATGCGCGTCCGATTGCAACGATGACAATCGAGGCCCAGGAAGCGCATGAGCGTGCCGAAAAAGTGCACCGTGACGATTAAGTCGCGCGCCTTCATCTTCTGAAAAGAATTATGGGGAGCCTCTGGCTCCCTTTTTTGTTGTCGTTGTGTCGAAAAAAAGAGGCCGGCAACCACTGGGGCCCCGGCCACTGCACTGTAATGCAGAATTAAGTTGGCTTTATTTCGGTAAGTGTTCCTAAGATCTACGTAGTACTTCTCCTTCGGGTGTATGGTTTAGAATGGGAAAATGATGTCGTACAGTTGGGTCCCATAACGTGGCTGTTGGACATCGGTTAGCTGGCCTTTGCCCCCGTAGCTAATGCGGGCTTCGGCGATTTGGGTGTGCGAAATGGTGTTCGAACT
>JABXIV010000161.1 GCA_013372925.1 Alphaproteobacteria bacterium
ATCGCGCTGATGAATTGACCCAGACGGCCCGGTTCCCTACATATGGGTTTCAAGAAACACGACCTATGTACGGTGAGTAGAGATGGATGATCGTCAGCCCCCTGTTGGGCTTAGTGAAAAAGCGGCAGCACGGGTGAAGCAACTTATTGAGCAGCAAGGCAACCCGAACCTGAAACTGCGCCTGACAATTTCAGGCGGCGGCTGCAGCGGCTTCCAGTATGGCTTCGATTTTGACGAAGAACAGAAAGACGACGATATCGTTGTGGAGCGGGACGGCGTTACCATGTTGGTGGACCCCATGTCCCTCCTTTATATTTCCGGCGCTGAAGTGGATTTTGTTGAAGATCTCGTTGGTGCGTCCTTCCAGGTTAAAAATCCGAATGCCACAGCCTCATGCGGTTGCGGTTCTTCCTTCTCTATCTAGTCACGGGCTTAGTTCATGAAAATTGCCAGCTTCAACATCAATGGCGTGAAAGCTCGCCTACCCCGCCTTCTTGAATGGCTGGACGAGTTTTCGCCCGATGTCGCCTGCCTGCAGGAAATCAAGAGTGTGGACGAAAACTTCCCGCGCCTCGAGATCGAGGAAAAGGGCTGGCACGTTGAAACCCATGGCCAGAAATCCTTCAATGGTGTGGCCTTGATTTCAAAGCACCCGATTGAAGACATCCGCCGCGGCCTGCCCGCGCTGGACGGTAGCGTGGAAGAAAGCGACGAACAGGCACGCTATATCGAAGCAACCGTCAAGGGTGTGCGCGTCGCGTCCATCTATCTGCCGAACGGCAACCCGCAACCAGGGCCCAAGTTTGACTATAAACTTTCATGGATGGACCGCCTGATCGAGCATGCAGAGCGGTTAATGAACAAAGAAATGCCTGTGGTGCTCGCGGGTGACTATAACGTGATCCCCACAGACGAAGATTGCCACAACCCGGCCGCGTGGGTGGATGACGCGCTCACGCAGCCCGAAAGCCGTGCAAAACTGCGAAGCCTGTGGCATCTTGGCTATCTGGACGCCCTGCGGCAGATCAAGCCTGCAGGTGAAGCCTATACTTTCTGGGATTACCAGCGCGGCGCATGGCAAAAAGACCACGGCATCCGGATCGACCATCTGCTGCTGTCACCACAAGCCGCTGATATCCTGCGCGACTGTCAGGTTGACCGTACGCCTCGCGGCAAGGAACAGCCGAGCGATCACACACCAATCTGGGTGGAGCTTGATGCTTGACTTGAAATCAAGGCTTGCTGTACCCACATCGCACGGAGCGGCGATTTCGCGCCACACCCAAAACTGAAGTGAGAAGAACAATGAACAAGAACCTGAAAACATTGAAAAAATATTCGTCAATGCTTCTTCAGGATATGTCATGCCTCATTTCATCACACTCGACCAACTCGGTTACACCACGCCAAACGGCACGCAGCTTTTTCAAGATCTAACACTCAGCTTTGGTGAAGGTCGAACCGGCCTTGTTGGGCCAAACGGCGTTGGAAAATCCACATTATTGCAATTGATTGCTGGCGCAGTACATCCAAGCTGCGGCCATGTCTCTGCGAGCGGAAAAATCGCACTCTTGCACCAACAGGTGAAGGTGCCGCCCTCTCAGTCTGTGGCCGCCAGCCTTGGCCTGAGCGAGCAGATGGAAATACAAGCCCGCATGCTTCGCGGTGAAGGGTCCCTTGAAGATGCAGAGAAGGCGGACTGGGAACTCCCCACAAGGCTAGAAGAAGCGCTCACAACTGTAGGCCTTTCAGGCCTCGACCCTACGCGCCCGCAGGAAACGCTTTCAGGCGGCCAGCGCACACGCCTGCGTCTGGCAGGTTTGATCCTGGCGCAGCCGGATATTCTGTTGCTGGACGAACCAACAAACGACATGGACACAACTGGCTGCCAGATTGTGTATGACTTTATAGCTGCATGGCAGGGCCCTGCCCTTGTAGTAAGTCATGACCGGACGCTGCTTGACCAAATGGATGCGATCGCGGCCCTTTCATCCAAAGGTTTATCTTTTTATGGCGGCAACTACAGCTTCTACAAAGCCCAGCGAAACGAAGAGCTGGCACTTGCCCAACGCACGCTGGAGACGGCCAAAAGCAATTTGGCTCAGGCACGCAAAAGAACGGCCACTGAAGCAGAAAAGAAAGCAAAGCGCGATGCAAGGGGCCGAAAGTCTCGCGCCTCCGGCAGCCAGCCTAAAATGCTGCTGAATATCTTGAAAGAACGGGCAGAAGCCAGCGCCGGTAAATCCGGCAACCTGTCCAGCGCTGTGGAACAGAAAATGCGGTCAGAGCTTGAGGAAGCCACTCAAAGCGTTGAACGAAGGACGCCAATCCAAATCGATATACCGTCCTCAGGCCTTCACGCGCATACCAAGATCCTGTCCCTGCACAATGTGTGTTGGTCGCCTAAGCCGGGCATTCCTGTTCTTGAAGATGTTTCGTTCGATATCGTCGGGCCGAAACGCATAGCCATACAGGGGCCAAATGGATGCGGCAAATCAAGCCTGCTGCGCCTGATCAAGGGTGCCCTAAAGCCTACAAGCGGAAGCATTGATGCTACAAACATACCTATCGCTTACCTTGATCAAAGCATGAGTGTTCTGACGGGCGAGTTACCCCTTGCCCAGAATATGGAAAAGTTGAATCCCGATCTTACACAAAACCAAATTCATGCCGCCCTTGCCCGCTTTGGGTTCCGGGCAGCAGCCGCCAATCGCATCACAAGCACCTTAAGTGGCGGTGAGACGTTACGCGCTGGTCTCGCCTGCACTTTCGCGGGCCCACCACCGAAACTATTGATATTGGACGAGCCGACCAACCACCTTGATTTGGAAACCGTGGAAATGCTGGAAGCCGCCCTGATTGCCTATGACGGGGCTATCATGGTTGCGAGCCACGATAACGCCTTTCTGAAAGCCATCAAGACCACGGAAACAATCACGTTGCAACGCGACGGCAAGAGGGCCTAGGCGTCAACCGTTTCGTATTTTTCGAATTCGCGATTAGCCGCCGGGTTACCAAGGCCTTCAAGGCTTGGCGTGACATATTCGTCGATGTCGACGATCTGGTTCTTCGCGTCTACATGCACGGCCCGGGAAATACGGCCCGGCAACTGGCTCGCGGGCACGGCTTCATACCCCATGATAATGGCCAGATCGCCTTTCGAGAATTGGTGCGCCGCGGCGCCATTCAGGCAGATCACGCCTGAGCCTTCCGTGCCTTCGATCACATAGGTCTGGATACGTTCGCCATTGGTGATATTGACCACATCCACCAGTGTGTGCGGCAAAATACCCGAAGCGCGCAGCAATACCGGATCAACAGTGATCGACCCCACATAATGCAGGTCAGCGCCGGTTACCGTTACACGGTGCAGTTTACCATACATAAACTGGCGCAGCGCGCCATCAAGGCTTGGTTGTGTCAAGGCTCGACCCTCTCGAAAGCAATACCGGATGCGGATATGGCTTAGGAAGGCGATTGGGTCAAGGTTTCATGATTAAAAAAGCCAGGGCAAACGCCCCGGCTTCTTGTTGGTTCACTCTGAATAAAAGACCTATTCGGTCGCCTGCTCTTCTGATTTTTGCTCGTTTTCGGCAACACAGATGCGGTAGCGAATGCCGTGGGCAATGCCGATCGAAAAGGTAATGTATAGGCCCAACACTATGTTAAGCGTTTGCATCAAGGCCATGCTGCCAATCAGGCCAGCCAACACTGTCGGAACCAGCAGCACCGCATAAAGAAGGAACAGAACAATCGCGAAATCCACATTATGCGGGTGTTTCAGGCCTTCCCTGTCGCTACCCACAGCCGTTTGAGTAAGATTCGCAGAGAACAGCGAATAAACGATACAGCTGATAATCGTCATCACGATCTGGTTCATCAGGCCTGCTCGTGTGGCGGCGGCGATATCCTGGTTTGCTGCAGCCTGCATCTGGTCACCAAACCCGCCTGACAAGCCAAGCATGCTCAACACGCCCATAACGACCACTGCAGCAATAACCAGAATAATGCCGATGAAGATGAACTTCAGCATGTTCACCGAAGCTGCAGAAAACGCCTTGCCCAGCGGGCGTGTCTTGGCATTTTCGGGGCCGAATGCGCCAGCACGAACCCAGAAATTGAAGATATAGGCAAAGGCCGTGACGACAATCAGCATGGCGATAAGCATAACAGGAAGCAAACCGATGAGGCCGCCTACCTGACCATTTTCAATCGCCTGCTCCACATTGCGCAGCGCTTCTACATCGACGACACCAACCATGCCTGCAAGCATCATCACACCAATCGCAATCAGCAGTGAAAGAACGATCACCCCTAAAGCCTTGAACATCTCTACCGGTTGAGAAAACGGCAACGTCAAAGACTGCTTCACGATTTCAAGAATAGGTATTTGCTTCATTATAGCCCCCAAGCCCTTCAAAGAATATGAAGCCGCAGCCTAGCCGAGGGGAAACCGGAGCGAAAGCGCTTTTTACAACTTTGTGTATATTAGACAGGAAAGCTAAGCTGCGCGCTTCCACTCAAGATGGACAATCGGGAAAGGACGCCCTGCGTCATCGGTTGGATCACGCCTGATATCAACAAAACCACATCGGTTATAAAAGGCGTGGGCCTGCGGCTGTTGCTCATTCACCTGAATGGTTACCGTGTCATGCTCGTTCTTGGCGCGCTCGATAAAGCGCTTGCCAATGCCTTGGCCATGGCAACCTGGATCAACGAACAGCGAGTCAATATTGTTGTCCGTGCAGCCCATAAAACCAAGCGGCTGATCGGCTTCATCAACGAATACAGTAAAAGCAGCATTGGGTAGATATTGGTTTTTCACCACATCGGCGATTTCAGCCACATCGGCTTCACTCAGAAAATGGTGTGTAGCGACAACGGCAGCGTGCCAGATATCAAACATACGCCCATGATCTGCAGGCGTAGCTTCACGAAAAGCCATAAATATTCCTAATCAAACTTTGAAATATCCCGAACGGCTCCCTTGCTAGCAGAAGTTGTCATGGCTGCATAGGCCTTCAACGCCTTGGAGACTTTCCGTGCCCTTGGTTTTTCCGGTTTCCATGCGGCCGCCCCTTTGGCATCCATAGCCTTGCGCCGTTCAGCCAGCACGTCCTCGGATACGGCAACATTGATTGACCGGTTGGGGATATTAATCTCGATCGTGTCGCCCTCTTCCACCAATCCGATTGCACCGCCTTCAGCGGCCTCCGGGCTGGCGTGCCCGATCGAAAGGCCCGATGTGCCACCGGAAAAACGACCGTCGGTTAGAAGCGCGCAGTCTTTCCCCAGCCCCATGGATTTCAGATAGCTTGTTGGATACAGCATTTCCTGCATGCCCGGCCCGCCTCGTGGCCCCTCATAGCGGATGATGACAACATCACCCTTGACGATTTCCCCGGCCAGAATGGCTTCCACGGACGCATCCTGGCTTTCGAAAATACGCGCGCGCCCCGTGAACTTCAGGATACTTTCATCCACGCCTGCCGTTTTGACGATGCAGCCTTCTTCGGCAATATTGCCAAAAAGAACCGCCAGGCCACCATCCTGGCTATAGGCATGCTCCCGCTCACGGATGCAGCCGCCCTCACGGTCCAAGTCCAACTCGTCATAGCGGCTGGCTTGACTGAAGGCAACTTGAGTTGGCACGCCGCCTGGGGCTGCTTTGAAGAAATGGTGCAAATCACCATCATTCGACACGCGCACATCAAACCGCTGCAAGGCCTCGCCTAGGGTCGCCGTGTGCACCGTGGGGCAATCTGCGTTGACAAGCCCCGCGCGGTTAAGTTCCCCCAGAATGCCGAAAATACCCCCAGCACGGTGCACATCCTGAATATGATACTTATTGGTCGCAGGTGCCACCTTGCACAGGTTAGGCACCTTGCGGGAAAGGCGGTCGATATCTTCCATGGTGAAATCAAGTTCCGCTTCCTGCGCTGCCGCCAGAATGTGAAGCACTGTATTGGTGGAGCCGCCCATGGCGATATCCAGCGCCATCGCGTTCTCAAACGCGCCAAAATTTGCGACAGACCGCGGCAGAACACTCTCGTCACCGCCCTGATAATAGCGTTTCGACAAATCAACAATCAGGCGGGCTGCAGTCAGGAATAGCTCTTTACGGTCAGCATGGGTCGCGAGTGTCGTGCCATTCCCAGGCAAGCTAAGCCCAAGGGCTTCTGTCAGGCAGTTCATGCTGTTTGCAGTGAACATACCTGAACAGGAGCCACATGTCGGACAAGCAGAGCGTTCGACCGCGGCTACCTGCTCGTCTGACACATTCGGGTCGGCGGCCTGCACCATCGCATCCACCAGATCCAGCTTATGGGTTTCGCCGCCATAATCGGCTTCACCAGCTTCCATCGGGCCGCCAGACACGAAAACCGCTGGTATATTAAGCCTAAGGGCTGCCATCAGCATACCGGGGGTGATCTTGTCGCAGTTTGAAATACAAACAAGCGCATCCGCACAGTGCGCATTGGCCATATATTCAACGCTGTCGGCGATAATTTCACGGCTAGGCAGGCTATAGAGCATGCCGTCATGGCCCATGGCGATGCCGTCATCGACAGCAATCGTATTGAATTCCTTGGCAACACCACCCGCAGCCTCAATTTCGCGTGCGACCAACTGCCCCATATCCTTCAGGTGCACATGGCCCGGCACAAACTGTGTGAAGCTGTTTGCAATGGCGATGATGGGCTTTTTGAAATCTTCATCTTTCATTCCCGTCGCGCGCCAAAGCGCCCGCGCGCCCGCCATATTGCGGCCATGTGTGGAAGTACGGGAACGATAGTCAGCCATCTTGCTCTCCAAACGACATACTGTGGCAAAAATTCGAGGCCGAATGTAGCCCTGCTCGCCATCATTGTCGATAATAAATGAGTAGTTTTTTGTATATTTTCAGTAATTTTATTCCAACACAAAGATGTTAGGGTTACTGGACATTGTTCTGATTATCCTGCTGGACAAAAATGTGATCACATTTTATGCTGGCGGCCTAATTCTGTTAGGAGATGGACGTGGAATCCTGGAATGACGCCTACAGCGGTGAACAAAGCTTTTTGCGCACCGGTTTCACCAAAAGCCCGAAGGATGTTGATATTGCCGTTATCGGCATTCCCTATGACCTGGGCACAACAGGCCGACCGGGCTCACGTTTTGGCCCGCGCGCCGTGCGTGAACAATCACTGGCGGTTGGTGAATTCAAATGGGGCGTTTGGCCCTGGGATCATGACGTACGTGACAAGCATACTGTTCGCGATCTGGGGGATGTGACAGGCTTTACCGCCTACCCAGAACGCCTATGCCCTATGGTAGAACAGCGTGCAACTGAGATTTTGGATGCTGGTGCCAGTCTTCTGTCTATCGGAGGGGACCATTTTGTCAGCCTGCCGCTTCTCAGGGCGCATGCGAAGAAACACGGCCCTATGGCGCTTATCCATTTCGATGCACATTCAGATACCTGGGTGGATGATGACCTGAACCACGGCACGATGTTCTATCATGCCATTCAGGAAGGCATCATTGATACTGACCGTAGTATTCAAATAGGCCTCAGAACACCAAACCCGGATACTCACGGCATCGAAATACTGAATGCTGACTATTGCCTAGGGACACCTGCAAAAACCGTTGCTGAGGAAATTAGAGACCGTGTTGGCGATCACCCAGCCTATGTAACATTCGACATAGACTTCCTTGATCCAGCCTATGCACCAGCAACCGGAACGCCTGTATCCGGCGGACCAAATGCCGCTTACGCACGCCATGTGCTGCAGGGCCTGGCCGGCATGAATATCAAAGGGGCGGATCAGGTTGAAGTGGCCCCGCATTATGAGGGACCCGGACAAATCACCGCCCTTGCAGGCGCAACGATTGCCGCAGACCTTTTGTATTTGATTAGCCTCGCAAGGTAGCGCGCGTTAGCGTACCTCAAATCCGAAAACGGATTTCAGCGTGCCGTCCGACTGCATTTTTGAAATCCGTTCATTGACATGAGCGATCAACTGCTGACCATCTTCAGATGGCCAGCATGTCACGCCCTCGCCCAACGCAAAGAGAACGAACGCACCATCGGCGCGAAAGTCATTTCTGCCGGATCGCTTGAAATATTCCCGTGCGTCAATCGAGTAAGCAAGCGCTACATCAACCCGGTTCGCCGCCAAAAGCTCGAACGCCTCATCA
>JABXIV010000194.1 GCA_013372925.1 Alphaproteobacteria bacterium
AGCCCGAAAGCCACTATGTTCGCCTGGGCGCCAATTCCAGAAGAGTTCAAGGAAATGGGCTCCATGGAGTTTGCCAAGCTTTTGCTGACTGAGGCGAAGGTTTCGCTCTCACCCGGTGTGGGCTTTGGTGAGTACGGTGAAGGTTTCGTGAGAATTGGCCTCGTGGAAAACGAACAGCGCATCAGGCAGGCCATTCGGAACATCAAGAAATTTATGGCCCACAAGGACGAATTCATCGCCCAGTGGCAGGCCAAGCAGAAAAAGTAACTGGAGATCAGTATGAGTAAGCAGGGCGACCGCAAGATCATCCTGGGTATCGCGGGCCTCGGCACCGTGGGTGCCGGTGTTGTAAAAATCGTTGAAAGGCACGTAGGTCTTTTGGCTGACCGTGCTGGTTGTGCGATTGAAATTCGTGCTGTTTCTGCACGGGACAGAAGCCGCGACCGGGGAATCGATGTCTCGGGCTATGATTGGTATGACAATCCGGTTGATCTTGCCTCGCCTGAGAGCGGCGTGAATGTGGTTGTTGAGCTGATTGGCGGCAGTGATGGCCCGGCTCTCGCGCTGGCACGTGAAGCATTAGGGCGTGGCATTGGGTTTGTCACTGCCAACAAGGCACTGATTGCGACACACGGCAAAGAGCTGGCCGCGCTTGCAGAAGAAAAAGGCGCAGCGCTAAAGTTTGAGGCCGCTGTTGCCGGCGGTATTCCAATTATCAAGGCGCTTCGCGAAGGGCTGGCTGGCAATGCCATTGCCAGTGTGCGAGGCATCTTGAACGGCACTTGCAATTACATCCTGACAAGGATGGAACGTGAAGGCCTTGCCTTTGATGATGTTCTTAAGGATGCGCAGCAGCTCGGTTACGCCGAAGCAGACCCAACTTTCGATATTGATGGAATTGATACAGCGCACAAAACGGCGATCCTCGCGTCGCTGGCGTTTGGCACCGAACCAGATATTGAAAACCTGCCCACGGAAGGCATCCGCACCATCGCGCCGGTTGATATCGAATATGCGAAAGAGCTTGGTTACCGCATCAAGCTTCTCGGTGTGGCCCAGCATACGGATGAAGGTATTGAAACGCGGGTTCATCCCGCAATGGTGCCAACGCGCGCTGCGATTGCGAATGTGATGGATGCGACGAACGCTGTCGTGGTGGAAGGCGACGCGGTAGGCCAAACCGTTTATGAGGGCGCAGGCGCAGGCGAGGGGCCAACAGCCTCAGCCGTGTTGGCTGATATTCTGGATGTGGCGCGCGGTGTTGGTGGGCCTAGTCTGGGCATTCCGGCGGATAGACTGAAGGCATCTGCCCCGGTACCTGTGGAGAAACACCGCGGCACCTATTATATTCGCCTGCGGGTTGGTGATAGGCCGGGCGTCATGGCTGATATTACCAAGATCCTCGCTGAAGAAAATGTCTCCATTGAGAGCATGTTACAACGTGGACGTGCTGATGATGGCGGTGTTTATATTGTCCTGACCACGCACGAAACTGTTGAAGCTTCTGTTGCAGCCACACTTGACCGTTTCACTCAGCTCGATTGTGTGCTAGAGACCCCCACAATGCTAAGAATTGAAGCCTGAAAAGGGAGCAAATCCAAATGGGGTCACAGGAACTGAACCGCCAACTGGTTCTTGAAGTTGTACGCGTTACCGAGGCTGGAGCCATTGCTGCAAGCAAATGGATCGGACGTGGCGACGAAAAATCTGCCGATGCCGCTGCCGTTGAGGCAATGCGTAAGGCGTTTAATAAATTGCCGATCGAAGGCACTGTTGTAATCGGTGAAGGTGAGCGCGATGAAGCGCCTATGCTTTACATCGGTGAAAAAGTAGGGGCGGGCGGCCCGAAGGTCGATATCGCCCTTGATCCGCTGGAAGGCACAACAATCTGTGCCAAGGCTATGCCAAATTCGCTGGCAGTGCTGGCCATTTCTGCGGATGGCGGCCTTTTGAACGCACCAGACGTATATATGGACAAGATCGCAGTGGGCGGCGGTCTTCCAGAAGGTGTGATCGATCTGGATAAAACTCCGACAGAGAACGTGAAGGCCGTTGCCGCTGCCAAAGGCAAAGCCGTTGAAGATGTAATGGTGTGTGTGCTTGATCGCCCACGTCACGCAGAAATCATCAAGGAACTGCGCGAGCTTGGCTGTGGCGTCTCCCTGATTGGTGACGGTGATATCGCTGGCGTTATCGCAACAACTGACGCCAAAACCGGCATCGACATGTATATCGGTTCTGGTGGCGCGCCCGAGGGCGTTCTGGCGTCTGCAGCACTTCGCTGCATTGGTGGCCAGATGCAGGGCCGCCTGTTGTTCCGCAATGATGACGAACGCGCTCGTGCCCGCAAATGGGGCATTGAAGACCTGAACCGCAAATACACCATGCAGGAAATGGCTTCGGGCGATGTGATCTTTGCAGCGACAGGTGTGACCGATGGCTCCATGCTTTCTGGCGTACATGTTACCGAGCATGGCATTGAAACCGATACAATCACCATGCGCTCCAAAACCAAGACAATCCGCCGTGTTCAGGCGGTTCATGGCCCGGATGGCGCCCAATAAGGCGACTTCTTTTGGTAGAAGCTGATACAGAAACAAGAGCGGCGGAGCCCTTTCTGGGCGTCCGCCGTTCTGCGCTTGAGCAGGCTTGGGAACTGAGGCCTTTTGTGCCGCGCATTGCCGAGGCAATCGCAGACCGCCTTGCCGTGTCTGCCATTGTCGGCCAACTGATCGCCGCACGTGGCATCGGCCTTGAAGAGGCCGCGGCATTCTATGAGCCCTCGCTGAAGGAAAGCATGCCTGATCCTTCGACCATTCTTGATATGGATAAGGCGGTCAACAGGGTCGCACACGCATTACAGCACAACGAGAAAATCGCAATCTTTGGTGACTATGACGTGGATGGGGCCACCTCAAGCGCTGTTCTATACCGTATGCTTACGGCACTGGGCGCCAGTGTGGAGATATATATCCCCGACCGGATGGCGGAAGGCTACGGCCCGAATGCGCCGGCCCTTTTGGGGCTTCGCGATAAGGGCGTGGATCTGGTTATCACTGTTGACTGTGGCACGCTGTCTTTCGAACCCCTGCAAGCTGCGAAAGAGGTCGGCCTAGATGTAATCGTTGTTGATCACCACAAGGCGGAAACCCGGTTGCCAGAAGCGGTGGCTGTGGTGAACCCGAACCGGCTGGATGACGACAGCGGCCTTGGCCAGTTGGCTGCCGTGGGTGTGTGTTTCATGCTGTGCGTTGCTCTTAATCGGGCGCTTCGTGAAGCTGGATATTTTAATGATAAACGTGAACCCAGCCTCATAAGCTTGCTGGACGTCGTGGCGCTTGGCACTGTTTGTGATGTCGTGCCGCTTACTGGCGTGAACCGGGCTTTTGTGGCGCAAGGCCTCAAGGTTATGGCGCAGCGGCACAATGTGGGTATTACAGCGCTTTGTGATGTGGGGCGCGTATCGGA
>JABXIV010000013.1 GCA_013372925.1 Alphaproteobacteria bacterium
AGGTGTGATTGATTCCGAAACGCTGGCACACCTTACCAGCCGGATCTTTACAGCGGGCATCACGTCCCTGAAGGACGGCGATTTCACCAAATAAAAAACAGGCATAGAGTTTCCCCCATGCCTGCTGAGTGCCTCATGAAAAATTTCATGATACGGGATCAGTATGTGCCCGGTTGGGCATTAAGCGTCAGAAGCTCATAGGTGGCACAAATGTCGCCATCCTGATTGGTAATCTCTACATCCCAGCGCACTTCGCCGTAGTCAGAGCCCAAGCGCGCGACCTTTTCCTTGCACGTCAGGCGCACTTTCATGCTGTCACCCGGGAAAAGGGGCTGCATGAAGCTGAGGTTATTCAGACCATAGTTTGCCAGAACCGGCCCAGGGGCCGGGTCTACGAACAGGCCGGCAGCGAACGAAAGCATCAGGTAACCGTGGGCAACACGCTTGCCAAAGAATGGGTTTGCGGCTGCCGCTTCTTCATCCATATGGGCATAGAAAGTGTCGCCCGTGAAGTTTGCGAAATGCTCGATATCCTCAAGCGTTACGGTGCGGGGCGCAGTGTGGATCGTATCCCCGATCTGGATTTGTTCGAAATCCTTGCGGAACGGGTGCGGCTTGCAGTCGGTTTCTTTTGAACCCGGCACCCAGCGATGCGTCACCGATGTCAGCACGTCAGGCGAGCCCTGTACGGCCACGCGCTGCATATAATGCTTCACACCCAGGATACCGCCAAGTTCTTCACCACCGCCGGCGCGCCCAGGGCCGCCATGTTTCAGGTGAGGCAGCGGCGAACCGTGCCCGGTTGATTCCCCAGCGCTTGTGCGGTCAATCACGCACAGACGCCCATGATAGGCACCGATCCCCAGAAGCGCCTTGCGGGCAATCTCAGGATCATGCGTAAACAGGGATGACACAAGGCTGCCCTCGCCCTTGTTGGCAAGCTTGATAGCCTCATCAAAACTTGTGTAAGGCAGCAGGGTGCTCACGGGACCAAACGCTTCAACCGCATGGACTTTTTCTTTGTTCATTGGGTCAGCGCATTTAAGCACGGTCGGCGCAACGAAAGCGCCTTTTGTACCGGGGCCAAAAGCATCGCGGCCATCAAGCACAATCTCGCACTCTTCGGCCAGTTCGCCGATGCGCTCCAGCACTTCATTACGCTGCGCCATACTTGCCAGCGCGCCCATGCGCACCCCCTCTTCCCGAGGGTCACCAACCGTGATTTTGCCAAGCCGGTCAACCAGCGCTTCAGCCACCGCATCAAGATGCTCGGCAGGAACGATTGCACGCCTGATTGCCGTACACTTCTGCCCCGCCTTGACTGTCATCTCGCGCGCGACTTCCTTAACGAATAAAGCAAATTCTTCAGTTTCCGGGCCCGCGTCTGGCCCAAGAATGCTTGCGTTCAGGGAATCTGTCTCAGCAACAAAGCGTGTGCTTTCTTCCAACAGCTTCGGATGGTTCGAAAGCTTTCTCGCCGTATATGCCGAGCCTGTGAAAGAAACAACATCCTGACAGTTCATATGATCCAGAAGGTCGCCGGTGCTGCCACAGATAAGCTGCAACGCGCCTTCCGGCAGAATATCAGCCTCAATAATACGCTTTACCACCGCTTCGGTCAGGTAAGCCGTGGCAGAGGCTGGTTTCACAATGGCAGGCATACCCGCCACAATCGTTGGTGCCAGCTTCTCCAGCATGCCCCAAACAGGGAAGTTAAAGGCATTGATATGCACCGCCACGCCTTGCAGCGGCACCATCACATGCTGACCAAGGAAGGTACCTTGCCGACTGATGCGTTCCACCGCGCCATCAACCAGCACATGGTCGTTCGGCAGTTCCCGACGCCCTTTCGAGGAATAGACAAAAAGGGTTGAGATACCGCCATCGATATCAACCCAGCTATCCGATTTGGTCGCGCCAGTTTTGTAGGAAAGGTCGTAAAATTCTGCTTTATGCTCACCCAGAACCTGGGCAATTTCCTTGAGCATCATGGCCCGCTCATGGAAGGTATAACCACGGAGCGCCGGACCACCAACCTCGCGGGCAAAGCGCACCATGGCACCAAAATCAAGTCCTTCACTGCTGCACTCTGCAACCACCTCTCCCGTCGAGGAATCAAAAAGGCTGGCACCACCAGATGCAGGCGTGAACCATTCACCCTGCGCATAACTCTGCAAAATCATCATACTTCCCTATCGATAGTCTGTTCCAGAAAGACTGCATTCCCTTGGATTAGGAAGATACTTATTTATTGACCGTCCAGTCAATCATTTATTGAGAAGAGTTCCTGCACACTCCTATTTTCAAAGAAAAAAACGTTGGACACGTCCTTGACGGGAACAAGCCAACCTTGACTCTCCGCCACAAAAATGAGAACAAATAGTGAACAAATGAAACAGGATTCGGCACAATGCAGCAACATGCGCATAACGATAATCTAATTGGCAAGAACAGCGAAACCCTGAGCCAACTCAGGCAACTGGTGGCAGGTCTTGAAGGCTGTTACACGCCCGCCTCGCTTCCTGAGCGTTCTGCCAAAACAGGGCAACAAAGAAAGGCCGAAGTACAAGCCTTCACGGGC
>JABXIV010000295.1 GCA_013372925.1 Alphaproteobacteria bacterium
AAATCGCTTGATGACGTTGAAGCTGTTGCAAAAGAGCTGATCGGCAAAACCCTTGTTACGCACCAAACCGGCCCAGAGGGCAAAGAGGTGAAGCGCGTATATGTTGAAGACGGTTGCGCGATCAAAAGCGAATTCTATCTGTCCATGCTTCTTGACCGGGCTTCCGGCAAGCTCGCTATCATGGCCTCCACTGAAGGCGGCATGGATATTGAGGAAGTAGCCGAAGCAACGCCTGAGAAAATCGTGACCATCACGATTGACCCGGCAACCGGCCTGCAGCCTTTCCACTGCCGTAAGGTTGCTTACGGCCTGAAGCTTGAAGGTGCTGCTGCAAAAGAATGCATGAAAGTGGTGTCTTCTCTTTATGCTGCATACACTGACCTGGATGCATCGCTTCTGGAAGTTAACCCGCTGGTGCTGACAGAAGACGACAAGATGATCGTTCTTGATGCCAAGATGTCCTTCGATGGCAACGCCTTGTTCCGCCACGCTGATGTGCGCGAACTGCGTGACGAGAGCGAAGAAGATCCAAAAGAGATCGAAGCATCTAAATACGACCTCAACTACATCAGTCTAGATGGTTCCATCGGCTGCATGGTGAACGGTGCTGGCCTTGCGATGGCTACAATGGACATCATCAAGCTGAAAGGCGGCGAGCCTGCAAACTTCCTGGATGTTGGCGGCGGCGCAACAAAAGAGCGCGTAACCGAAGCTTTCAAGATCATCCTGTCTGACGACAATGTGGAAGGCATTCTCGTGAACATCTTCGGCGGTATCATGCGCTGTGATGTGATTGCAGAAGGTGTTGTGGCGGCAGCCCGCGAAGTGGCGCTCAGCGTTCCGCTGGTGGTCCGTCTGGAAGGCACCAACGTAGAACTAGGCAAGCAGATCATGGCTGATAGTGGCCTGCCAATTATTTCTGCCGACGATTTGAATGACGCAGCCGAGAAGATTGTAAAAGCTGTGAAGGAGGCCGCGTAATGTCTGTACTCGTAGGTAAAGACACTAAAGTAATCTGTCAGGGCTTCACCGGTGCCCAGGGTACGTTCCACTCTGAGCAAGCGATTGCATATGGCACCAACATGGTTGGTGGTGTAACGCCGGGCAAGGGTGGCATGAAGCACCTGGACCTGCCTGTGTTCAACACAGTTGGTGATGCACGTGAGGCGACAGATGCCAACGCCTCTGTAATTTACGTACCGCCTCCGTTCGCGGCAGACTCGATACTTGAAGCGATTGATGCCGAGATCGAGCTGGTTATCTGTATCACTGAAGGTATTCCGGTTCTGGATATGGTTCGCGTGAAGCGCGCCCTGAAGAACTCCAAAACCCGCCTCGTTGGCCCGAACTGCCCAGGTGTAATCACACCGGGTCAGTGCAAGATCGGCATTATGCCAGGTCACATTCACAAGCCAGGCAACGTGGGTATTGTTTCCCGGTCCGGTACGCTGACGTATGAAGCAGTGGCGCAAACCACAGCTGCCGGCCTTGGCCAAAGCACGTGTATCGGTATCGGTGGTGACCCTGTAAACGGCACCAACTTTATCGATTGCCTTGACATGTTCCTCGGTGACGAAGACACGCACTCTATCATCATGATTGGTGAAATTGGCGGCTCCGCAGAGGAAGAAGCAGCTGAGTTCCTGAAGCAGAGCAAGGTGAAGAAGCCTGTAGCAGGCTTTATTGCCGGTCGTACAGCGCCTCCGGGTCGTACGATGGGCCACGCCGGTGCTATCGTTTCCGGTGGTCAGGGTGGTGCAGAAGACAAGATCGAAGCCATGAAATCGGCTGGTATCGTTGTTTCCGATAGCCCTGCTGCTCTCGGTACGACGCTTCTGAAAGCAATCAACGGTTAACCGCCAAAGAAGGGGGCGCGGCCCTGGCGCCGCGCCAAATTGCCCATGGGTGCAGATATGGATCGCATCGCCGCCTTGGAAGGTGTCAGCCCACAGTTCGTGGAATCGCTCTACGAGCAATATGTAGCTGACCCAAGCTCTGTTGATCAGGGATGGCAAACTTATTTCGACGCACTTGAAGCCGGTGTGTCCAAGTCGGGGCCTAGCTGGGCCCGCAAGGACTGGCCGCTTCGCCCTGATGATGACCTGACGACTGGCCTTGATGGCTCCGATATGTTTATCGAAGACGCAGACAAGCCTGTACCAGCCGGTGCCAAGCTCAGTCAGGAAGATATCCGGGCTGCAACGATTGACAGCATTCGGGCCTTGATGATGGTTCGCACCTATCGTGTGCGTGGCCACCTGATGGCCAATCTGGACCCACTCGGGCTTGAAGAGCGCCCATTGCACCCGGAACTGGAGCCAGCCACTTATGGTTTCGGCCCGGGGGACATGGATCGCCCAATTTTTATGGATGGCGTTCTTGGTCTTGATACGGCTACGGTTCGTGAAATCCTTGAGATATTGAAGCGGACTTATTGTTCCAACTTCGGCGTTGAGTTCATGCACATCAACGATCCTGAAGAAAAGGCATGGATCCAGCGTCAGATCGAAGGCCGGGACAAGGAAATCCAGTTCACAGATCGCGGCAAGATCGCGATCCTGAACAAGCTGATCGAAGCCGTTCAGTTTGAACGCTTCCTCGGCAAGAAATACACTGGTACCAAGCGCTTTGGTCTCGATGGCGGTGAAGCCATGGTGCCTGCACTTGAAGCGGTAATGAAAACCGGCGGGCAGTTCGGCCTTGACGAGATTGTCATCGGCATGCCGCACCGCGGCCGCCTGAACGTGCTCGCCAATGTGATGCAGAAGCCTTACCGCGCGATCTTCAACGAGTTCCACGGCGGCTCCTTCAAGCCGGATGATGTGCAGGGCTCGGGTGACGTGAAATATCACCTCGGTACCAGTGCTGACCGCGAATTTGACGGCAACAATATTCACCTGTCGCTGACTGCAAACCCATCGCACCTTGAAGCGGTAAACCCGGTTGTGATCGGTAAAACCCGTGCCAAGCAGGAACAGAAGAAAGACACCAAGCGTGAAACCACGCTGTCGCTTCTTTTGCACGGCGATGCGGCATTCGCGGGCCAGGGCATCGTGGCCGAATGTTTCGGCATGTCCGGCCTTCGGGGCTACAACACGGGTGGTACAGTCCACTTTATCGTGAACAACCAGATCGGTTTCACCACCAGCCCGCAGTTTGCGCGCTCAAGCCCATATCCATCGGATGTGGCGAAGATGGTGCAAGCCCCGATCTTCCACGTTAACGGTGATGACCCTGAAGCTGTAACTTACGCTGCCAAGATCGCGACGGAATTCCGTCAGACCTTCAAGCGCGATGTGGTGATCGACATGATCTGTTACCGCCGCTTTGGTCATAACGAATCCGACGAACCGGCATTCACGCAGCCACTGATGTATGGTGCGATCAAAAACCACCCAAGCGTGGTGAAGCTTTATGCTGATCGCCTGATCGCTGAAGGTGTGATCACTGCCGAGAAATTCGAGCAGATGGAAAACGAGTTCATCAGCTATCTTGAGGATGAGTTCGAGTCCGCCAAGGAATACCGCGTTAACAAGGCTGACTGGTTCGAAGGTAAATGGCAGGGTCTTGGCCTTGCTGATAAGGACCACGAGAAACGCCGGGCTCAAACCGGTGTGTCTGAGATCATGCTGCGCGAAGTTGGCGAGCAGATCACGTCCTATCCTGAGAAATTCAACATTCATCGCACGCTCAAGCGGGTTCTGGACAACAAGCACAAGATGTTTGAAGAAGGCCAGGGCTTTGACTGGGCCACGGCCGAGGCGCTTGCGTTCGGTACGCTTCTTCGCGAAGGCTATGGCGTGCGTCTGTCTGGTCAGGACTGTGGCCGCGGCACATTCAGCCAGCGTCATGCGGTGTTCGTGGATCAGAAGACCGAAGATCGCTATATCCCGCTTCAGCATGTGAATGAAGAGTCCAACTTTACGGTTCTCGACAGCCACCTCTCTGAATTTGGCGTGATGGGCTTTGAATATGGGTATTCCATGGCTGAGCCAAACTCGCTGACACTTTGGGAAGGCCAGTTCGGTGACTTCGCAAATGGTGCGCAGATCATCATTGACCAGTTCATCTGTTCAGCCGAAGCCAAATGGCTTCGTATGTCAGGCTTGGTACTGTTGTTGCCGCATGGCTATGAAGGCCAGGGCCCTGAACACTCCTCTGCACGGCTTGAGCGCTATCTGCAGCTTTCTGCGGAAGATAACTGGCAGGTTGTGAACTGCACAACGCCCGCCAACTATTTCCACGCGCTTCGGCGCCAGATGCACCGCGCCTTCCGTAAGCCCCTTGTGATGATGACACCCAAGTCACTTCTGAGGCACAAGCGCTGCGTTTCTTCACTTGAAGAATTTGGCCCGGGTTCCCAGTTCCACCGTGTTCTTTGGGACCATGCTGAAAACGAGCAGGACGGCTCGATCAAGCTGAAGTCAGACGACAAGATCAAGCGCGTTGTTCTGTGTTCGGGCAAGGTTTACTACGACCTTCTTGAGGAGCGAGATCGCCGCAAGCAGGATGATACGTATCTTCTGCGCGTTGAGCAGCTCTATCCGTTCCCGGCGCAAGCTATCGCGAAAGAGATGCAGCGCTTCAAGAATGTCGAGCAAATTGTGTGGTGTCAGGAAGAGCCTCGTAACATGGGTGCATGGTTCTTCATCCACGAGCCGCTTGAAGAAGTTTTGGTTGAACTGAAAATGCCAGTAACGCGTCCTGTTTATGCAGGTCGCGCGGCGAGCGCCGCTACTGCAACAGGCCTTGCGTCCAAGCACGCTGCCGAGCAGAGCGCACTCGTTGATCAGGCACTGACGATATAGAAACAGGGTAGGAGCCCCGTAACATGGCAATCGAAGATATTGTTATCCCACAAATGGGCGAGTCAGTCGCAGAAGGTACGATCGGTACCTGGCTGAAAAAGGTTGGTGACCCTGTCGCCGCAGACGAGCCGATTGTGGAAGTTGAGACCGACAAGGTCGCGATGGAAGTGCCAAGCCCTGTGGCTGGTGTTCTGGTTGAGATCGTGGCCGAAGAAGGCCAGGATGTGGAAATCGGCGCGCTGATCGCAAAGGTGGACACTGAAGGCAAAGCCGCTAGCGCCCCTGCCGCAGCCCCCGCCGCAGCGCCTGCAAAAGCAGAAGCCGCACCGGCCCCGGCCCCGAAGGCAGAAGCTGCCCCTGCACCAGCCGCCGCGCCAGCGCCAAGCGCTCCCGCAAAGGATCTGATGCCGATGTCGCCTGCTGTACGCCGCATCGTTCAGGACTATAACCTTGACCCAGCATCCATCACTGGCACTGGCAAGGATGGTCGCCTGACCAAAGGTGACGTGATGAGCGCGATCGAGGCTGGCACAGCCCGCACGATGGATGCTCCGGTCGTGGCCGTTGCTGCTGCACCGGCTGGCCCACGTGAAGAGCGTGTGAAGATGACGCGTCTTCGCAAGAAGATCGCCGAACGCCTCAAGGACGCCCAGAACACGGCTGCCATGCTGACCACCTATAATGAGGTGGATATGTCAGCAGTGATGGCGGCACGCGCGAAATACAAAGACCTGTTCGCCAAGAAGCACAACATCAAGCTTGGCTTCATGAGCTTCTTCACCAAGGCTTGCTGCCTTGCGCTGAGGGAAATCCCGGCTGTCAACGCCATGATCGATGGCGATGAGATCGTGTATCACAACTTTGCCAATGTGGGCGTGGCTGTAAGCTCGCCAAACGGCCTCGTGGTTCCGGTTCTCAAGGACGCGCAGGACATGTCCTTCGCGGATACTGAGCTGGCGATTGCGAACTTCGGTAAGAAGGCCCGTGACGGCAAGCTGACCATTGATGATATGCAGGGCGGTACATTCACCATTTCCAACGGTGGTATCTTCGGCTCGCTGATGTCCAGCCCGATCCTGAATGCGCCGCAGTCCGCTATTCTGGGCATGCACAAAATTCAGGAACGCCCGATGGTTGAAAATGGTCAGGTTGTGATCAAGCCAATGATGTATCTGGCACTTTCATACGACCACCGTATCATTGACGGCCGTGAAGCCGTAACCTTCCTGGTGCGCGTGAAAGAGGCCCTCGAAGATCCAACCCGCCTGCTGCTGGATATGTAAGGCTCTGGCTGGCGAGATTTTTTGAAAGACATATCATGGGTGGGGGCCAGTGTTCCCGCCCATTTCTATAAAGAATAAAGGGACTAGAAATGTCTGACGCATTTGACGTTGTTATCATCGGCGCTGGCCCTGGCGGTTATGTTGCTGCAATCCGGGCGGCACAGCTGGGCCTCAAGACTGCATGCGTGGAAAAACGCGGAACACTTGGCGGTACCTGCCTGAATGTGGGCTGCATGCCGTCCAAGGCGCTGCTTCACAGCTCTCACTTGTATCATGAAGCTGGTCACGATTTTGAGGCGTTCGGCCTTTCCGTGAAGGGGCTGGATTTCGACATCAAGAAGGTGATGGAATCAAAGGACAAGATCGTTGACGGCCTGACAGGTGGTATTGAGTTCCTGTTCAAGAAGAACAAGGTTGAATGGATCAAGGGTACTGGTCACTTCAAGTCCACGGATACGCTCGCAATTGACCTTAACGACGGC
>JABXIV010000232.1 GCA_013372925.1 Alphaproteobacteria bacterium
CCGTAATGCATGAGGTGCCAGTCTGTCGGCATGCCGTCGATCGCTGAATATTGCGCCATGGGTGCCACCACTACCCGGTTCGAAAGCGTCACATCGCGGAAGCTGATCGGCGTGAACATGGGCGTGGGGCGCTTGCCTGCCTTTGGTTGGGCACCTGTGGGCAGGCTGGTGTAATATTCGTCTTCCACCTTCGTCAGGAATTCAGGGTCGCGCAGGCCCACATTGTCCCACGTAATGCTTTTTGATCGGCTCATCAGCGCGAAGGCGAATTCATAGCGCTTCAGCTTCCAGTGGCGCGGCATGTTTTCAAACCACCGAAGCGATACATCCGCCGCGTGCTGGATAATCTCAACCGGGGTGCGGCGCTTGTCCTCATAGGATTGCATCACCGCAGGCACATCGCCTGCGTTCTCCAGCACGGCTTCACTAAGCCCGATGGCGCATTCCATCGCCAACTTGGTGCCAGACCCGATCGACCAATGCGCGCTTGCCTTGGCGTCCCCTAGAATGGCGATCTTGCCCACATTCCATGTGCCGCAGCGCACGCGCGGGAACTGCCGCCAGATGGACCGGTTGATGATCAGGCCGTGGCCATCCAGTTCATCCGCAAACACGCCTTCCAGATATTTCGCACTTTCTTCTTCGCTCATGCCCTCGAAGCCGCAGTTCTCGAACGCTTCCGGCGTGCATTCAATCACCCAGGTGGATCGGCCTTCTTCATACTGGTAGGTATGGGCGCAGAAATGGCCTTCGGGCGTTTCCTTGAAAAAGAAGGTGAAGGCGTCCAGCGGCCTGGTGGAGCCCATCCATGTGAAATGGTTGCGGCGGTTCTCAATCGTGCGTTCAAAGTCGTCGGCGTATTTTTCGCGGATGCGACTGCCGATGCCGTCGGCGGCGATGATCATATCGCTGCTTGCGAATTGGGTCTCAAGCTTGTCTATGTCTACCGTGGCTTCGAAATTCAGTTTAACACCCACCTGAAGGCAGCGTTTCTGTAAAATCTCCAGAAGCGTGAAGCGCGAACAACCGGCGAAACCGTTACCGCCAATGATGGTGCGCTCGCCGTCCTTCTCCACCACAATATCCTGCCAGTAGGCGAACTGGTCGCGGATCAGGTCATAGCTTTCAGGGTCGGCCGCAAAAAACTCGTCCAGCGTCTCGTCAGAGAACACAACGCCGAAGCCGAAGGTGTCGTTGGCCTTGTTCTGCTCATAAATCTCAATATCGAAATCCGGCCGTGCCTTCTTGGTCAGAAGCGCGAAATAGAGGCCCCCCGGGCCGCCGCCGATTACCGTGATTTTCATTGTCTTGCCCCTTACCCGTTCGGCAGAACAGCCGTTGTCTCGATCTCGATTTTTGCTTTTTCTTCCATCAGGCCGGATACCTCCACGCAGGCCATGGCGGGATAGTTCTTGCCCATGCATTCGCGCCAGATGGCGCCCATGCCGCGCAGGTTCGCCATATATTCATCCCGGCTGGTGACATACCATGTCATGCGCGTGATATGTTCGGGCCCTGCATCCGCTTCCGCCAGCACCGCCAGCGTGTTCAAAAGTGTCTGCCGGTACTGGCCCAGGAAATCCTCGGCTTCCCACACCATGTCTGGTGTCCAACCCACTTGCCCGGCCACGAACACCATACGGCCTTCGGCCATCACGCCGTTTGAATAGCCGCTTGGGCGTGGCCAGCCTTCGGGCAACAGTGTTTTCACGGGCGTTCTCCTTGATCGTCAAGCCATTGCTGCATGGCGTGGCGCATGTCATCAGGCCAGGGCAGGCTTTTGCCGTTTTCCATATCCATATGGGCAATCACGAATGTCATTCGGAAACGGTCCCCATCTTCCGCGGCGGCCCAGATGCGCAAATGCACGCTGCTGGTGCCAATCTTCGTCACGGTCAACTTGAAGGTCAGCTCGTCGTGCATCCGGCTGGCACCGATGAAGTCTGCCTCTATATGTACGGTGGGCACGGCGCGCTTTTCATCAATGTGCAGATGCTTGAAATCGAACCCGAGGCCGTCACCGAACCAGTCTTCGATGAAGTCGTTTATCATGCCGAAATAGCGCGGATAAAAAGCAATGCCTGCCGCATCCGTGTGGGCGAAACGTATTTTCCGGGCCCGGCTGAAGATTGCCATCACAATTCCCTGATAAGTCACTCAATAAAGTCTCTTGGTGGATTTATTTTAGCACTAAATTAAATTTGCAGCAAGCCCGACCTTGGACGCCCACGAGTCGGCAGCGGCGGCGTGGATTGCAGATAGATATGGATTGTCGATAGGCTTCCTGCGACACCTTTGCGTTACAATTAAGCAACATATTGCACCAATTAAGGGTTTTTTAACTTTGGATGTTTGACCCCGCATCTGATTTATGTAAAATTCTATGTAATTATGTATATCGATTCAGTTTTGCTGAACGAACTTGCCATTGAAGGAGCGGATTATGCGTCTGGCAATTGTTATCGCGGCTTTCGGTTTTGCGCTGGGGGCGCCACTGTTTGCGCCAACAGGTTTGATGAATCATGCGCAGGCGCAGTTTACCGAGACTCTGCCCCCTGCCGAGAAGGCGACATTTGATGCAGCGGTTGCTTCCATCTTTGCAGATACAACCCTGACAGCTGATCAAAAGCGGGATCGTCTTACCACGCTTGTACAAAATTCATCCAATCCAAC
>JABXIV010000014.1 GCA_013372925.1 Alphaproteobacteria bacterium
ATGGAACGCAGCACTTATATCCTTATGACAGCCCTTGTCCTGATCATACTTGTTTTATATTGGCAGCCAATGACCGGCGCGGTCTGGCATGTGGAAAATGAAACGGCACGACAGGCGCTACAAGGCATCTACTTCCTTGGCTGGGTCATCACTTTTGCCGCAACATATATGATCAACCATTTCCATCTGTTTGGGCTGCAGCAAACATTCCATTGGGGCAACCCTGACAGCACGGTGAAAAAGTTTGTAACACCCATGTTCTACAAACTGGTGCGCCACCCGATCCAGACAGGTGTTGTTATCGCAATGATCGGCACACCAGACATGACAGTCGGTCGTGCCATCCTGGCAGTGGGCATGATTGTCTATATCGCTATCGGCCTGCACTATGAAGAGCGCGACCTGATCGCTGAATTTGGCGATACATACCGTGACTATATGAAACGCGTAGGCCGGATTTTCCCGAAGTTCCTGCGTAGATAACGCACCGACAGTTGCTTATAAAGGGGAAGGACCAACCGGCCCTTCCCCATCCTTTCATTCCGTGGCATGCTAGCATCAAGACCGGGCACGGATCGGGAGGAGCATATGGCCGAAAACGGCAGCGCAGCTGAACAACCCACCCTTTGGGTGGCAGTGATCGGGGCAGGCCCTGCGGGCTATTATACGGCCGAAGCCCTCACCAAGGACGCCGACAATGTAAGGGTGGACATCATTGACCGCCTACCAACGCCCTTTGGGCTGATCCGCGCCGGTGTCGCGCCAGACCACCAATCCATCAAGAATGTATCCCGCCGATATGAGGCCACCAACCAGCGTGACAACGTGCGCTTTGTTGGCAATCTTTCTCTGGGGCGTGACATCACCCTTACCGAACTTCGGGATTTGTATGACGTGGTTGTGCTTGCAACTGGGGCTGCCAAGGACCGCCCGTTAGGCATTGACGGTGAAGACCTTCCCGGCGTTATTGGCTCAGCCCCCTTTGTGGGTTGGTACAATGCCCACCCTGACTATAAAGACCTGTCCCCAGACCTGCGCGTGGCCTCTGTAACCGTGGTTGGTAATGGCAATGTCGCCGTCGATGTAGCACGTATTCTGGCCAAAACTGCTGGCGAGATGGCGGGAACCGATCTTGCCCACCACGCAGCTGATGCCATCCATGGGTCGCCGATCAAGGATATATACGTCATCGGCCGCCGGGGGCCGCTGGACGCAAGCTTCACACCGAAGGAGCTAAACGAACTAAACCAGCTTGAAAACTGTGTCGCCCTCACTGAAGCAGAGCATCTGCCTTCCGAAGATATCGACGACATGATGACGGGGGTACAACGCAAGAACGTCTCGGCCCTTAGGCAGATGGCGGAAAACGATCCCACAGCAAAGCCTGTTCGGCTTCACATTCTGTTCTTCCGCCGCCCCATGGCGGTATTGGGTGACGAATGTGTCTGCGGCTTGCGGCTTGAGGAAACCGTCGTTGAGGAAGGAGCATGCATCGGCACAGGGCATACAGAAGTGCTGCCCACTGGGCTTGTGGTGCCCTGTATCGGATATCGGACAAGCCCCATCCCTGACGTGCCCTACGATGAAAGACGAGGCTGCTTTGAAAATGAAGACGGCTTCATCGACCATGGGCTTTATTGCGTGGGGTGGGCCAAGCGCGGCCCCACGGGCACCATTGGCACCAACAAACCCGACGGCATTGACGTTGCACGAAAAATCCTGAGCGAAGTAACCCCTGCGGGCAAACCCGGACGGGACGGCCTTGAGGCACTCGTCAAGGAACGAGACCTCAAGATCGTAACCTTTCAGGACTGGAAGAAGATTGAGGCCTCTGAAGAGGCGCTGGCACAAGGCAGCGCCCCCAGGCGTAAAATCACAGACATTGATGAAATGGTGCGCATTGTAGAAAGTTAAACTGAACGGAAAATTGAAAGGCCTAGCCTTGATGCTCGCCCTTGCCCCGCACCTTCTTGATGATACCGCTGAAGGAAAGGATCGTGCGGTCACCCGTGAATATCTTGCCGCGCACAAAGATTAATGAGCGTGTTGCTCGCGTAACCTCACCTGTTGCCTCGATCAGGTCGCCCGGTTGTCCGGCTGATACAAACTCGCTATTGCAGGCAACAGTAACGCCCGCACCTTCCAGATAGTCTTTGGCAATCGCGAACAGGGCGAAGTCGGCAAAGCTCATCAAAAGGCCGCCATGCAGCATGCCGCCATTATTCGCGTGGCGATCTGCCTCTGCAACAAAGGCAGACCGATAGGTGCCATCCCCATTATCTTTCAGATAAAACGGGCCGATCAGGGTCTCAAAGGGGTCAACATCTCCCCATGTGTGGTAGCCCTGTGCCTCTAAATCTTCGTTGGTCTTGATCGTCATAAACTCACACCTTAATCAATCTCAATCAGCGTTCCTTCAATACCCCGAACGCCAGTTTCATTTGTAATATAGTAGGCAATCAGGATCCGTCCATCCGCTAACAGCGTCGCAGACGGATAACCAGTGTCCTTGCTGGGGCTATCATCCCGAATAACATGCTCTTTTGCCTCTTGAAGCGGTTGCCCCGGCTCAACAAGCCGTGCACGCACGCCCATAGGTTCATGCCGATAGCCATACACCAGCAATAGCCGTCCGTCCGGCAGCACCAATGGATCATAGGGGTGGCCTTTTATTTCCATAGTGCGTGGCAGATCAAACGTTTCACCGTCATCCAGTGACTGCGCAATAACCAAACGGTCCTTGTTGCCGTCCGTACGATTGAACACCGTAAGCGCCCCTTTCGGCCATAAGGCAAGCGCTGGTTCCTGCAAATGGATCTGATCCATCATGATCCTCTCAGGCGCAAGTTCCCATGTCTCCCCTTCATCGTCAGACATGAACAGCTGAGCCGTGCATTCAGGCGTGCCACAAACATCCCCCAAATAGCCTGCCACAAGGAGCCTGCCACTTGCCAATTGAACCATTCTTCCGCGCAGCGCTGCGCCCTTTGGTTGATGCTTATAAGCGGGGGGCTTGGCATCTGGCCACGCGGGCATCATTCGGTGGGGTGACCAACTGCGTCCGCCATCCATGCTACTGCGAACATAACTTCCCCAGTAAAGGTAACCTTCCCCCTCACCCACACGGCGATATAATGGCTTGCCAAGTTCTTCCAATCGGCCTGCCGCCACAGATGTCACAGGGTACCAAAGAAACCCATATTGCAGCAATTTACCGCTTCTGGTCAGAAACAGGTTCGCATCCTGATCACCTGCTTCCGCATGGACAGGCAGGCTGCTTGCCTCATCAATCGGCTCAATCCCGCCATCAAATCGCCTAACGGCGATATGGGATCGGAAGTGCCAATGGTCGACAGAATCAAAGTCTTCCTCATTGGCCTGCCCGAACATCCAGCGATGATCAGGCGCCCTTCTGAAAGCCAGCAAAACATCCCCCTCAGGCAATGTCACCACATTCGGAAAAGCCGAAAAGAACCTTTCGTCCCGATACAGTGTTTTATGCTCAAGCAATCGGATCGTCATGCTGGCTTCCAACAATTGTTCCTAGAAATTGTCACCATCAAGGACGCGGCCAATACCACCAAGCACCGAGCCTTCGCCCTTGTCCCGTCCGCCAAGTTGCGGGGCAGACGCCCAGATACGACCAGCAAGTCGGCTGAACGGCAGGCTTTGCAGCCACACCTTGCCCGGCCCTTCAAGACGCGCAAAGAAAACGCCTTCACCGCCGAACACCATGGATTTAATGCCGCCAACGCGTTCGATATCCATATCCACGCTTGCAGTCATCGCCGCGACACAGCCAGTGTCCACATGCAGCACTTCGCCCGGCTTCAGTTCCTTTTCCACCAGCGTGCCGCCGATATGGATAAAGGCCCATCCATCACCTTCAAGGCTTTGCATAATGAAGCCTTCGCCCCCAAACAGGCCGGTAAGGATTTTCCGCTGCAGATGGATACCAACCTGCACACCGCGTGCGGCAGCCAGGAACGCATCTTTCTGGCAGATCAGGCGGCCGCCGAACTCATCCAGCTTCACCGGCAGGATATTGCCTGGATACGGGGCAGCAAACGCCACGCGGGCTTTGCCTGACCCTTCATGAGTGAAAACAGTTGTGAACAGGCTTTCCCCGGTCAGCAAGCGTTTGCCTGCCCCCAGAAGCTTGCCCATGAAACCGCCCTCTTGGCCCGACCCATCCCCGAAAACAGCACTCATTGCAATATGCCGATCCTTGAACATCATGGCACCGGCTTCTGCGATTGCAGATTCGCCCGGATCAAGCTCCACTTCAACAAACTGCATTTCATGGCCCTTGATTTCAAAATCCACGTCATCGGCAATGTTTGGTGAGCGGCGATGTTCGTTTATCGGCACCTGAGGTACATGGTCACTCATAAAGCTGTCTTCCTTCACTTTTTTGTTGTTTACGCACTAAATGCCGGTGCTTTTGCTCCTGCCCCCTTGACGCTGGGCCATTGAGAACGCACCTTCTGTCTTAAGAACGCATTTTTGCACATATATTTCAAGGTCTGGAGAAGCTCGTCATGAAGGGCGTGTGGGAAATTATTAAATCGATTTTCGCCTTTATTCAGGGGGTTGGCGCAACAGCAGTTGGCCTTCTGGCAATTTTCATCATCTTCCTTGCCGCAATTATGGTCAGTGGCAAAGGCGAAGAACGCCCCAAGGTACCTGAAGGCGCTGTGCTCGTGATGGAGCCTGTTGGCGCCATTGTTGAACAGATTGAATACCCAGACCCGCTGGAAGCAGCCCTTGCAAGCGAATTCAGCCAAAGGCCACCGCAAACGAGCCTGCATGACATCACCCGTGCGCTGAAGAAGGCCAAGAATGACGACCGCATCGCGGCACTTGCCCTGATTACAGATTATCTGGGGCCGATCGGGCCCAGCCACATGCACACGATCGCGGCCGCTATTCGGGACTTCAAGGCAAGCGGCAAAAAGGTTTATGCCCTTTCAACCGCCTATAGCCAGGCTGGTTACTTGCTCGCGGCAGAGGCTGACAAGGTTTACATGAACCCTATGGGCAGTGTGCTCCTGACCGGTTACGCAAACTATCCAACATATTTCAAATCGCTCCTCGACAAGCTTGAGGCGAATGTGAATGTGTTCCGGGTTGGCACCTATAAGTCTGCCGTAGAACCCTTCATCCGCGATGACATGTCACCAGCCGCAAAAGAAGCCAACATCGCTTTCCTTGGTGGCCTGTGGGACCAATATGAAACGTCAGTCGAGACTGCCCGCGGCCTTGAAGCAGGCGCGCTTGGCAAAGACATCGAAGACCTGCCCGAACTGCTGCGCAATGCAGAGGGCAATTTCGCAAAACTGGCACTTTCAGGCGGGCTTGTGGACGAGCTTGCCCCGCGCAAGGTTTGGCGGCAGGCACTGCGTGAAGAATATGGCCCAAGCGATGGCGGCAATAGCTTCAAGCAAATCCATTATGAGACCTATCTGGCAGCCCTCGGCCATGACAAACCCAGCCGGAACGAGATCGCTGTTATCACCGCGCAAGGCCAGATCGTGATGGGCGAAGGCCCAATCACCATCACCGCTGCGGAAACTGTTGTCGGGTATATCCGTCAGGCACGCAACAACCCCGACACCGCGGCAATTGTGCTGCGCGTGAACAGCCCCGGCGGCTCAGCCTTCGCGTCTGAGCTTATCCGCCAGGAACTGGTTGCCGCGCAAGAACAAGGCCTGAAGGTTATTGCCTCCATGGGGCCTGTAGCAGCATCCGGCGGCTACTGGATTTCCGCAACAGCCGATGAAATTTGGGCCGCACCTTCCACGATTACTGGCTCGATCGGGATTTTTGGTGTGATCCCCACCTTTGAAAACACGCTCGCCAAGGTCGGCATCCACACCGACGGTGTGGGCACCACCCCAATGGCAGGTGCCTTCAACACCGCACGCCCCCTGTCTGACATGACCAAAGATGTGATCCAGCAGTCGATCGAGGCCGGCTATGGTGAATTTCTGTCGCTGGTCGCGGAAGGCCGCAACATGACAGTAGAAGACGTAGACAAAATCGCGCAAGGCCGTGTGTGGGTTGGCACCAAAGCCAAGGAGCTTGGCCTTGTAGACCATCTGGGTGGTTTTGATGACGCCGTCGCTGCCGCAGCAGCCGCTGCTGAAGTGGAAAACTATACAGTCGCCTTCTACCGCGATTATCCAAGTAACTTCGATCAGATGATCGCTGACCTTCTGAATTCTTCCGTTGGCGGCCTGTTCAAATCCGAGGCACCAAAACTGCCATCTTCGATGATGCAGTTCGCGGCAAAACTGAAGACAGACGCAGAATTGCTGCTGAACTTCAACGACCCGCTCGGCAGCTATGCGGTTTGCTTCGTTTGCCAACTGGATCAGCCATGACAACGACGAAAAGCGACGCGGAATGGCGCGATAAACTGACGCCGGAACAATATAACGTTTGCCGGTGTGGCGGCACTGAGCCCGCCTTCACTGGCAAATACTGGGACACGAAAACACCCGGCACCTATCACTGCGCCGCCTGTGATACGGCGCTGTTTTCAAGCGAAACCAAGTATGATTCAGGTTCCGGCTGGCCCAGCTTCTGGGCCCCGATATCGGAAGGTGCCATTGCCGAAAAAAACGATACAAGTCACGGGATGGTGCGCACCGAAATATTGTGCGCCAACTGTGAAAGCCATCTGGGCCATGTGTTCCCTGACGGGCCTCAACCAACAGGTCTTCGGTACTGTACAAACAGTGCGTCCCTTCATTTGAAACCACTTGCAGAATAGCGTTCGCTTTTCTGCAACGCGGCTTAGGTTTTTATCCGCCTACTGTTTCTACGCTAAAGTCATACATTTCCTTCAGGCATCACGACAGCGACCAAAAAGGAAATGAAGATGACCCGAGTAAATGCCCCCCTGAATGTGCTCCGCGTTGACGCAAGCGTACGCCGGACCGATTCCATCACCCGTGACCTGACTGATCGTTTCATCAAAGGCCTTGAAGCTGCTGGCGACGTGACAATAAAGAGCCACGACCTGGCTAATGGCCTACCCCTGATCGATGAAGCGTGGGTTGGCGCAAACTTCACTGAGGAAGCGGATCGCACCGACGAGCAAAAGCAAACACTGAAGCTGTCTGACGATATGATCGCAGATGTGAAAGCCGCAGACGTGTTGGCATTTGGTGTACCTGTTTATAATTTTGGCGTGCCAGCAGCCCTTAAAGCCTGGATCGACCTGATCACCCGTGCCCGCGTTACGTTCCAATATTCCGAAAATGGCCCGGAGGGCCTGCTGAAAGGCAAGAAGGCTTACCTGTTTGTTGCATCAGGCGGCACACCTGTTGGCTCTGACTATGACTTCGCAACACGCTATATGCGCCACATGCTGTCATTTGTTGGCATTGAGGATGTTACCGTCATCGCGGCTGACCAAATGGCTGTAGATGCTGAAGCAAGCCTTGCGAAAGCAGGCAAGGAAATTGACGCCTTGCTGGCAGCCCCTGAACTGGCTGCGTAATCCCCAAATTTCCTGGTTTCCAAGTTTCTTGGTTTCCACAGGGCCCTGCGGGGGCTACCTCCTCTTCCCCACTTCCCTAAAGCTCCCGCAGGCCTATAAATACAGCCCCCAAAAGCACCGAAACCATCACCACGAAATAGGTAACCCAGATAAACCCGGCCTTGAAAAAGGCCCGTATCCATCCCTGCTCCTGCCCAACCTTGAGCGCAATAAACAGATATAGCGACGTTCCCCACCAGAAGATTCCCAGGCCCATGTCACCGCCAAAGCGGGGCACAATCACCATCATGGCCATCATCAACATGAAAAGGAATGTGTGGAAATGCAGCGCGAAAACAAACTGTTGCAGGTAAACGCGGTCCTTGCCCCAGTGGAACAGGCGAAGCAATAACGCAAAAAACGGCATCAACACGAACATGGCGCGCGGCAGCCAATCGTTGAATAGCTCGTTGAAGGCTTCCGGATCCTTTAGCGCCTTTGCGAAGCCTCGTGTGGCTTCCTTGACGAATTCGGGCACATCCTCCCTGTTCAGAACCTCGTCAATGTCTTCCTGCTTCAGCCCCTCATGTATTTCGCCCGTGTTGGCAACAAACATCTGCACCGAGATATGATACGGGAAGCCCACATCAAAGGTGACCATATCGTCTATTTCTTCGGCCTCTTCCATGATGGCCTTGAATTCATCCGTGTTGATGGCCTTACCGGCTTCAACGTCCAGAATGCGCTGCTGCGCATCTTCCGAAAGCTGGGCAAAATTGTCGCCAAGCGTTTCCCGAAGGCGCATGGTGGCATTCGCCAACTTTTCCTGAACTTCTTTCTGCCGCTGCGCTTCTTCGTCCAACGCTTCAGGCGTTGTCGGCGCGGCGGCCGTGTCTGGCACCGTGGCAGGCTGTTTCGTGACCTCTTCCCCTGACGCGTCAGCGGGGGGCTCGGCAGGTTGCTCAACGGCAGGCGGGGTTTCCGGCTCACGTGGGCGCACATTGATATCCAAAATCAGAATATCCGCGACCGCGATAATCAGGAAGAACAGGATCGACATCACAATATAAAGCCGCAGCGGCGGCACAAACCGCGCGCGCCTGCCCTGCCGGAAGGCCCGCGTCAACCCACCCGGCACCAATGCCAGCAGGATCAATGTTTTAAACAGACGGCTGTCAGTTGAAAAAACATCATCCAGAATTTCCCGAAGCAGGCTCCAGATCGGGCGCTTAAGGTCGTCATCTTTCTGGCCGCAAATATGGCAAAAAGGGCCGGTAAGAGGCGCATTGCAGTTGCTGCAAAGCGTGCCTGTTTCCCGTATCCGGTTTTCCAGCGTTTTATAATTGCCGTCTTGGCGCAATTGACGGTGATACCGCCTGCGCTTTACCTGCAATAACCACTTGCGAATAAGTTGTTTCATAAAGGCAGCCCCTGAACCCTCTTAAAGCCCTTATACACAAAGACTTTTTTTCAGGCCAGCCTTTTGAAACCAGCTATCCGGCGTTTGCCAGCGCCTGGTCCCCCACGAATGGATTGCTTTGCCGTTCTGCCCCAAAAGTGGATAGCGGCCCGTGCCCCGGCACAAAGGTAACTTCATTCCCCAAAGGCCAGAGCTTGTGCGTGATGGCATTCACCAAGTCGTCCATATTGCCACGCGGGAAATCCGTGCGGCCGATCGATCCCTTGAACAGCACGTCGCCCACAAACGCCACTTTGTGCGTTGGTTCATAGAACACCACATGCCCCGGCGTGTGGCCCGGCGTGTGCAGCACCTGAAGCGTCACATTGCCCACGGTTACTTCATCGCCATCATTCAGCCACTCGTCTGGCTCGCAGCAACGCAGGCCCGGCATATTATAGTTGGCAGCATGTTCTTCGATCTGGTCCAGCCAGAACTTGTCATCCTTGTGCGGCCCGACAATAGGAAGGCCCAGCTTTTCCTTGATATCTTTTGCGCCGCCCGCGTGATCCAGGTGCCCGTGTGTAAGCAAAGTCTTGGTGATCTGCACGCCCAACTGCTTGGCTGCCGCCAGCAATTTCTCTGCTTCTCCGCCCGGATCGACAAAGGCACCTTCCATGGTTTCATCGCACCAGATGATGCTGCAATTCTGCTGAAAGGCCGTAACCGGCACGATTTGCGCTTTAAGCATGTATCACTCCCTGCGCCCTGTAGGCGGATCACTTTTTCAGGCGCACCCTAGCGCCCTACCCCCGCCATCGCAAGCCACTGCGGGCAGATGCCTCAAGAAATAACCTCTTGCATCGTGCTTTCAAGTCAGGACAATGGCCGCAAGGCTTTCAAGGGGAAAGAAACATGGCCCGATCAATCATCCTAGCCGCATTTGTGCTGTCGTTGGCGGGTTGCTCTGTTGTCACGCTGCCGGTCAAGGTAGCCGCCAAAACGGTTACCACCACAGTAGACACCGCCGCCACAACAGTGAAAGTTGCCAGCAAGGTGGTTGATCTGGTGGCAGACGCCGAAAAAGAAACCCCGACACCGGCACAGTAAGCCATTCGTTCACGTGTCAACAGGTCATATTGAACTCTCGATATGAATGGGATATGATGCATTTAGTTTAGACCTAAAACAAATTTCAGGGACACATCATGGCTTCGGATAAAGGGCAAGACCAAGGACCGGCAACATCGGTCGATGTATCAGGTGAAGACATTCACTGGAACCAGGACATCAGCTATGGCTCATACCTTCAACTCGACACGCTGTTGTCCTGCCAGAAACCGCTTTCAGGTCAGCATGATGAAATGCTGTTTGTCGTCATCCATCAGGCGTCTGAACTTTGGATGAAAGCCTGCCTGCATGAACTGGGCGCTGCCATGGAACATCTTGCGGCAGATGATCTTGGTCCTGTGCAAAAGATGCTGTCTCGTGTCGCGAAAATTCAGGCCAATCTGCAGCAGTCATGGGAAATCCTTTCCACCATGACACCGGCTGATTATGCGGCCTTCAGGGATGACCTTGGCCAGAGCTCCGGCTTCCAAAGCTTCCAATACCGCGAGATCGAATACCGCCTGGGCAACAAGAATGCTCGTATGGCTGAGGCCCACAAGGCCGTTCCTGCGCGCTACCAGCGCCTGCAGGGTGTGCTCGACAGCCCAAGCTTCTATGACCTGTGCCTCCAGCTTCTGGCCAAACGCGGCTTCGACATCCCGTCTGATAAGCTTTCCCGCAACTGGCGCGAACCTTATGAGGCGTCAGAAGGCGTTGAAAAGGCCTGGCTCCAGATCTATCAGGACACTACCAAATACTGGGATTTGTATGAGCTGGCCGAAAAACTGGTGGACCTTGAGCATCATTTCCATGCATGGCGCTTCGCCCATATGAAAACCGTGGAACGTATTATCGGCTATAAAAAAGGCACCGGCGGCACAGGCGGCGTTTCCTACCTTGTGAAAGCGCTTGACCTGCGCTTCTTCCCGGAATTGTGGACCATGCGCACAAGCCTATGACCAAGATTTACGACATCAGCCAGACAATCCGCCCCGGTATCCCGGTTTGGCCAGGCGACAGCGAGTTCACGCTTGATCGCACCTGGAACATCGAACCCGGCTGCCCGGTGAATGTCAGCCAGATTGCCATGTCCACCCACACCGGCAGCCATGCGGACAGCCGCCTTCATTTCGATGAAAAGGGGGTAGACTGTGCCGATACGCCGCTTGACGCCTACATGGGCCCCGCAACCCTGATTGACCTTTCCGCGGAAGTACCCTCGGGCGGCCTTGTGAAACCGCACCACCTGGAAGCCCTGCTGCCGGAAAAAGTGGACCGCGTTCTAATCAAGCTGTTCAAGGCCTTCCCGCACGACGGTTGGAAACCTGACTTTCCGGCTGTTAGCGCAGACGCCATCAGGCTGCTCAGCAGCCGTGGCTGCAAACTGATCGGCCTTGATGTACCCAGCCTTGATCCGCAGGAAAGCAAAACACTGGATGCCCATTTTGCCGTTGATGCGGCAGGCATGGCCATCCTTGAAGGGTTGGTGCTGGATGATGTGCCGCCCGGCGACTATGAATTGATTGCGCTGCCGCTCAAGATACAGGGCGCAGATGGCAGCCCCGTACGTGCTGTTCTCAGGAGTATGAAATGATCCCAACCTCGCTCGACTGGTGCCAACAACAGGATGCCAACGACCCACTGGCTGCCATCAAGGACAGGTTCGACCTGCCTGAAGGCGTGATCTATATGGACGGCAACAGCCTTGGCGTGCTGCCAAAAGGTGTTGCTGAGCGTATCAACACCGTTGTTGAGCGGGAATGGCGCACCGACCTGATCAAAAGCTGGAACACGGCTGACTGGATCAATCTGCCAGCCCGCGTGGGAGCGAAGATTGCGCCGCTTGTGGGTGCCATGGCGGACGAAGTGGTGATGGCAGACAGCACTTCGATCAACCTCTTCAAAGTAGCTGCTGCCGCCTGCCGCATGAACAAGGGCCGCAGCAAGATCATTTCAGAGCCCGGCAATTTCCCGACTGACCTATACATGCTTCAGGGGCTCTCAAGCTTCCTTGGCAATGATGCCCAACTGCAAACCGTTGACCGCAACAAGATCATCGATGCGATTGACGATGACACAGCCGTAGTGGTGCTGACGCACGTGCACTATGTCACTGCAGACATGTTCGATATGGAAGCTATCACCAAGGCTGCGCATGATAAAGGCGCGCTGGTTGTTTGGGATCTCAGCCACTCAACTGGTGCCGTGCCCGTTGACCTGAACGGGGCCGGTGCCGATTTCGCGATTGGTTGCGGCTACAAATACCTGAACGGCGGGCCTGGTGCACCAGCCTTCCTGTTTGTCGCTAAACGCCACCACGCAAACGCAGAACAGCCGCTTACGGGCTGGTTCGGCCACAAGCGCCCCTTTGACTTTATCGACGACTATGAACCCGCGCCAGACATCCGCCGCATGCTGGTGGGCACCACAAGCGTTCTGGCAGCCAGCGCCCTCGATAGCGCACTGGATGCCTTCAAGGGTGTGGATATGGGGCTTTTGCGCAAGAAATCCCAGGCGATGACAGACCTGTTTATCGCCCTCACCCGCGAAAAACTGATGGAATACGGCGTTGGCCTTGCTACCAGCGAAACCCCCGCGAAGCGCGGCAGCC
>JABXIV010000245.1 GCA_013372925.1 Alphaproteobacteria bacterium
CCCACACCAACAAACATCTCAACAAAGTCAGACCCTGAAATCGTGAAGAATGGTACGTTGGCTTCACCCGCGATTGCACGCGCCAGAAGCGTTTTACCTGTACCCGGAGGGCCCACCAAGAGCGCGCCCTTTGGAATCTTGCCGCCAAGACGCTGGAACTTTTGTGGGTCTTTCAGGAAGTCTACAATTTCCTCAAGCTCTTCTTTGGCTTCTTCAATGCCTGCAACATCATCAAACGTTACACGGCCTTGCTTTTCGGTCAGGAGGCGCGCACGGCTTTTGCCGAAGCCCATGGCCCCGCCACCGCCGGACCGGCCCTGCATCTGACGCATGAAGAAAATCCAGACACCGATAAGCAGAATGAAGGGCAACCAGCCGATCATAGCACTGAGAATGGTGTTTTCTTCCCGCTTAATCACCTTGTAGGTCACATTGTTATCAAGTGCGAGCTTGGAAAGGTTATCACCGATCATAAATGGTGCAGTAACCGTAAAGGTTTCACCATTTTTATAGGTGCCCGTGATCTCTTGATCCTGCTCCTCAATACGCTCTACTCGGCCCTGCTCCATGGCCTGCAGAAACTCGCTGTATGCAAGCTCTGGCGCCTTTGGCGAGCCGCCCTCGAACAAATTAAACAGCGTCACCAGCAACAGGATGATTAGACCCCAAACCAGTGCGTTTTTTGTTAAACCGTTCACTATTACTCTGCCTTTCTTTTGTCGCCGCCTGTTCTGCGGCAACTGCATCAGATGCACTTCCCATGCATTCTTGCTTTAAAATGCTTACCCAAGAGATAAGCGCAGCCTGCTCCTGTGCAAGAGGAGAATGGCCCTTTTCGTTACTTTTTCGGCCAACCGTGGGATTTAAGCGACAAACTTACACCAATATCGTCTGCCTCAGCCACTTTTAGATGCGGAATAGCGATAATATTTTCACCATCGTAAACGACAGGCCACGCCAACTTTGCCACATGTGGTAGTGCAATGTCCCTGACTTCAGCCCATTTCTGGATAACCTGCTCCCAGCCTTTTTGCCCAAGCGGGCCGATTTCAAGCCCTGCAATATCACTGCGTGCTGAAATTTCAAAACGGTTATCCCAGCAGTTGCCGTCCGCGGCAGAGATTCGGCCTTCTGCGGCGCGAAGTTCCCTGAAGAACACCAAACCGGATTCGCCCGATGGGGCAATCTGTACGCCATAGAGCGTATACCCTTCAAAACCATGCGACAGTATCGCCTTCACCAAGCGCTGCAGCTTTTCTGCCCGCGGCACATAATGTGCCCCACTTACATAGCGCAACATTGATGACAGACCGCGCAACACAATCTCCTCGGGAGCGCTTTCCATCGCGCCAGCGTCAAACAGCAAGGAACCATCATCCAGACTGGTTACACACGCCTTCAGCCATTCTTTTTCATAGAACTCGAGGGCGTTTCGCGTTCTTCGGAGGCGTGCAGCCGTAGCTGCCAGCCGCTCTGTACGAAAGCCCTCCAAGGGGGGATTCGCCAGAAACTTTCGTACCTTAACCCTGTCATACTGTTCTGCCTTGTTGCTGGGGTCTTCAACCCACGCCACACCGCGATCAACAAGGGTTTGCTTCAAGCGAGCCTTTGGAAAGGCAAGAAGGGGGCGAATCAGGGTAATCGCCTCGCCATTGACCAAAATCTGACGAGCTGGTGCCATTGCAGCCAAGCCATATACGCCACTGCCGCGGGCCAGACGCAGCAGCAAAGTCTCTGCCTGATCGTCCTGATGATGGGCTGTCAGCAAGTACCGAACACCATTTTGCTGGCACCAGTCCCCCATAAGCTCGTATCTGGCTTCACGGGCCTCTGCCTGCACATTCGCCGCAGGCTTTACAGCTTTCCACTCCAGTCGCTCCGCCCTAACCCCATGCGACACCAAAAGCTCAACGGTCCGAGTGGCCTCTTCAGAAGATTCCTTGCGCAATCCATGATCAACTATCAGACAAACCACATCCCTTGACTCGGCAGCAAGCAAGGCCAGACACAGGCTATCAGGGCCACCCGAAACCGCAACCGCCAAGCGCTCGCACTCAGGTACACCAAGGACGGTAAGGGATGCCTCTAGATCCGCCGCAACAAGCGGCTTGGCGACATCTTCGCCCATGTCGCCTTTTTCGCTCAATAATCGCAACCAGCTTCTGCAGCAGTGCGCTGCGCACGCGCTTTCAAGCGCTCAGACGCCTTGGCATCGCTTCTGCGAAATTCCGCGAGAGCATCACAGGCATCCGGCTTGCTATCCAGCGCAATCAATACATCTGCAAGGTCCAGAAGTGCATCAACCCTTTTCGCATGATTGGGATGCTCCTCAATCAGGGCAAGCAGTTGCTGCGCAGCTTGAGGCATACGCTTCTCAAGAAGATGGATGCGCCCGAGCCAAAATTTTGCATTGCCAGCCAGCTGCCCTTCAGGATTTGCAGTCAGGAACATTTCCATCGCCCTGAACCCTTTATCCAATTCATTTTTCTGGATAAAGGAGAACGCATATTGGTACTGTGCAGCAGCATCCCCTTCAGGAAGGGCAATTTCCGGCTCCTTGGGTTCAGTAGCTACAGGCGGGGTTTCTAGCGCAGTCGAGGGTCCTGATGTAGCCACCTGCGAAGCTTCCTGTGACGCCTGCGAAGCCCGGAAGTCACTTGCTTCTTGCTGTTGAAGCATCAATTCCTTGCGCAAAAGCTCAATGGCACTGTCGGTCTGGCGCTGCTTGTATTCAAGTTCTTCAAGACGCCCCGTAAGCGTGCGAAGGCTGCGCTCAACAGTGCCAATTTTCGCAGCAATATCTGCCAAAAGGGCGCGGTCAGTTACTGCACCACTTGCCTGAACACCACCAGCCTGCGCGCCACCACCACGCAAACGATTTTCAAGCGCGATCATTTCACGTTCCAGGCGTTCGACCTTCAACGCCAACTCAGCTTTGCTTTGAGCATGCGCCTGAGTTCCATAAGTGACAGCAAGAATGCAAACGGCAAATACACGCCAGATCATGTTCAAATTCTCCTTCACACTAGCAGGCCAATAACTAGCACACCCTAACCAAGAAATAGGGCTCGATAATGACCTGCCAGTATCCGCTAAAAAAACGGCCCCGCCCCGGATTGCCGGGTACGGAGCCACTTGTCCTAACTGCGCCTAGGTTTTACTGGACGCGGAGCACACCACGACGGTTCTGGCTCCAAGTGCTCTCACCGTTACCAACGACAGCAGGACGCTCCTTGCCGTAGCTGATTGTGTTCATACGGGAAGCTGGAACACCAAGTGCGATCAGGTAATTCTTCACAGCATTGGCGCGACGCTCACCGAGTGCCAGGTTATATTCACGTGTACCACGCTCGTCGCAGTGGCCTTCGATAGACACGCGAACGCGCGGGTAGTGCATCAGCCACTCAACTTGCTTGGCAAGCGTGCGGCGTGCTTCATCTGTAATTTCAGAGCTGTCGTATTCAAAGAATACGCGATCACCAGCGAAAGCCGTAAGCCCGTCCTGCGAAGAGCCACCCCACTTCTGGGCATCAAGCTCTTCAGCAGTCATTGGAGCAGTTGTTGGCTGGGTCGGCTGACCGGAAGCCTGACTGCTGTCTTGGGAAGTCTCCGTTGAAGCCGACGTATCTGTCGTTGGCTCAGGTGTAGTAGAACAAGCTGCCAACAGCAGTGCAGCAGCGGAAATGATGGCGATATTCTTGCCCAGGCGCTCGGACGTCATTATTGCTCCCTCCAACGGATCGGGTTTCCCCGTGATATATACATGTTTTATCGCGCCGTCAGCGGCCTCAAAGCCGAAAAACTGACTACGCGATACTTTAAGTTCGCGGCAACTATAGAACGCGAATCTTTCGCAATCAAGCAATCAAAACATCTCAAATGCTTGTTTCGACGTGAATTTTCCGTGAGTTTTTCACAAAATTGTCAGGAACTGTGAGTTCGCAACTAAACTAATTAGCGTCCCGATCGCGAAGAACCCAATAATAGCTGCAGAAATATGATTAATAATCGTCAGAAGATTATCGTTTACTTTGTCCCTGAGGTAGCGACCAATTGCCACAAGGACACCCCACCACAAACAAGCTCCCAAAAACACACCCGCAATCAGCGCAATAGCATCACTGTGCACCCGTCCGTCACCCGTGCCCAGGTCACCGATGCCGGCTAGAGCATACATACCAAGAAAACCGAAAAACACACCGGGATTGGTTAATGTAAGAACCAGTGCCCCCATCATGCCACGCTTCACGCCACCTTCAATTGGTTCCTTGTCCAGATGGGGGTGAGCGCGCCATATACGCGCCGCGAAAACCAGCATGATGGCCGCACCAACAAGCCGCAACGTAACGCTGTAGGAATCGATTATTGCCAGAAAAGCCTTTAGCCCCAGGGCCGCGAGACCCGCGTAAAATGCGTCCCCAAGGGCGGCCCCCGCCCCGATCAGGAAACCGTCCCGCGCACGGCCGAAAAGGCTCCTCCGCAGACAAATAATGTTTACTGGCCCCACCGGAGCCGACAAGGCAAAGCCAAACGCTATGCCCCAAAGGATATATCCAAGTTCGCTTACCAAGGCTTTGGAACCTCCGGCATTGGACCGGCTTTCTTCTTCAGGCCGCGATTAGCCTTCAAATCCAGCAAACTGCCAACCAAGCGTTTGGCCAGCATGGAACGGCACCAATCTGGCATCCGGCCCATCAACGCTATCCGGCACCAGTGTTATATTACGTTCCAGCACGATCCGGCGTTCATTCAATGGCAAGCCATAGAATTTTGCGCCATTTTCGGAAGCGAAGGCTTCAAACTTGTCAAGTGCGCCCTCTTCCTCGAAAACCTTGGCATAGCTTTCAAGTGCAAATGGCGCATTGAAAATGCCAGCGCACCCACACGCATTTTCCTTCGCCGCCTGTGTATGCGGGGCCGTATCGGTGCCCAGGAAAAACTTCTCGGAACCGGATGTTGCTGCAGCCCTCAGGGCCTTGCGATGTTCCTCGCGCTTCAAAACGGGCAAACAGTAATGATGCGGCCGAATGCCCCCAACCAGCATTGCATTGCGATTATATTCCAGATGCTGTGGCGTGATCGTTGCCCCGATCATCGGACCACTTTCCCGAACAAAAGCCGCTGCATCTGCCGTGGTAATATGTTCAAAAACGACCTTCAGCTCAGGAAAGTCTGCAACAACCTGGCGCATTACCCGGTCGATAAACATTGCCTCACGATCAAATATGTCGATGTCGGCATCTGTTACTTCGCCGTGCACCAGAAGCGGCATACCAATACGCTGCATGGCCTCGAGCGCTGGGTAGATATTCTTGATGTCGGTCACGCCAAAACTGGAATTCGTAGTGGCATTTGCCGGATACAGTTTGCAGGCTGTGAACACACCAGACGTAAAGCCTCGTTCCACTTCCGCCGGATCAATGCTATCGGTCAGATAGCAGGTCATCAGCGGCGTGAAATCCACGTCTTCAGGCACGGCCTTCAAAATGCGGTCGCGGTAAGCCTCAGCCGCGGCAACCGTTGTTACCGGCGGTGTCAGGTTCGGCATAACAATGGCGCGGGCAAATTGCCGGGCCGTGTATCCAACGACGGCCTCCAGCATTGCACCGTCCCGCAAATGCACATGCCAATCATCAGGCTGGCGCATCACAAGGCGTGATGGAACTGGTGCAGGGTTGCCGGTTGCGTTCATTGGATTTCTCTGCTTCTTACATCAAACAATTTCGTGACCGCAGTTGTAACGGTCTAACGCGCTGCTTACAACTTGAAAGCCACAAATAATTGGCTATCTATGCCAGAACATAAAGCACCCCGATAAGGAAGTTTCATGACAGTAGCTATGTTAAAGTTGGAAGCACGTGGCGTAATACGGCTCAAGGGCCCGGAAGCCAGATCCTTCCTGCAGGGTATCGTAACCAACGATGTCATGAAAGCGGATGCCGAGACTGCAGTCTATGCGGCCTTGCTTACCCCACAGGGCAAGTTCCTGTTTGATATGATGATTGTAAGCGATGGTGACGACCTGTTGCTGGACGTGGAAGCTGCCAGAAAACCCGACCTGATGCGCCGCCTGATGATGTACAAGCTGCGCGCCGATGTGGAAATCATTGATGAGCCTGAGATGGCTGTTTGGGTCAGTTTTGAGGAGCCAGACACTGCAGGCGTTATGTTCCTTGATCCTCGGAACGCAGCCCTTGGCTGGCGGCTAATTTCGGCCGAAAAGCCTGCGGCACCTGAACTGTCGGTACATGACTATGAGACGAAACGCCTAACATTGGGCGTGCCAGACGGTAGCCGAGACATGAGCCCTGAGAAATATTTCTGGCTTGAAACCGGTGCTGAACAGCAAAACGGCGTTTCTTTCACAAAAGGCTGTTATGTTGGCCAGGAACTTACTGCCCGCATGAAGCACCGCACCAATCTGAAAAAAATGCTGGTGTCTGTGCAAATTGAAGGCGGTGCGCCCGAAGTCGGAACCATGATCGAAACAGCCGAGGGCAAAAAAGCAGGTGAAGTCAGGTCATCATGCGGCAACCATGCGCTTGCCTACTTCCGCCTGGAATATCGCGATGCCGATCTTCAGTGCGCTGGCCAGAAGGTTATACTCGGTTAACTGATAACATTTGCAGTTCCTTAACCAGCGCCATACTATTTTCAACGAACGACTAATCGTTGGAGCTGCTTTTCGTGCATCGCCTGCTGGCAATGTGTCTTTCTTTTATGGTTCTGGTCATTATGGCCGGAAGCAGCCGTGCATTTTCTGAAGACAAGCCCACCATCACATGGCTGGCTCTTGATTGGCAGCCAGCCTGGATTGAAGATGGCCCCTGGGCTGGCAAAGGCTATGCACAAGTGGTTGAGAAAATGCTGCAAGACCGACTGCCCGAATACGAGCACCGATCAGAAAGCTCCATCAACGTCCGGCTTTATTCCATTATCAAGAACAAGGAAGCCTGCTTTGCGGCGGCACCCTATCAGGGCATAGACCTGGATGACGAGAAGCGACAGGGCCTCGTTTTTTCTGCCCCGACTTTCCTCTTTCTCTATCACGGCCTGATCGCACGGGATGATGCAGCACCAGTGATTGCTGAACACGAAGTTGACGGCCATGTCGATTTTCAAGCACTGATCAAGGACAATCGAGTCAAAGGCGCTTTCCAGCCCGGCCGTGTCTACAGCCGTTGGCTGAACAACATTTTCAGCAAGGATGGTAATGTTGCGAACATGTTCCGCTGGTCAGGCCGGACGGACCTGACGCAAAGCATGTTCAAAATGATGGATGCAGGGCGGTTCGATTTCTTTGTAGATTATTATCTTATGCTTCGTTTTCACGAACTTACAGAAGGCAACAGCAGCCATTATCGTTTCTATCCGCTGTTAGAGCACAAGGACCAATTTGGCCTTGGCGGCATTGCCTGCAATGATACGCCTCAAGGACGGGACGTGATCGGCAAGATCAACCTGATTTTAAAAGACCTCAGGAAAACGGACCAGTTCACCAATGCCAATGCTTTCTGGCTTATGCCAAGCGGTCAGGAAAGCAAATACTGGCAACTTTGGCACAATGAACTGCTGGCCAGAGACGACTGACCAAGATCAATTTTTCCCGCTTGTTTTTATGGCAAAGCTGTGGTGCCATCGTAGCAAGGGGAAAGAAACATGACCAAAAGCAAGAAGCAGCGCCTTCAAGAAATCAACAAAGCCAAGGACCAGAAAAACCTTCTTATTCTGGGGGCTACTGTCGCGGTGGTGATTATCGCCGTGTATGCGATGGCGGGTTAGATCAACCCAACGTTTTCAACGGATGCCTTCCGCCCGCGTGCCCCATGAATGGCGGGTGTATCTGATACCCCAGTAGCGCCTGCAGCCGTTCCGGCATCTCTGCAACAACCGCCTTCGGGATCGACAGGAAGAAATTCTCCTGCTGCCGCGCCCACGCGGCACAATATTGGGGGAACAGTCCAAGCCGCGCATGGTCTGACACATTGCCCCCTGCCCTGTGCCACAGGTTCCCAAGGAAAATAAGCACAGACCCTTTCGGCATTTCAGCCGTAATGATTTTTGCGTCTTCTGGCGTAGCCCATCCGTCTGCCATACCTGGCTCTTTCACAGAAAACGCTTCATCGGTTTGAAGCACGCCCTCGGGCTTCTCATCCCCCCAAGTGTGGCTATATGGGATAAGCTGCGTAGCGCCATTTTCTGCGGTGAAATCATCCATTGCCCAGATCGCCCCCACCGAAAATGCTCTGCGCGGGCGCGGCACGGGATAAAAACTATCGTCTGTATGGAACGCCTGAGGTTGTTCGCCCGGCAAAACATTGGCAGCAAGTGCTGCCGTGATCAGACAATCATCCCACAACAGGGGCTTGATAATCTTCAACACATCGTCATGGTTAAAAAAGGGCCACAGCGCAGGCCCGTATTTGGGAAGCGAATAAATGCGCTGGGTCTTGAACCCTTCAAACTGGTTGCGGCCTGTGCGCTGGCTTACAAAGATCGGATCAAGGATCGCCCGTGCAGCATCTACCTGCTCAAGCGGCATCAGGTTCTCAATGATGAAATAACCCTGATCCTGAATGGTTTCGATAATCTTGCCATGATCCATTTTCTTCCCCTTCAGGTAAGAAAATAGCGCGGGCACCTAAAAAGAAAAGCCCCACCAAAGCAGGGCTTTCGTATCCTTTAGACAAAGGGATTACCCCTTCTTCTTCGGCTCTTTTGAACTGCCTGCCAATCGGTCGCATAAGCCTGCTGGCACATACATCCATTCTTCAGGATGCGCGTCCTCTGCCGCCTGCCCGGCACAGCCATGCTGCGACGTGCCACAATCATTCATGCCCTTGGCAACGATGCCATAGCATTTCTCTTTTTTGGCTTTTACGTCAGCCGCGCTTGCCACAAGTGAAGCTGACCCAGCCAGCATGGCAACAGCGCTTGTTGCGGCAATAACCTTTGAAACCTTCATCCCCAGTCTCCCCTATCAAGGTTGGAAATTCTTTGGGGCCTCGCCCCAATATGACAGGCCATTCTTGCGCAATAGCCCCCAAAAGAAAAGCCCCGCAAGTAGCGGGGCCTTGATCTTTAATCCCGAAGGGCAGCCTGTGCCGCGGCAAGCCGCGCGATTGGCACCCGGTATGGCGAACAGGACACATAATCAAGCCCTGTCCGGTGACAAAATTCAACAGACGCCGGATCACCGCCATGTTCACCGCAAATACCCAATTTCAGGTCAGGCTTGGTAGACCGGCCACGCTCTGCGCCGATTTCAACCAGTTCGCCCACGCCTTCCTGATCGATGGAAACGAATGGGTCCTGTGCGAAAATGTCTTTCTTCACATATTCATCCAGGAAACGGCCCGCGTCATCACGGCTAATACCGATGGTGGTTTGTGTCAGGTCGTTTGTACCAAAGGAGAAGAAATCGGCTTCGACAGCGATCTTACCAGCCTGAAGCGCGGCCCGCGGCAGTTCGATCATGGTGCCAACCATATAGTCAACACGGTGATCTTTTTCGGCAAACACTTCCTCAGCTACTGCGTCCACGCGTTCGCGCAGCATGCCCAGTTCCTTACGGGTTGCCACAAGCGGGATCATGATTTCAGGCACAACAGTTTCGCCTGTTTCATTTTCCACGGCAATGGCAGCTTCAAAGATGGCACGAGCCTGCATCTCATAGATTTCAGGATACGTGATACCCAAGCGGCAACCCCGGTGGCCAAGCATCGGGTTAAATTCGTGCAGTTCCGCGGCACGGCGTTTCAGATGATCAACATTTGCGCCAATGGCCTTCGCCACATCCTCAAATTCTTCTTCTTCACGCGGCAGGAACTCATGCAGAGGCGGGTCCAGAAGACGGATTGTCACCGGCAAGCCACGCATGATTTTGAAGATTTCAATAAAATCGCCACGCTGCATTGGCAAAAGCTGAGACAGGGCATGCTTGCGGCCTGCAAGGTCTTCAGCGAGGATCATCTCGCGCACGGCTACAATGCGGTCACCATCGAAGAACATATGCTCTGTGCGGCACAGGCCAATGCCTTCTGCGCCGAACTCACGCGCTGTTGTCGTGTCTGCTGGGGTGTCTGCGTTGGTACGAACCTTCAGCTTGCGGTAGCTATCAGCCCATTCCATCAGCTTGGCGAAATCACCGGCAAGCTCTGGCTGCAGTGTTTTCACTTCACCGACCATCACCTCGCCAGACGCGCCATCAATGGTGATGATGTCGCCCTCTTTGATTTCACGGCCCATGCAGGACATGACACCCGCCTTGCCGTCGATACGAAGCTGGCCAGCACCAGACACACAAGGGCGACCCATGCCGCGCGCCACAACGGCGGCGTGGCTTGTCATCCCGCCGCGTGCGGTCAGAATGCCCTTGGCAGCATGCATGCCGTGGATGTCTTCCGGGCTGGTTTCAACCCGGCACAGAATAACGGCACGCCCATCTTTCGCAGCCGCTTCGGCGTGGTCCGCATCGAACACCACCTCACCTGACGCAGCACCGGGGGACGCCGGCAAGCCGCGGGTAAGGATGTCGCGCGGCGCATCAGGGTCAAGCGTTGGGTGCAGAAGCTGATCAAGCGCCGCAGGCTCAACCCGCATCACTGCGGTTTTCTCATCAATCAGGCCTTCGGCCGCCATATCAACCGCGATCTTCAGCGCAGCCTTGGCTGTGCGCTTGCCAGAGCGGGTTTGCAGCATCCAAAGCTTACCGCGCTGTACGGTAAACTCGATGTCCTGCATGTCCTTATAGTGATGCTCCAGCTTATCAAATACGCCAGCCAGTTCGCCAAACACCTCAGGCATGCTTTCTTCCATGGAAGGCAGCGTGGCGCCTGCGGCTTCACGGGCGGCTTTGGTCAGGTTCTGCGGGGTACGGATGCCGGCAACAACGTCTTCGCCCTGCGCGTTGATAAGATACTCACCGTAATATTCATTATCGCCGGTGGATGGGTCACGGGTGAAGGCCACCCCAGTTGCTGACGTATCGCCCATATTACCAAACACCATGGCCTGTACGTTAACGGCCGTGCCCCAGTCTTCCGGGATATTGTTCAGTTTGCGGTACACTTTCGCGCGTTCGATATGCCAGCTTGAGAATACAGCACCAATTGCGCCCCAAAGCTGCTCCCGCACATCCTGCGGGAACGGCTTGCCCAGCTCTTCCTCGGTCTTGGCCTTGAACTGGCCGGCCAGCTCTTTCCAGTCTTCAGCCTCAAGATGGGTATCAAGGTCGATGCCCTTTTCTTCCTTCAGAAGCTCGATCAATTCTTCAAAGTGATAATGGTCAACGCCCAACACCACATCGGAATACATCTGGATGAAGCGGCGGTAGCTATCCCACGCAAAGCACGGATTGCCGCTATTTTCCGCCAGACCTTCAACCGTTTCGTCGTTCAGGCCAAGGTTCAGGACCGTATCCATCATGCCCGGCATGGAAACCCGTGCACCAGACCGCACAGAAACCAGAAGCGGGTTTTCCTTGTCACCAAACTTCGCGCCAACGCTTGCCTCAATTTTGGCAATTGCCTGATTAACTTCGCTTTCAAGCGTATCAGGATATTCGCGACCATTGGCGTAATAATAGGTGCAGACCTCTGTGGTGATCGTAAGTCCTGGGGGCACCGGCAGGCCCAGCGAGGCCATTTCCGCAAGGTTCGCACCCTTGCCACCCAGAAGGTTTTTCATATCCGCACGGCCTTCAGCCGCGCCATCACCAAAACTGTAAACCCATTTGGTCATGCTTTGCAGTCCTTTGTCGCGCACCCCGGTCCCCTGATAGGCACGCAGATTTCATTGGGGCGCCGGGCAGTTTTTCTATCTGGTTGCCCGGCCATTTTTTTATCAGCCTTCGATCAGGCTGAAATCGGCCACGGTGTTCACCGCGGCACGAATTTGGCTCAGAAGCGCAAGGCGGTTGGCCCGCAGTGCTTCATCATCAGCATTCACCGTTACCTTGTCAAAGAAGGCATCGATGGGTGCCCTTAGTGTAGATAGGGCGGCCATTGCTTTTTCAAAATCTTCTGCATCAAGCGCGCTGGCGGCGTCGGCCATTGCCGCGCCCAGTGCCTCATGCAGCGCTTTTTCTTCAGCGTCCTGCAGCACGCCAGCATCCACCGCATGGTCATAGCTGCGGCCGTCTTTCTTTTCCTCGATTTTGAGGATATTTGCCGCACGCTTGTAACCCGCAAGCAGGTTTGCACCGTCATCCGTATTCAGGAAGTGCGAAAGTGCAGATACCCGGTTGAGGATACGAACCAGATCGTCATCCCCTTTGGCGAACACAGCATCGATCAGGTCGTGGCGCACGCCCAGGTCACGCTGCTGTACCTTCAGGCGATCAGCAAAGAACGGCAAAAGGTGTACTTCAAACGTGGTTTCCAAGTGCTTCAGGATTGCATCTTCGCCAGAACCGGCATGTAGCTCCAGATAAGGCTTCAACGGCTTGGCAGCCAAGCCAAGAACATGCTCAAGCGGGATACGAATATTGTTTTCCGTGATCAGGCG
>JABXIV010000105.1 GCA_013372925.1 Alphaproteobacteria bacterium
CTTGTTCTGGTGCGCGCCAGCCTTGCTGGCCTCCACCGTCAGCACTGCGTTCAACAGAAGCACACCTTGCTTCGCCCAGCCTTCCAAATGCCCATGACCCGGGTGTTTCACCCCCAGGTCTTGTTCCAGCTCTTTATACATGTTTCTCAGGCTTGGCGGCACATCCACGCCGGGCTGAACCGAAAAGGACAGGCCATGCGCCTGCCCCGGGCCGTGGTATGGGTCTTGCCCGATGATCACCACTTTCACATCATCCACAGGCGTTGCTTCAAGCGCATGGAAGATATTTTCTTCCGCCGGATAGATGGTTTTGCCCGCCGCCTTCTCTGCACGAAGGAAGTCTTCAAGCTCCCTCATATAGGGTTTTGAGAATTCATCAGACAAAAGCGGCTGCCAGCTTTCGGCAAGGGCGGATGGAGAAAGCGAAATCACGGATCATCAGGCCTTTTCTCAGAAAAAATAACCAGCCCTTCTTACGCGCAGTCAATCGCCTTCGCCAAGAGGCAATCCGGGCAACCGCGCCTTCGTGTCTGACACGTCAGACATTTACATGCATTGGAAGTATAAATTAAAACTCATTATATCATTGATTTAAAACAATAAAAATACCAACTATGCTGGCACAAGGCTTGCTTTTTAAAAATAATGACAATTATTAGTAGTATTTTTTCGACGCACGAACCGAAGCACGCATCACCGCGCTTTCAACAACAGGGGAGCCTTCAAATGACCAAAAGACAGTCAATCACCGCCAAGCGACTTAGCCAGTATCTGGGCAGCGCGGCCATCGCACTGGCCACAATCGGCTGTGCAGAGACCGAAAACACCGGCACCGGCACCGGCAGCATTTGCGCCATGGATGCAAAAGACAGCACGCTATTTTATGGCGGCACCATCCTGACACTGGCCGATGAAACCAAAGACAAAAACGATCCCTATTCAGCCCTCTTGATGGCGGATGGCAAGATCGTTGGCCTTGGCACCAAGGATGATTTCAAGCACTGCGATGTAAAAAAATCTGTAGACATCGAAGGCAAAACCCTGATGCCCGGCTTTATCGATCCGCACCTGCATTTGCCGTTGATGATCGTCTTTTCCGCGATGGCAGACCTGTCGCCCTGCCTGCCCGAACCCTATTATTATCGGCTGTATAACGACGACAAAGACGGCAAGCTATGTGACTATAAATCAGCCAATGCCACTGTAACCGGCCTTGACTGGACCAACGACCGCCTGAAGGACTGGCTGGAAAAGAACCAGGACTCTGAATGGGCGCTCGGGAACGGCATCGACCCTTCCCGTTTCGGCAACAGCGCTGAAGAAATCCAGAGCACGCTGGCTTTCCGAAACGCCCCTGGTGAACAAATCGACAAATGGCTGACAGACGACGGCGAAAAGATGGATAAGCTGAAGCCAACTTTCCTGTTGGATCAATCCGGCCACCTTGCCTATGTCAATCAGGATGCCTTTATCGAAGCCGGTATCTGCACCGCAAAGCCGTGCGGCATAAAAACGCTGGCCCCTGACCAGAAACTGCCGCAAAATCAAACACCACCGCTTGGCACCTGGGTGATGGATAAAAACGGCAACTTCACCGGGCTTCTGAAAGAAGAAGGCGCGTTCAAGCCTTTCATGGCCAAAATCTCCACATCCAAGTTCTTCGATGCCCTGAAGGATTTCTACAAAGACCCCAAAATGATTGAAACCGTAGGATCAATCCTGGATAAGATCGCGGCCTCTGGGGTAACGACCGTCATCAACGGCGGCGGCTTCAGCGTGGGCGAGGTGAAGGGCATCAAGGCGATCGCCGAGTACGGCCCGGTTCTGCCAATCCCTGCCCTGCGCTACCGCACAATGATGTCTGGCACGATTACCGACAAGGAAATGCCAAAAGCCACGCCGTTCGAGATTGTTACCAAGTTGCGCGAAGATGGCATCGCCGATCAGGAAGTGACCTGGGAAGGCGATGGCCGGTTTGGCGCCAACGGCATCAAGTTCTGGGCAGATGGCTCTACACAGGGGTGCACGGCCTATGTGCGTGGGCAATATGCCGGGTATCTTCACCCCGTCATGAACGCAACACAGACCATCTGCGAAGGCCACCCCGGCGAGCTCAGCTCCAACTACACGCTCTCGGATGATCCGAACAGCCCGTATGATTTCAAGGGTGACGGCTCCATCTATCAGGCGATCCAGCCTTTCTGGAATGACAGGTGGATGCTGCAGGTTCACACCAATGGCGACGGCGCCATGCTGAACACGCTCACAGCTTTCTCAAACCTGGCGAAGCAACAGGGTGACGACTATGACAAATCCACCGTCTTGATCCACGCCACCGTAGGCAGCGAACATGATAGCGCCAACCCGGTTGTCGCCCAGATGGTGGACGCCATGAATGCCGGGCTGGACCTTAGCGTTTCACACCTTGCAGGGCATGTGGCCTATTGGGGTGCTGCAATGCAGAACAGCCTTGACGGCAAGGGCCAGGCAACGGACGGCAAAATCGCGAACGATGACGATGGCCGTGTTGCCCTGCTGGATGCGGCTGCGCTTGAGGAGACGAAATCGATCCCGGTTTCCTTCCACAGCGATGGGCCTGTGTCTCCTGTGAAACCGCTTTGGTATGTGCAGCAGATGGTTGACCGTAAAACGTGGGTATACCCGAACCTTGCACAAGGTGACACCTATGACATGCCGGCAGGCCCTGAAGGCGCGCAGAATATTTCTGTCTATTCAGGCCTGAAATCCATCACAGCGGTGCCTGCCCAGCAGAACGGCCTTGCTGAGCATATCGGCACACTCAAAGAAGGCATGACCGCCGATCTGGTGATCCTGGACGGCAACCCGCTTAAGATGGCATCAACGCCGTTCGGCATTGCCAATATTCAGGTGGAATGCTCTTTCGTTGGCGGTGAGATCGCCCACAAGGGCGATGCCTGCCCGACCGACAAATAACCCAGAAACAAAAGATGGCCGCCTGCCTATTGTGAGCGGGCGGCCATTCCTATGCCTAGCCCAAAACCTTATGCGCAAACGCGGCCCAGGCCTCTGTTGGGCCAACCGTGAAAAACAGCGTATAGCGCGCCGCAAGCACCACCAGCGCAATCTTGGAAACAAGATGAACGCGCCCCATGCTTTTCCGGTCATACATGCAAAGCGCAACAAGCAAGCTAAAATGCAGCAGAAGGCCAATGGGTGGAAAGCCAAGCGACAGGCCCAGGCGCCCTGTTGCCGGGTCAATCATCATGATACCCACCAGCAACATCAACCGCTTGTGCGTTTCCGGCACCTTCCGTTCAATAATCGCCATGCTGTAGAACACCACGAACAAAATCGTGTCCATCATCGGCAGCATAATGAATTGTTCTGGCGAAAACGGTGTGGCGCTGCTGTCGCCGCGAGCGAACACTTCAAGCGTTACAGCAATGGCTGATGCCAGCATGATCAGCGCCAAACCCACGCTGGCTTCCCCCAGTTTCTTGTGCTTCTTCAGGTTTCGCGCCCGCACCAGCGACGCCTGATAGGTATAAAGCCCCAGCCAGGCAAAGAAGCTTGCACCGTGAACCACCAGAGCCATGCTCATGCTGCCACCATTCTGGAACCGGCCCAGGACGAACGGCAAAAAGCCCGCGACCGACAGGCCCAATAGCACAAACCCCATATTGCGATAGAATGTACGACCAGTTTTGCTGGAAACCATCTTATCCCTCCCCTTTTTCCCACAGGGACGGTGCCAGAGATTGGCAATGCTGCCAATCAGGAAAAGCCCTCATATACGCAGAATGCCCCCTCTCGCCCGAATCTCCCTTCAAGAATTTTGAGGAAATTTTTCTGATATCAAGCTACAAAAACGACAATATCGAATAAACCCACCTAACTAGTGCATTTTTTTGATATTTTATTCCACTGATGTAAATTCGATAAATTTTCTCAAAAACATCTTATTAAGGGTATTTAAATCCTAAATTTTATTATTAATAGATTTATATTTCTTAAATAGCCGATATTCACTATTTTTTGAGTATATTTTTTCTACTCAAGGGCATAATTTCTTCTCGTTTGTTCCAATGGGCATGCACGCCTATCTATGGATCACTGAAAAAGCGCCCCATCCCATGGCAGGAATTTGGCGGAACCGGCGCACAAGACACGCGAGGAGTTTAGGTCATGTCGAGCATTCCGGTTTTTCTGACCTCTGAAAAGCATCATATCCTGATCGTTGGCGCGACATCCGCCGCCATGGCGAAGGTAGGGCTGTTTACGCCAACCGGCGCACGCATCAGCGTTATCGCGCCACAGGTAACGGATGCATTGCGTGAGGCAGGCTTGCTGCCGGAAGATACCGGGCGCGACCTGCTGATCCATGACCGCCCCTTCAGCGAAGACGACCTTGAAGGCAAAACGCTTGTTTATATCGGCGTTGAGGATGACCTGACGGAAGAACGCATCCTCAGGCTTGCGAACACCCGCAAGCTGCCGGTGAATGTGATCGACAAGCCTGCCAAATCCAATTTCACCACACCTGCGCAGTTCAGTCGGGGCCCGCTGCAGGTGGCCTTTTCATCAGGGGGTGACGCGCCCGTTTTTGTGCGCCGCCTTCGCAGCAGCCTGGAGAAAATCCTGCCCCCTTCTCTGGGCGTGCTGGCCGCTGCGGCGGGCGCTGTCCGGGCTCGCGTCAAGACCATCATCCCTGACGGCACCCGCCGCAGACTATTTTACGATCGCCTCTATGATAACGCCGGCACCTACGCCGACCTTGACCAAACTGAGGTAGAGCGCCTGATCCTCGGTGCCGCACGCACCCACCGTGTGGGTGCAACGACCGGCCAGGTGCAGCTTGTGGGTGCAGGGCCCGGCGATCCTGACCTGCTGACCATCAAGGCGCACCGCGCGCTGCAGCAGGCCGATGTTATCGTTTACGACCGACTTGTAAGCCGCGACGTGCTTGCGCTTGCCCGCCGGGATGCCGATCTGATCTTCGTTGGCAAGCGCGAAGGCGATCACGGTATCGGCCAAGACGGCATCAACCGCGTGATCGTGGAAGAGGCCCTAAAGGGCCGCCGTGTTGTGCGCCTTAAGGGCGGCGATCCACTGTTGTTTGCCCGCGCCGGTGAAGAACTGGAAGCCCTGCGCGCCCATGACATCCATGTGGAAGTGGTGCCCGGCATCAGCGCCTTCCAGGGCATTGCCGCCACCACGCAAATCCCGCTGACGGACCGCGCACACGCAAGCTCGATCACACTTGTTACCGGCCACCTGAAAGATGGCGCCTACAAGGATTGGGCACGGCTGGCAGGCGAAGGCCAAACACTGGCTGTATATATGGGCGTTAAAGGTGCACCAAAAATTTCAGCGGGGCTGATCGGTGAAGGCGTCAAGGCCAGCACCCCGGTTGCTGTGGTTGAAAACGGCACCCGCGCAAACGAGCGCCGCTTCTATGGCACACTCGCCACACTGCCCGAAGTGGTTACCCAGAACAATGTGAAAAGCCCGGCACTGTTGCTGATTGGCGATGTGGTTTCCACCGCCGCTGATCTGGCGTGGGCCGCAAAAGAATCTGATCGCCTGGTCGCGACAGCTTGAGGATACGGAGTTTTAAAAATGGCTAGAAAAATCAAAGGGCCACAAATGATCGTCGCCAACCGCCTGCTGGATGGCCGCGTGGTTTTCCTGAAGGCCGACGGCACCTGGACCGCCATCGCGGGCGAAGCCGCCGTGGCTGCAGACGAGGCAGGCGTTGAAACGCTTGAGGGGCTGGCACAGAAATCGGCTGACGAGAATTATGTGCTGTCGGTTGAGGTGATCGACGCCACAGAGCGTGACGGCAAGCCATATCCAGCCCACATGAAATTCGCCATGCAGGCACAGGGCCCTAGCGTACGCCCGGACCTTGGCTATCAGGTTTCCCCCGTGTGGGAACAGACAGACCTTTAAGGAAATCAAACGATGTATGCATACGATCAATATGACCATGCCCAGGTGAACGCACGCGTCGCTGAATTCCGCGACCAGGTGGAACGCCGTGTGCGCGGTGACCTGACGGAAGAAGAATTTCGCCCGCTGCGCCTGATGAACGGCCTTTATCTGCAACTGCACGCCTATATGTTGCGCGTAGCAGTGCCATATGGCACGCTGAACGGTGACCAGATGCGCAAACTGGCGCTGATCGCCCGCAAGTATGACAAGGGCTATGGCCACTTCACCACACGCCAGAACATCCAGTATAACTGGCCGAAGCTTTCCGAGACGCCAGACATCCTGCAGGAACTGGCAGACGTGGAAATGCACGCCATCCAGACATCCGGCAACTGTATCCGTAACGTGACGACCGACCAGTTCGCAGGCGCGACCGCCGATGAGGTGGCCGACCCGCGGCCATATGCGGAACTGATCCGCCAATGGTCCAGCTTCCATCCGGAATTTTCGTTCCTGCCGCGTAAGTTCAAGATTGCCATCACCGGTGCGGATATCGACCGCGCCGCCGTGAAATGGCACGACATTGGCCTTGTGGTGAAAAAGAACGATGCTGGCCAGCTCGGCTTTGAAGTGCTTGTGGGTGGCGGCATGGGCCGCACGCCGGTGATTGCCAAAACCATTCGTGATTTCCTGCCAGAGGCTGACCTGCTGAGCTACCTGGAGGCTATCCTGCGCGTCTATAACGAACAGGGCCGCCGCGATAACAAATACAAGGCACGGATCAAAATCCTCGTCGATGCCCTGGGCGCTGATGAATACGCCCGCCAGACAGA
>JABXIV010000088.1 GCA_013372925.1 Alphaproteobacteria bacterium
CGGTGAAGGCACGATCACTGGCGATGCCCTTGATTGGGTATTGGTTGACAACCAGCTGACAACCCGCATGACCCAGCACGTTGCTGGTGCCACAATCACTGGTACAGCCTTTGAGCTGCCAGCCGGTGAAGTTGGCGTTGCGTTCGGTGGTGAATGGCGTGAAGAAAAGAGCAAGTTCAACTCTGACGCTCTGACGGCTGCAGGTCTGACATCTGGCAACACCACGCCAAACACTGTTGGTTCCTACGACGTTTACGAAGTGTTCGGTGAGGCTATCATCCCACTGTTGAGCGATGCACCTTTCGCCAAGTACCTGGGCCTTGAAGCTGCTGCACGTTACTCTGACTACAGCACAGCCGGCACAAACTGGACATACAAGATCTCCGGTGACTGGCGTCCGATTGAAGACCTGCGCATCCGTGGTGGCTACTCCACAGCGGTACGTGCACCGAACATTGGCGAACTGTTCGATCCAGGCAGTGAGACTTTCCGTAACTTCGTTGACCCATGTGCCTTCGGCGGAATGGGCGGCGCCAGCGCAGACGGCAACACTGTCTACGACGAACAAAGCGCTACCGTGCAAGCGAACTGTGCGACAATTCCTGGCACGGCAACGCTTGACCCAGCTGGCATCAACATCCGCAGCGCGGGTGGTTTGTCTGCAGGTAACCCGAACCTTGAGCCAGAAAAAGCGAAAACCTGGACAATTGGTGCGGTTTACAGCCCAAGCTTCGTTCCGGGCCTGAACATCACGGTTGATTACTTTGACATCAAGATCAACAATGCAATCAACTCGTTCAGCGCGCAAACCACTGTTGACCAGTGTGTTCGCCAGCCTGACTTCCCGAACAACCCGTTCTGCTCATTGATCACGCGTAACTCAACGAATGGTCTTGTACTGCGGATTGATGCCCTTGCGATCAACGCAGCGCAGCTTTCCACTCGCGGTGTTGACTTCGCTGCTGACTATTCGTTCGAACTGGGCGACGGCACACTCGGCATCAACATGAACGGTACCTACACCGAGAAGAACGAGTTCGTACCATTTGAAGGTGGTGACGTAATCGACGGCATCGGTGAAATCGGTGTTCCGAAATGGAAAGTCAACGCTTCTGTAACATACGACTGGAACAAGTTCCGCTTCGGTTGGAGCACGCGTTTCATCGACGGTGTTAACGTAGACAACGACAACGCTGCATTCGGTACAGTTGGTTCCTATTTCTACAACGACCTTCAGGTTCGCTACACAATCGACGACGAAGGCCGTTACGAAATCTTCGCTGGTGTTGATAACATCTTCGACAAGAAACCTCCGTTCCTTGGCCAAGGTGTACCTGGTGACGTAACAGGCACCAACACTGCCGCAGACGTTTACGACGCAATCCGTCGCTACGGCTACGCTGGTTTCCGGGTTCGCTTCTAATAGCTGAAAACGGTACCTTAAAAGATTGGAAGCGGCGGGCATGTCCCGCCGCTTTTCTTTTGCTTCCCGAAAAACACATCAACCCGCCAAAGAAAATATTCGACTTATAATGGCATTAAACCAATACTATAGGTTGTTATTGATGTTGCCCGCCAAGGCAACACATGTTCGTTCAGAGTTGCACGCATAGTCACAGAAATGGGCCAAAGGCCTGAAAACCTTAAAGACGCGGATAAATTGATGAACCCTACAAAGCACAGTCCCAAACGCCAGATCACCAGCGCACTTCTTCTGGGCGCAGCCTTTATGGCAACCAGCACAACCGCCAATGCGGGCTGCTACGCCAACGAATCCTACACAGGGGAAGTTTGCCTTACCGCAGCGACTTTCTGCCCCAAGGGCACGCTGGAGGCAAACGGCCAAATCCTTGTGATTGAGAACTATGTGGCCCTATTTTCGCTGTTCAACACCATGTATGGCGGTGACGGCGTTAAAACTTTTGCCTTACCTGACCTTCGCGGTAGGGCACCCATAGGCGCGGGCCAGGGGCCTGGGCTCAGCAACGTTGTCCAAGGCCAACAGCGAGGCTCAGAAACCATCTATCAAACAGCCGCGCAAATGGCGCCGCACTCACACCAGGCAATCTTCACCCCCAATGCCAGCGACCCTGCGAAAGTAGAAGTTTCGACAGCCACTGCGATCACCAGCAAGCCAACAGAGAAAAACATCATTGCTGAACCAAACACCGGTGCCGCAACAGACGTAAACCTGTTTGCGGGCTCAACCCCTGCGCCCATGGTGCCGTTAGGTGGTGTTTCAGGCGGCACAAACACCGGCGGCACCGTAACAGTTGGTTCGGCTGGCGAAGGTCAGTCGATGAACAATGTTAGCCCACAACTGGGGCTAAAATACTGCGTCGTCACAGAAGGCATATACCCCGCGCGACCAAACTAAAAAACCGATACATTATCCACTGGCCCGCCACACACGGGCCAGTTTTTTTGATCCACATATGCGCCGCTCCAAAACCGGAAGCAACATACAGGCAGCTAACGGGGTCCGCCTCCTAGATATAGCAGCCGAATGGCTCGCCCCCCTATTCGAACCTATCACCCAAAAATCCAAGCAATTCACCGCCGGTCTCATCGGAAGCAAAAGTTTAATCTTTTGATTAATACTTCAAGCAGAAGACTTAACTATCGACACAAATACCTCACGATTTTCCAGCTTTTAGTTCACCTTCTTGTATTTTTCTTGAGCACTACCCAGACAACAAATGTCTAAATACCAGCCAATTGATAAATTAAATGCACCTAAAAAGGTTATTATTATCATATTTTAGGGCATCAAATACTCACCAACCTAATTCATAAACAAAAAATTAAACATTACTTATAATCTATAATACAATGTGATTTTTTTGTTACAAAACAAAAACCTAATTAATTGATCATAATAACAATTATTCATTTTTATTTGAACCATCCCCCACGTTAATCGCAGGCTTCCTCTCCAGTTGCCAAGGGCTAGGGCCAAAAGCAACTCGAACAAGGCAGATACGTCTGCCACCTTTTATACAGAGAAAGAGGAATAGAATGACTGGACAATTCAGCGCCGCTAAAAAGCGGGGTTTGCGGTCGAAATACCTAGGTAGTGCAGCAACTGCGATTGCGCTCCTCGTGACCAATGCAAATATCAATGTCGCATCCGCACAAGATGCCAGCGCAGACGAGATGTCAGACTTCGAAGAAGTTGTTGTTACTGGTTCGCGCATTGCCAAAAATGAATTCACAGCATCGGGTGCCATTTCGACATTCGACAGCGAAGACCTTATCAACCAAGGCGTCACAAGCGTTGACGAATTCCTGAAAGACATTCCTGCTTTCACAGGTTTCCAGAACGGCACGTCCACCAACAACGGTAACGATGGTGCCAAGAACGTAGACATGCGCGGCATCGGCTTTAACCGTACACTGGTTCTGATCAATGGCCGCCGTATGGTTGGTGGTACCGGGGCTGATGGTGCGGTTGACCTGAACACCATTCCGCTCGGCATGATCAAGCGCGTTGAAGTTCTGAAGGACGGCGCTTCCACCATTTATGGTTCTGATGCACTGGCGGGTGTTGTGAACGTAATCCTGCGCGACGACTTCGAAGGCTTTGAAATTTCTGCTGACATTGGCGCCGGCACACGCGAATGGGACGCTGCCAACATGGGCATTTCCGCCGTTGGCGGTGTTGCCAACGATAAAGGCAATGCAGTCTTCACAGTTCAATACACCAAGCAGAATGAGCTGAAGCAAGCTGAGCGTGATTTCTCTCATGATGCGCTTTATTCTCTTCTGCAAGAAGACGGTAGCTTCGCACCTATCGCTTCCGGTTCATCCAACAGCCGCCGTATCCGTAGCATTGTTGGCGCTGATGGCACGTCTTATGGCGGTTCATTCATTGTGGATGAGACAACCGGTCAGGCTCGCCCGTTCGAATCAGGTGATGTATATAACTATGCCCCATCTAATGCGCTGATCACGCCAAACGAGCGCTTCCAATTCGGTGCTAACGTGAACTACGAGCTGTGGGACAGCGATAGCTTCGGTGTTATTCGCGGTTACCTGGAAGGCATGTACACTAGGCGTACATCCCACCAGCGCCTTGCACCCGATGCATCCTTTGGCGCAGCAGCAAACCAGCGCATTCCAGCGTCAAACCCATTCAACCCGTTTGGTGATTTTGCCGCTGGCCCAGATGGCGTAATGGGTACTGATGATGACCTGAACGCTGAAGGCATCAGCGGCGCTTCCGTTATCCTGAACCGCCGTTTTGAAGAATCCGGTGGCCGCCTGTACCGTCAGTCCAACGATACATTCCGCATCGTGGCTGGCCTGAACGGTGAAATTGGCGATGTTAACTGGGATGTTTCCTATACCCTGGCTGACACACAGCAAATTGACGAAACTAGGTTCCTCCACCGTATCGACCGCTGGGGAACATTGGTTGACCCAGACGCTTGCGCGGCTGACGCAGATTGTGCTGCTGCAACAGACGGCAACCCATTCAACCCGTTTGCTCCTTATGGTTCCCTGAACCAGCAGCATTTCGATTACCTGATGGCCAACTCGCTTAAGGATTGGTTCTCAGGCCGTATGGAATTGTGGCAGTTCAACCTGAGCGGCGACACGTCTGGTTCTGTTGAACTTCCTGGCGGGCCTATTGGTTGGGCATTCGGCGCAGAGAAACGCAGTGAATCTGCTGTATTTTCTCCTGATGAATTCCTCGCAGAAGGTCTGACCACCAGTGGTGCAGCCGACCCGCTTGAAGGCGGCTACAACGTGAAGGAACTCTATGGTGAGCTGTACTTCCCAATCCTGGATAACCTCAGCTTCGAGACATCTGCACGCTATTCTGCCTATGGCACACCAGATGACACACCAGATGCAGGCACAACCTTCAACTATAAGTTTGGCCTAAACTATGCGCCGATCGAAGATGTCCGTATCCGCGCAAGCTATTCTACTGGCTTCAGGGCACCAAACATCTCGGAGCTATACTCAGGCAACACCACGGGTTTCCCTGTTATTGAATCGCTTTGTGAATTCGCTGACCGTCGTGACGACATCAACGATGTTGTACGTGCTAACTGTCAATCCCTGATTGAAGATGCCGGCTTCGATTTCACCGGCCCTGATGGTGAGTTTGGTTTTGCATGGCAATCTGGCTACACCCAATTTGCTCCAGACCATCTTGATCCAGAAAAATCTAAATCCCTGACTGTTGGCGCTGTATTTACGCCTACTGCACTGCCAGGGCTGCAGGTTAGTGTGGATTACTGGAACATCAAGATCGATAACTTCATTGGTGCTGCACCGCTGAACGATCTCTTCCGTAACTGCCTTGAATCAGAAGGCATGACAGCACCTTCCTGTAACACGTTCGATGACCTGGATGGCGACGGCATCGGCGATCCATACAGCTGGATCTTCCCGAACGAAGCATCAGGCAGCTTTGGTAACCTCGGCACCCTAAAAACTGATGGTATGGACTTTAACCTGAAGTATGACCATGACTTCGGTGGCGAAGTAATCGAAGGCCTGACCTTCGTTGCTGGCGCAACCTGGCAGATGAGCCGTGAAGAAAACTGGCCAATCATTGGTTCCCGTGACGTTGTGGGCACGGCTGATGGTTTCGCTGTCTTCCCTGAGTGGCGCATCAACACCAGCACAACGCTGCATGGTGAAAACTGGTCCGTTACCTGGGATACCCGTTGGATCGACAAAACGATCGATAAACACCGCCCAGCCTCCATCACGGATGACGCGGTTGCGGAAGCGATCTGGTACCACGACATTGTTGCTAGCTACACCTACGAGAAGGTTACCTTCACTGTTGGTGTGAACAACTTGTTCGATAAAAACCCACCACGGTTCCATAGCGCGTTCAATGCCAACACTGAACCTGGGGTATACGACACTATTGGTCGTCGCCTATTTGCGAACGTACGCGTACGTTTCTAATCAGGGCACACATAAATACATCAATGAAAGGGGGGCTTCGGCCCCCCTTTTTTCTCGGCATCTATCGAAACAACATCATGCATAATCGGCTCTTGCCTGGCCCCCGCACACAAGTCCTGCTTATTATTCCGCATTTACGTTTGGCCCAAAAAAACGCACACTAGGCGTCCGACACACTAGTGTGTTGAAAGAAAGGGTAAAATCCGGCATGCGCGAAAAGGAACTCAGGTTAGCGCTTGTATGCTATGGCGGGGCATCGCTCGCCATTTATATGAACGGCATCTCAAGCGAGATCCTGAAGCTGGTGCGCGCCTCCAAAGCCTATCACGGCGTTACAGATCGTATCGAGCGGGCTGCGACCACCTTTGACCAAGCCGCCCCAAAGCGCCCTTACGGCACCGATACGGAAAGCCTGTATTTCGAACTGCTGCAAGCCATCGGGCACAAGCTTGACCTGAGGGTGATTGTGGATGTTGTCTCCGGTGCGTCGGCGGGCGGCATCAACGGCATTTTCCTTGCCCGCGCGCTGGCGCATGACCTGGATTTCGATCCCTTGCGCACCATGTGGCTCAATCTGGCAGACATCGAAGAACTGATGGAAGAAGACACCATCGCAGACCGCTGGAGCAAAGCGTGGTTCTATCCCTTCCTGTGGCTGTTTGGCGGCAAGGCCTTCGGTGAACACGCCCCCGACCCTGAAATCCGGCACAAGCTGTTCCGTTTTGTGCGGTCCCGCTGGTTCCAGCCGCCCTTTTCCGGCACCCACATGCTGACATGGATGCTGAACGCCTGTGAAAACATGGGCCACGCTGAAGGCGCACACACGCTGCTGCCGCCCGGCCACAAGCTGGACCTGTTCGTCAGCCTGACCAACTTTTTCGGCCAGCCCCGGCGGATCAAACTGCATGACCCCAAAGAAGTGCTGGAACACCAGCACGGCGTAACGCTGAATTTCAGTTTCCGGCAATCTGCCACTGGCACCTCGCAGACCGACTTCGGGGACGACAACATCCCCGGTCTTGGTTTTGCTGCCCGCGCCACGTCAAGCTTCCCCGGTGCTTTCCCGCCGCTCAGGTTGAAAGACCTGGAAGAGCGGCTGCAGGCGCGCCGGCAAGACTGGCCTTGCCGCAATACTTTCCTCAGTCGCAACTTCCCGGCGCTTGTGGGCGATATGCATACGCTTTCGGATATGTCTTTCATTGATGGCGGTGTAACCAATAACAAACCCTTCGCCGCGGCCATCGGCGCCGTGTTCGAACGCCCGGCCCACCGGGAGGTTGACCGCAGGATCATCTATGTTGATCCGCTGCCCGACGACCCGGAGAGCCTGCTTGAGGGCAAACGCCACGAAGAACTGCCGGGCTTTTTCCGCACGATCCTGTCGTCGCTGGCTGAAATTCCACGCCGCGAACCCATCTATGAAGACCTGCGCGCGATCGACCTGCAAAACAAGAAAGCCCGCCGGTTTGAGGCCACCGTGCAGTCAGCCGAAGCGGAAGTGAACCGCCTTGTGGACCGCGTGCTGCAGCTTGACCAGGACAGAAAGATCGACACCGCCATGCTAGCAAGTTGGCGGGAACGCGCCCACGAAGAAGCGCACAAGCACACGGGTTTCAGCTATTCAAGCTATATGCAGTCCAAAACCGTGCGCATGCTGGAGCGCCTCGCACAGTTGATGGTGGAGGGTGCTGCCCTCAGGGGCGTAAAGATGTCGGAAACCGACAGTTTCGAAGCGCTTCGCCACTGGGCCGAACACAAGGGCATGCTGTGCCCCGAAGGTGGTCTGGTGGAGATTGTGCCGGAACAGGGCCAACAGCACCATGTGCGCCGCCTGCGAGAACTGGATGTGGATTACCGGGTGCGCCGCCTGCGTTTCGTGATCATGAAGCTGAACCGCTTCATGCAGCAGGACAACCAGGGCCATCTGCTGGAGCCGGTGAAGAAGATCAAGCGCCAGATATACACCATGCTGGAAAGCTACCGTGCGCGCTGGAACCCCGCACATTTCGACAGCGCCATTTTCGAACGGCTTGTTACCCAACCGGTGGACGATCACGCTATCACCGCCTTTCTGGATTCCGTTGCCGACGGCATGGCGCTCGAGGACCTGGATTTCGAGCAGGACGAAACTTTCGCCATAACGCTTTCGGTGCTGCCGCAGAATGCGCTCAGGCTCACGCTTTTCCGCGCCTATGTAGGCTATGCCTTCTATGACGTGCTGATGCTGCCCATGAACCAGGACGCCGACCTTCTGGAAGTGGACGAAATCCGCGTGGCGCGCATCAGCCCGCTTGACTGTGAAGCCATGCAAAGCGAAGAAGACATGCAGCCGCTGCTGGGCACGCAGCTTTATAATTTCGGCGCTTTCTTCAGCCGCCGCGCCCGCGAAAACGATTATATCTGGGGCCGCCTTCACGCTGCCAATCGCCTTGTTGATTTCATGTTGGATGCCGCAGGTACTGACCCGCTGCCCGCAGACTTCAACCTGCCCGATTTCCGGCGGCGCTTGTTCCTTTCCATTCTTGAAACCGAAGAAAAGCACATGGAACAAAGCAGCGACCTTATCGCCAAGCTGAAAGCCCGCTTCGGCGCCTGAGCCTTACTCCATCAACCAGCAACAACTTTTAATTTATTTCATACACTTCTAAAGGGCCTTTATCTGCAGTAGCATCGCTCTGCTGTACCTCTGCTCGATTGAAGGTCATGCAGCACCACCCCTGTTCCGAGTTCACTCATCCGGGCCACGAAAGCTGTAGCCCCACGACAAAATTCAGGGAGTAAGACATGACACTTAAATATACCCACGTGATTGCTTGCACTGTCCTTGGCTCCGCCGCCAGCCTGTTCACCACTATTGATGCCCAGGCGGGCTGCAATCCAGAATATTCCTATGTTGGCGACATATGCATCACTGCCGGGACCTACTGCCCAGCCGGTACAATCGTCGCCAAGGGCCAAATGCTGCCTGTTTCGCAATATGAGGAACTGTTTGCTGTGCTGGGAACCCATTATGGGGGTGATGGTCAGTCAAAGTTCGCTTTGCCCAACCTCGTCATGCGCGCACCAGTCGGCGCTGGCGAGTATGAACCGGCTCAGTTTCAAGGGGGACATCAAGCAACTACTGTCGGCATCAACCTCGGCAAAATCAGAACTAACCAAACCGCGGCACAATTGGCCCACCACACTCATGACGCGACAGTTTCGGACGCAGGTATGGGCGTTGGCACATCTAACACACCCACACAGATGAAAGATGCCACAAAACAACGACAGACGAGCCCGGCTGCCCCGCCAACGGTAACCATCGCACCTGCGGGTCAAGGTGCCGACACCTACATTGTGGGGCCGCGCCTTACCGTGAATTATTGCGTGATCGTCGATGGCGACTTTCCACCGCGCTTCGAAGACGCTGCCGAAAAGCCTTCTGAATGACCTACTGAGCAGTCTTCTGGCCCGGCTCTGTGACGGTCGGGCCACCTTCCCTTGGTTCAAAGTGGCGTCCTGCCAGCTGAAATGATATGGATTGAAAAAGGCATCTATGGGGAGGATATCGGTGAAAAAATCAGCACTCACACTTACACTGTTGGGCGGCTTGGCGCTCACGGCCTGCGACGATGGCGCCAGGCAAGAGACCTCAGACACTGACCTGCCCCCTGCGCGCGAAGGCGTGGTGACAGACCGCTTCGCTGGCATGGCGCTGGGCTGCATCCACCGGGAATACCCGAACAAGATCAGCCACGTACTGAATTCGGATGCCGATGCACAAGTGCCACGGGCCTTAACGCCTGCCTTCTATGGCTGCTTTGACTGGCATTCAAGCGTGCACGGCCATTGGCTGCTGGTGCGGCTGATCAAGGGTGAGCC
>JABXIV010000079.1 GCA_013372925.1 Alphaproteobacteria bacterium
GCAGGTACTGGTATCATCGCAGGTGGTCCGATGCGCGCAGTGTTTGAAGCACTCGGCGTACAGGACGTGGTAACGAAGTCTCAGGGCTCGTCCAACCCGTACAACATGGTACGGGCGACGATCGACGCTCTGACGAAACAGAACTCTCCACGTCAGGTCGCAGCGGCCCGCGGCAAGAAAGTAGCTGACATCGTAGCTCGTCGTGGCGACATCAAAGTCGTAGACGGTGCTGCAGACGCTGCTGACGAAGCTCAAGCGGAGTAAGATCAATGGCTGCGAAGAAAAAGACGATTAAAGTAACTCAGATTGGTAGCCCAATTCGCCGCCAAGACGACCAGCGTAAGACACTGGTTGGCCTGGGTCTTAATAAAATGCACAAAACGCGTGAGCTCGAGGATACTCCTGCTGTACGCGGCATGATCAACAAGGTGCACCACCTGGTGCGCGTTGAAGACTAAGCCGGCGCGTTTGGAGAAGACTGATGAAAATCAACGAACTTCGTGATAACGACGGTGCGCGCAAAGAGCGTACTCGCGTTGGCCGCGGTATCGGTTCCGGCAAGGGTAAGACCGCCGGTTCTGGTCACAAAGGTCAGAAAGCCCGTTCCGGTGTAGCTATCAACGGTTTTGAAGGTGGTCAGATGCCAATCTACCGCCGCCTTCCAAAGCGTGGCTTCACCAGCTTGAACAAAAAAGACTTCCAGATTCTGAACCTCGGTCGCCTGCAAAAAGCGATCGACGACAAGAAACTGGACGCCAAAAAACCAATCACTATCGAGACGCTTGTTGAAAGTGGCCTCGTTGGTAAAGTGGTTGACGGTGTACGTCTGCTGGCGAAGGGTGAGCTTACTGCCAAAGTCGACATTACAGTAACTGGTGCATCCAAGGGTGCGGTAGAAGCTGTTGAGAAGGCTGGCGGCAAGGTTACTGTCGCTTAAGCGAAAAAAAGCGTAGGCCGAGATAAAAACAGATCAAGGGGCTTGGAGTATTTATGGCATCCGCTGCGGAACAACTGGCGTCCAATATTAGTTTGGCATCCATCGGCAAAGCCGAAGAGCTTAAAAAACGAATTTGGTTCGCCCTTGGTGCACTTATTGTGTACCGCTTGTGTAGCTATATCCCCCTTCCAGGGTTGGATTCGAATGCAGTAGCAAACATGTTCGCGCAGATGGGTGGCGGCATGCTGGATATGGTGAATACCTTCTCCGGTGGCGCACTCCAACGCACCTCGATCATTATGTTGGGCATTATGCCCTATATCTCGGCCTCCATTATCATGCAGCTCCTTACCACTATGAGCTCTACGCTCGCTCAGTGGAAGAAGGAGGGCGAACAGGGCCGCCGCAAGATCAACCAATATACGCGCTACGGCACAGTGTTGCTGACAGTCGTGCAAGGGTATGCGATTGCGACAGGTCTTGAAGGGTCACCTGGTGTTGTTGTTGATCCAGGCTGGTTCTTCCGCTTTACGACGGTTATCACGCTCGTAGGCGGCACCATGTTCCTGATGTGGCTCGGTGAGCAAATTACCCAGCGTGGTATCGGGAATGGTATTTCTCTGATTATTTTCGCAGGTATCGTATCCGAACTGCCAAGCACGCTAGCGCAGGCTTTTGAACTGAACCGCTCGGGTGCTATGTCTCTTGGCGTTCTGCTGGCCATGCTTGTTGGTGCAGCTGCGCTTATCTGGTTTATCGTTCTGTGCGAACGCGCCCAGCGCCGGATCATTATCCAGTATCCGAAGCGGCAGCAGGGTAACCGCATGTTCCAGGGCGACAAGTCTCACCTGCCGATGAAACTCAACGTGGCTGGCGTTATTCCGCCGATCTTCGCCTCATCGCTTCTGTTGATGCCTCTGACTGTTGCCAACCTGTATCAGGCTGGTGGTCCGGAATGGCTCAGCACGGTGACTGCGATCCTCGGCCCAGGCAAGCCGCTCTATATCGCTTTCTATGTAGCGATGATCGTATTCTTCTGCTTCTTCTATACGGCTATTCAGTTCAACCCTGAAGACACGGCCGATAACCTGAAGAAGCATGGCGGCTTCGTGCCGGGTATCCGCCCAGGCAAACGTACTGCCGAATACCTTGATTATGTGCTCACACGTCTGACAGTTATTGGTTCAGCCTACCTGTCTATCGTGTGTGTGATCCCTGAAGTGCTGATCAGCCAGGCAGCCGTACCATTCTATCTTGGTGGCACAAGCCTTCTGATTGTGGTTAATGTGACGATGGATACTGTAAGCCAGATCCATTCGCACTTGATGGCCCAGCAGTATGAAGGGCTTCTGAAGAAAGCACGCCTGAAAGGGGGCCGCCGGTGATTATTATTCTGTTCGGCCCTCCGGGCGCTGGTAAAGGTACGCAGGCTCAACGGATTGAAAAATCCCGTGGCTTGGTTCAGCTTTCCACAGGCGATATGCTTCGGGCGGCGGTTGCTGCTGGCACAGACATGGGCAAGGCTGCGAAAGCTGCCATGGACAGCGGCAGCCTTGTGACTGACGAAATTGTAATCGGTATCATTCGTGACCGTATCCAGGAAGAAGACTGCAAGAACGGTTTCATTCTGGATGGCTTCCCGCGTACAGTTGCGCAGGCCGAAGCCCTTGATGAGATGCTGAAAGAGCAGGGGCTGTCTCTTGACGCCGTTATCGAAATGAAAGTTGATGACGAAGCGCTCGTGGACCGCGTTTGCGGACGCTATACCTGTGCCAAATGCGGTGCAGGCTATCATGACACAAACCTGAAGCCGAAGGTGGAAGGCGTGTGTGATGAGTGTGGTAGTACGGAATTCACTCGTCGTAAGGATGACAATCCAGAGACGTTTGGAAGCCGTTTGAAAGCTTATTACGCAGATACGGCGCCTGTGTTGCCATATTATGCGGATAAGGGGACTTTGCAGCAAGTAGATGGCATGGCTGCCATTGACGAAGTTGCTGCTCAGATTGACGCGGTTTTGTCCGCGTAGAAAAACTGTCACTAGACGGTTGACGAACGGGGGTTAAATCATATAATCCCCGGCTTCAACACGTCTTGTGATTCGTA
>JABXIV010000102.1 GCA_013372925.1 Alphaproteobacteria bacterium
AGCAGGATGTTGGCGATGTTCGATCCCACCACATTACCAAGCGCGATGTTGGGCGCACCATTCAGCGCCGCAAGGATGGACACCAGAAATTCAGGTGCGGATGTGCCGAACCCCACAACCACCATGGAAACCAGTAACGTGGAAATCCCCAGCTTTTTCGAAAGCGCAATGCTGCCGCGAAGCAGCGCCTCGCCCCCCAGGAACAGCAGCACCAGTCCGCCAATAAGCTGAATATAGGCCATAATCTAAACTCTTGTTTTTGGTGTTTGTCGTGGTCGGCTTGGTGGGCGTTATTCGGCACCTGCCAGCGCGTGGATCAAAAGCGCTGCTTTTTCGATGTTCTTTTTGAAGCTGGTCATGTCTGCCTGCTCGTCCTTCGTGTGGCCGCCTGGGCCCATCAGGCCCATACCGTCAAGCGCCATATCCACATGATCTGCCGCGAAGGAAATATCCGCCGCACCCGCCTTGCGTGGGTTCACGGCTTCAATGGCGCCGTATCCAAGCCGTTCGCTGATCTCGCTATAAAGCGCCAGCAGTTTGGCGTTGCCTGCCGTTGGTGCCATGGGTGGATAGCCGGGTTCGAACGTGAGCGTGGCGGTGGTGTGCAGCAGATTGTCGGCCACAATCGCCTGCATTTTGGCTTTTGCTTCTGCCAGTTGCTCGGGCGACAGGGCGCGGATGCCGCCGGTGACATATAGTTCCTTGGCCACCACGTTCGTTTTGCCGAAGCCAGAGGCTGTATCGTTGGATTTATCATCCTTCACCCGTGTGCCGCCCACAATGCGACCGGGGTTGAAGGTGAGGTTTTCCATGCCTTCAAGCTGCAGGCGGAACTCGTTCAAAATGCGCGAGGCTTCAAGGATCGCACCATATCCCACGTCAGGCGTGAAAATCTGGGAGCTGTGCGCCGGGCGGCCAGTAACGGTGAGTGACCAGTTCACGCTGCCGCGCCGCGCGGTAACGGCTGTTTTGATGTTGCCGTCGCCATCCTCGAACCCGATCGCCACATCGGCCCAGATGGCGGCATCCACGATGGCTTTCTTGGATTTGGCGAGCGGCTTGCCGCTCGATTCCTCATCCCCCGTCATCACAATGCGGATGCTGACATCATCCAGCACGCCGGCCGCCTTCAGGGCGCGCACGGCCTCGATGATAATCACGTCGCCGCCCTTCATGTCGGTTATGCCGGGGCCTGCGATCATGTCGCCACCCAGCGGGGCAAATTTCTGGAAGGCATCGTCTTTCGCGAACACCGTATCCAGGTGCCCGATCATCAGGATTTTGGGGCCCTTGTTCCCAAAGGATGCCACCAGATGCCCGGCGCGGCCAAATTCTGCGCCCTCAACCCATTCGGTTTCAAAGCCTATGGCTTTCAGTTCCGCACCGAAAAGCGCGCCAACCTGGCGCACACCATCAAAGTTCAGCGTGCCGCTGTTGATGTTCACTGCTTTTTCAAGCAGGCGTTCGGCGGCGGGCAGGCGGGCCTCAATTGCGTTCAGGATGGCTTGCTCGGTATCGTCCTTCGCCTGCGCGGTGGTTGTGGCAGTGACGAACAGGGTGACGAGGGCAAGGCAAAGTGCGCGCATGGGGGTGGTCCTTCCGGCGGTTGGGCAATGGTTTTGCCGAAGGTGCCAAAAGATGCCCCCAAGGGCAATGGCTTTCACATCGCGGTGCTTATTGAAGTTTTTGTGTCCGGCCATTTCAGCCTTTGATTTCGTGCTGCTGTTGCGTACCCTTTTCCGGGGACAATGTGCGCAGGCTTTGAAATGTGAAATGTCAGGGGGATATATGACCGACGTGAATGAATCCGCATCCGGGGGCGCACCTAAGGGTGCGGGCATCGGCATTTTTGAAAAATGGCTGTCCGTGTGGGTGGCGCTCGCCATCGGTGCAGGCATCCTGATGGGACAGCTTTTCCCGGATGTGTTCGCCCTTCTGGCCAAGCTTGAATATGCCAATGTCAACCTGCCGGTTGCCGTTCTGATCTGGGCGATGGTCTATCCCATGATGGTCTCTGTCGACTTCAGCAGCATCACCCATGTGGCGGACCAGCCGAAGGGCCTCATGATCACCCTGGTGGTGAATTGGTTGATCAAACCGTTCACCATGGCTGCACTCGGGGTGCTGTTCTTCGGCTATGTGTTCGCGGATTTCATGACGGCGGATGATGCGTCTTCCTATATCGCGGGGTTGATCCTCCTTGGGGCCGCGCCCTGCACGGCGATGGTGTTTGTCTGGTCTCACCTCACGAAGGGGGACCCCAACTATACCCTGGTGCAGGTCAGTGTGAATGACCTGATCATGGTGTTCGCCTATGCGCCGATTGTCGTGCTGCTTCTGGGCGTGACGGACATCCCGGTGCCGTGGGATACGCTGGTGTTTTCTGTGCTGCTGTATGTTGTGGTGCCGCTGCTGGCGGGCTGGTTCACCCGGCGCAGGCTTTTGCGTGCCAATCCCAGCGAGGCGGCGGTTTCCGATTTCACGGCCAAACTGAAGCCCTTTTCGATTCTGGGACTGTTGGTGACGGTTGTTCTGTTGTTCGGCTTTCAGGGGCAGGTGATCCTGGCGCAGCCGTTCCTGATTTTGTTGATAGCCATCCCGCTTCTGATCCAGTCCTACGGGATTTTCGCGGTGGCATACGGCGCGGCCTGGGCCATGCGGGTGCCTTTCCGGATCGCCGCGCCCTGTGCCATGATCGGCACCTCCAACTTTTTCGAGCTGGCCGTGGCTGTGGCCATCAGCCTTTTCGGCCTCAATTCGGGCGCAGCGCTGGCGACCGTTGTGGGGGTGCTGGTTGAAGTGCCGGTGATGCTGTCGCTGGTGGCGTTCGCGAACAGGACCCAGGGACATTTCCCGAAGGACGCATGACCGCCTAAGAGCGGGCAGCTCCCTTTATCTTAAGGAAGGTGAATAGATGCAAAAGCACAAAGACTGTTACGGCACCATGTTTCACGACAGTTTGCACGTGAATAAAAATGAGGAAATGAAGGGAAAGGCCTTCGATTTCAAGCTGAGTTCAATGGGGCTCGGGACCGCCGACCGGGTGGTCAGCGTAAAAATGGAAGAATGGGACGCGTGCGTGGCGTGCGAGGAATTCGAGCATTGCTACAAATTGTGCGCCGCCAAGCTGCTGCTCGAATCCGCCATCCGGCAGGCCTAAGGCGGGTAGGCGGGCCTCAATCGCATTCAGGATGGCTTACTCGGTATCGTCCTTCGCCTGCGCAGTGGTTGTGGCAGTGACGAACAGGGTGGCAAGGGCAATGCTTGTGAAGAATGGGCGGGGGTTATTCCCCCGCCTCAATTTTGGCCAGAAGGTCGCTGGCTTCGCTTTGGCCCGGGTTCAGCTTAAGCGCTTCTTGCGCCATCGCAAGCGCTGCGGCCTTATCGCCCGTGTTGTAGAGCGTTTGCGCCACCCGGTAGGTGAGGAGAGGATGGTTCGGTACAGCTCCCAGCATGGCGCGTGCGAGCGCAAGCGCCTCATCGTGGCGGCCTTCGCGGGTCAGGTCTTCGCCGAAGCCGTAAACCGCGTATCCCGCACCCCCGTCACCGGCGGCCATGCGTTCCTGCAGGAAGGCAAGCATGGCTGGCAGGCCGCCGCTTTCGTAGGCGGCGCGTGCCTTTATGCCTGCATTTTCCGGCACGGGTGGCAGCTCCTCGTCCACGCTGGCGCGGCGGATCGCATCTGTGATGGTGTTGATGGGCGCTAGCTCACGGTTGGTCATCAGGCCATAGCCGACATCACGGTCGCGGTAGAGGCCGATTTCCGCGCGGAAGCCAGTGTCCCACCCGCCGTGGCGGATCACGGTGCCTGTGTCGGTCACATGCTGGGACCAGCCGTGAGTGTGCTGGCGTTTTTCTGAGGATTTATAAAGCACGGTCCACATTTCCGTGACCGTATCGGCCTTCAATAGGCCGGTGGCGACAACGCGCTCAGGGTTTGAAAACACCGTCAACAGGCGCGCGAGCTCATCCCCGCTGAGCTGCAGTGTGCCCGATGGCGCATGCCGCCTGCGGTAGGGGTAGTGCTCAATCAGGTAGGGTTTCGAGGCACCTGTGTAGCCCTTCACCCGCTTCGCCTGTGGTACGTCCGGGTAGGTGTAGGTGGCATACTTTAGCCCCAGCGGGCGCAGCACATGGCTGATCATATAGTCTTCAAACGACATGCCGGAGACCTTGGCGATCACGTCGCCCAGCATATCGAACCCGATGTTGGAATAGCTGTGTTCTGTGCCCGGGTCGGTAAGAAGCTTCTTGCCCGCCTGTTCACGCACCCAGCGTTCGAGCGCGCCATCGTCATTTTCCGCCACGTCAAAACCGAAATCCTGTACGTCTGGCATGCCGGAAATGTGCGCAAGCAGCCGCCGAACGGTCACGCCATCCGTGCGGGCATCATCCATGGTGAAATAGGGCAGGTATGTGGCCACGGGGGCGTCCAGGTCGACCCTGCCCGCTTCATAAAGCTGCATGATCCCAACCGCAACCATGGGCTTTGATACAGACGCCACATGGAACAGGTGCTGGCCGGTGACCGGGGTTTGCGCCTCAAGATCGGTATAGCCATAGGTTTTCTGGAAAACGGTTTTGCCGTCTTCAACGATAACGGCTGTCAGCCCCACGATCTGGTTCTTGGCAACGGTTTCCTTCAGCCAGGCGTCAAGCGCGGGCGCGTCAACGGCCAGCGCGTTGGTGCCTGCCAACAGGAAAGAGCCGGCACACGCCAGCTTCAGTAACTTTTTCATGAATTTTCCTCGCGTATATTTTGTTTTTATCTGCCCTATATGGCGGCGAGGAACGCAATCTGCAAGGGAACTTTAGTCCCACTCGATCGTCGGTTCGTGTTCCACCGGGCAATTCAGGCTGTTAGCGATGAAACATTCCTTGTTGGCAACAGCATGCAGTTTTTCGGCGGTGGCGATGTCGCTTCCGGCTGTGATCTTGATGCGGGGCCTTAGGATGATCTTCTCAAAGCGGGAGGTGATGCCCTTGCCTTCAACCATGATGCCTTCGGCGTCATCGATATAGCTTGTCACCACCACATTGTTCACCGCGCACAGGTGCAGGTACCACAACATGTGGCATGCGCTGGTGGACGCCACAAGCATGTCCTCGGGGTTGTGGCGGGCCGGGTCACCACGGAAAGCGGGGTCGGATGAGCCAAGGATAGCGGGCTTGCCGTCTGTGCTGATGGTATAGTCGCGGCTGTAGCTTTTGTAGGTTTTGGTGCCTGCGTCACCGGCGCCGGTCCAGGCCACGCGGGTGTGATAATGATGATCGGTCATGATTGCCTCTCGTGTCCTATGTGTTGGCCGTGTGTGCTCGGGAGGATTTTACCCCTGGGCGGGCGGTGCCGCCAGTGCCAATTCTTCAAGGGGGCGTGGGGCCACCCGGATTTGTGTGGAAAAGCCGGGGCTTGTCAAAAAGCTGAAAAATTCGGCTTGACGATCGCGCGCGCACATTTTATACCGGCGCAGCTTTCGGCGGCCGTGTAGCCGTTTTGAGTAGTCTTGAGTTGTTGCAGACGCGTCGGAAGCTTGTAAAATTTGGCCGAGTAGCTC
>JABXIV010000284.1 GCA_013372925.1 Alphaproteobacteria bacterium
GCTTTATGCCGTTCTTCTTTATATGCGTCGCGTACACTTGTTCCGGGCGAAGAGTTTGAGACCGTATCGTCGGAATTGCTTAACCTCCTGAAAAAACGAGGTTATGAGGCTTCGGCAGTGAAGGCTAGTCTGGGCATCGACCCGATAGGAACACTGGCACAGACTGGGCGGCTCAAAACTTCAATTGCCGAGGCATGTGAGAAAGGCGCTCAGATCTCCAAAGAAGTCTTGAAGGAAGGCTGGCAGATCGACACCTTTATGGCAGACAGCGGTCCGTACCATATGGCCGGTGCCACGGAAGCGCAGGAACTTGGTATTTTGATTGCTACTGGCGTACAGTATTTGCGCGTATTGACGGACGCGGGCCTATCCGTTGATGAAGCCGCCTTGCAGATTGCATTTTCCATGGCAGCAGATGCCGATGTTAGCCTGACAATTGCCAAGTTCAGGGCAGCAAGAATGATGTGGTCTGCTATTTTGAAAGAGTGTGGGGCCTCAGAGAAAATTGCGATGCGCCTGAATGGCGTTACTTCCTTGCGGATGGTGACGGTCAATGATCCTTGGGTGAATATCCTCCGTGTTACGGCCGCATGCTTCGCTGCGGGCGTAGGGGGGGCAGATACAATTGGGGTTCTCCCGCATGATACCATGTTGGGGATGTCCAGCAATTTTGCGCGCAGGATCGCGAGGAACGTACAAATTATACTGCAGGAAGAAAGTGGTTTGGCACGTGTCAGTGACCCCGCCGCAGGCTCATATGCCTTCGAATCCATCACTTCAGATTTGGCCTCTAAGGCTTGGGAATATTTCCAGAAAATTGAAGAAGCTGGCGGTGTGTATGCAGCACTCAAAGGCGGTGCTATTCAAACCAACTTAACGAGCGCATGGGAGCTTCGGCGCAAAAATATTGCCAAGCGGAAAGATGCAATCACGGGTGTTTCTGAATTCCCTGATATTGACGAAAAGCCCATCTCCAATGTTGGCGCAATGCCTCCTGAACCCATTGCGGATATGCCTGAGCCGGGGGAAACCATAAAGCCTCTAGCTTTTCACAGGCTTGCGGAAGACTTTGAAAAGCTTCGTGCCTTCAGCGATGCCTGTTTAGAGAAAAACGGTGCTCGGCCTTTGGTTTTTCTTGGCAATATTGGCACGGCAGCAGATTACACGGCGCGTTCGACCTTTGCTAAAAACTTCTTTGAGGCCGGCGGCATAAAGGCAGTATCTGGCCCGGGAAGCAGTGAGGCTGTTGAGTTGGTGGCAGAGTTTAAAAAGTCTGGTGCTAAGATTGCTGTGCTTTGTAGTACAGATGCGAAATACGAGGCCATGGCAGCCGAGTTTGCCAAGGAACTGAAAGACGCTGGTGCAACTGTTTATCTTGCTGGCCGCCCTGCAGATTCTGAGGCCTTGCAGGCCGCCGGTGTAACTGGGTTTATTTATATGGGGTGTGATGCATTGGAAGTGCTGGCGCAGGCCCATCTGTTCGCGGGAGAAGGCGCATGACCCGTATTCCTGATTTCAGCAAGGTTTCGTTTAATGCCCCGAAGGCGGCGATGACTGCCAGTGCAGAGCCGTGGCAATCCCCCGAGGGTATCCCGGTTAACCCTGTTTATGACGCCGGGGATACAGAGGGCCTTGATTTCCTTGATACACGGCCGGGCATTGCACCATACCTGCGTGGCCCATACCCCACGATGTACGTGCAGCAGCCTTGGACGATCCGGCAGTATGCTGGTTTTTCCACTGCTGAAGACAGCAACGCCTTTTACCGCCGCAACCTGGCGGCGGGACAGAAGGGCCTGTCTGTAGCGTTCGACCTTGCCACGCACCGGGGATATGATAGTGACCACCCTCGCGTAGTCGGGGATGTTGGTATGGCAGGCGTTGCGATTGACAGCATCTATGACATGCGAACGCTGTTTGACGGTATTCCGCTGGATCAGATGTCTGTTTCCATGACCATGAACGGTGCTGTTTTGCCAATTCTGGCGCTTTATATCGTGGCAGCAGAAGAGCAGGGCGTTAGCCCAGAAAAGCTTTCAGGAACTATCCAGAACGATATTCTGAAAGAGTTTATGGTGCGGAATACCTACATTTTCCCACCGGCGCCTTCGATGCGGATTATCTCTGATATTTTTGGCTATACGTCTGAAAATATGCCGAAATTCAACAGCATTTCGATTTCCGGCTACCACATGCAGGAAGCTGGCGCGACAGCAGATCTGGAACTGGCTTACACGCTGGCGGATGGCGTGGAATATATCCGCTCTGGTGTTGCTGCAGGGTTGGATGTGGATGCATTTGCGCCGCGGCTGAGCTTCTTCTGGGCTATTGGCATGAATTACTTCATGGAAGTGGCCAAGATGCGTGCTGCCCGTATGCTTTGGGCCAAGCTTGTCAGCCAGTTTAATCCAAAGAACCCGAAATCCCTGTCCCTGCGTACGCATTGCCAGACATCTGGCTGGTCGCTCACGGCACAGGATGTGTTCAATAACGTAACGCGCACATGCGTAGAGGCCATGGCAGCGGCTCACGGGCACACGCAAAGCCTGCATACCAATGCGCTAGATGAGGCGCTGGCGTTGCCAACCGATTTCTCGGCCCGGATAGCACGGAACACGCAGCTCTTTATCCAGCAGGAAACTGGAACAAACCGTATTATCGACCCATGGGGCGGCAGCTATTATGTTGAACGTCTGACGGCGGATCTTGCAGCAAAAGCCTGGGCCCATATTCAGGAAGTTGAAGCCGAAGGCGGCATGGCAAAGGCGATTGAAGCCGGCATTCCTAAGCTGAAGATCGAAGATGCGGCCGCGCGCACGCAGGCTCGTATCGATAGCGGCCGCCAGACAGTCGTTGGCGTGAATAAATATCAGCTTGATGAAACCGAGGAAGTTGACGTTCTGAAGGTCGACAACAGTGCTGTACGCGCGGCCCAGCTTGAAAAGCTGAAACGCCTTAAGGCCGAGCGCAATAATTCAAATGTTGAACGTACGCTTGAAGCCTTGACCAAGGCGGCCAATACGGGCGAGGGTAACTTGCTGGCGCTTGCCGTTGATGCGGCGCGAGCAAAAGCGACAGTGGGTGAGATCACAAGTGCGCTTGAAAAGGTTTACGGACGCCATAAGGCGGAAATTAGGGCTGTGACTGGGGTGTACCGCGAAGAAGTTGGTAAAAACAATCCTGCTGTAAAGCGGGTGCATGAACTGGTTGACGCATTTGAAGAGCAGGATGGCCGTCGGCCTCGCATACTTGTGGCCAAGATGGGGCAGGACGGCCATGACCGTGGCCAGAAAGTAATTGCCTCCGCCTTTGCTGATCTCGGCTTCGATGTGGATATTGGGCCTTTGTTTCAAACACCGGAAGAGGCAGCACGCCAAGCGGTTGAAAATGATGTGCATATCATTGGGGCATCATCACTTGCGGCTGGCCACCTAACCCTTGTGCCTACACTGAAGGAAGAGCTGTCCAAACTGGGTCGGGAAGACATTATGATCGTGGCTGGTGGTGTGATCCCGCCACAGGA
>JABXIV010000035.1 GCA_013372925.1 Alphaproteobacteria bacterium
AAGGATTAAGTTTGTACTTAACACAAGGGAATCAAAGCGTTATCGTGATCCTCACGAAATAGGTGCCGCATGGCATCAAAGAGGAGACAGCAGTGGCTGACGACGACGAAGTAAGACCGATTATCAAGAAGGTCAAAAAGGTCCAGGGTGGCGGCCACCATGGCGGCGCCTGGAAAGTGGCCTATGCTGATTTTACGACCGCCATGATGGCCTTCTTCATGCTGTTGTGGCTGCTCAATGTTGCGCCACCAGAGACACTGGCGGGCCTTGCAGATTATTTCTCCCCTACTACAGCCGCCGTATCCGGTCGCACGGGCTCTGATGCTGTTAACGCGCCCTCCAGTGACGCAATCGGTAATAACCCTTCGCCTGTTGTCGCCATCACCGTTCCCGGCCCACCACAAAGTGGTCCAACTGATGGTGACAAAAAGGGCTCAGACGCTGAAGGCGGTGGCGATCCTGACTTTCCAAATGATCGCTCGGCCCGTCTGCAAGCTCAAGAAGATGCTGCCTTTTCGCAAATGCAGGAGCAGCTAAGGCTTGCCATGCAGCAGTCTCCTGAACTTGCCGAGATGTCTGATCAATTGATCATGGAGATCACAGAAGACGGTATGAAAATCCAACTTCTGGACAAAGACCGTCGCGCGATGTTCAAGAGCGGCACTGACGAACTGTATGAATTTGCCAGAAACCTGCTTGCCGAGATTGGAAAATCAATCCAAACGCTGCCTAACCGGGTAGCCATTCAAGGGCACACTGATGGTGGTGCATTCGTTGGCCCCAACGGTGAAACAAACTGGGAACTGAGCGCAGGGCGAGCAAACTCGGCACGCCGCGTTCTAGATACGTCAGGCGTGAGCCAGGACCGCTTCTATGAGGTAGTTGGCAAAGCCGGGACTGACCCTCTTTACCCAGACCAACCCAATCGGACGGAGAACCGCCGCATAACAATTCTGGTGCTACGTGAAGCCCCAGTTGTTCCGCCGAACCTGACCGGTGTTAATTAGTCTTTCCGGTATCCAAAGATTGAATTCTTCACCTGAGATTAGAATTTTCCGCTTGTTCACCTTCGGTGTCGGCTGTAACACTACCCCGTGGTGCGGGCACTTGTTCTCAACTAAAGTTTTTCATTAATAATTAAACGTAGGCTATTGGTAATATTATGGAAATGATTGAACCAACCATACAAATGTGGCTGACATTTGCCGTTGTTCTCGGCGCAATTGTTGCCTACGCCTACGACAAAATCCCACTCGAAATCTCGTCTATCACAACGATCGCATTGCTGCTTTTTATCTTTGAGATTTTACCTCTCATGGATACAAGTGGGCAGCCTCTGGTGACAACACGTGAACTACTTCAGGGGTTTGCTGATCCAGCCCTAATTACCATCATGGCGCTTCTGGTAACAGGGCAAGGTTTGGTCCAGACGGGAGCACTCAACAGCCCTGCCCGTATGCTGGTTGGTTTGGGCAAAAACTATCCACGGCTTATCATTCTTGCCAGCTTGATCGTTGTAATGTTGATTTCCGCAGTCATGAACAACACACCGGTCGTTGTTATCTTCATCCCTATCCTTGCAGCACTTGCCGAACGCATGGGCAAAAAAGCTGCCATGGTCATGATCCCTCTTAGCTTTGCTGCCATTCTCGGTGGCAACATGACCAAAATCGGTTCCAGCACCAACCTTTTGGCGATCGGAGCCTTTGAGCAAACTGGCGGCGATCCAATCGGGTTCTTTGATTTCACGATCCCTGGTGCCGTTATGGCAATGGTAGGCTTCTTTTATGTAGTGATTATAGCCCCCCGTATTTTGGTGGATCGCGCGAGCCTTGCAAAACGAATGGCAGGTGGTGGCGGCAAGCAATTCCTTTTCCAAATGGAACTAAGCCCGGACAACGGCCTTGTGGGACAGCGCGCGATCGCCGGGATGTTCCCTGGTCTTAAGGAAGTAACGGTTCGCATGATCCAACGAGGACCAGAGAAACTGCTTCCGCCCTATGATGACATTACGCTTCAAACCGGCGACATAGTTCTTGTTGCGGCGACCCGCTCGGTCATGACTGAGCTTTTGAATGCTTCCCCGGAATTAGTCTCAAGCGCGGAAGGCGAAGATGTAGATGAAAAAGCCGGTCAACGCCGCGTTATCGCTGAAGCCGTCATCGCCCCTGCATCAAGAATGGATGGCCGCACGCTTGCTCAAACTGGCTTTCGCGCGGAAACAGGCTGTTCCGTGCTTGGCGTGCAACGTCGCAGCAGGATGATCCGGGCTGCCTTATCCGCGTTAAGGCTGGAAGCTGGTGACGTATTATTGGTCATGGGAAGCAGGAACAATGTATTGGCCCTGCGGGATAACCGCGATGTCATGCTTATGGAATCCTCGGCTAGTGACGTTCCCATGCAGGAATTTGCTTGGCGTGCTTTGGCCATTTTTGGGGGCGTGGTTGCAACCGCTGCTCTGGAGATTTTCCCGATCGTTGTCTCGGCACTATTGGGAGCCGCCCTGATGATGATCACTCGGTGCCTCAATGTACGGCAGGCAGCGCGTGCGATTGATCGCCGGGTTTTCACCATTGTAGGCGCTGCGCTCGCGCTTGGCACAGCCATGCAGGCCACCGGCGGAGCCTCCTGGCTGGCACATACCATGATCGAAGCACTAATGGGTGCTCCTATCTGGGTTATCCTTTCCGGCTTCTTCTTGCTCGTAGCGCTGCTCACAAACGTATTGTCCAACAATGCCACCGCCGTTCTTTTCACGCCTATTGCAGTGTCTGTTGCAATGGAACTGAATGTTCCTGCGATGCCATTCCTTCTTGCCGTGATCTTTGGTGCAAACTGTAGCTTTGCGACACCGATGAGCTATCAAACAAACTTGCTTGTGATGGCGCCTGGCCACTATCGCTTCATCGACTTTGTCAAGGTCGGCACACCACTGATTTTTGTCATGTGGTTAACCTTTACGTTGTTCATTCCGTGGTATTATGACCTCCTGTAGAAAGGAGGGCTTCGCCCGATGACCGACCAAGGGCTTCAATTTCCTAAGTTTTATGTTACGGCGCCCTCGCCTTGCCCTTACCTTGATGGCAAAACAGAACGTAAAGTTTTCACAGAACTTCGCGGTCCGGACGCACCTGCATTAAACGAAGCGCTGGGCCGGGTTGGCTTCAGACGGAGCCAATCGGTCGTGTATCGCCCAGCCTGTGAGGGCTGCTCTGAATGCGTATCTGTGCGTGTTCGCGCGAAAGACTTTAACCCGTCCAAATCGCAACGCCGCGTTGCAAAACTTAACAGCGACCTGAAGGCAGAAATTCGCCCCCCGCAGATTACTGACGAACAGTATGAGCTTCTGAACGCATACTTAACCACTCGGCATGCCGATGGAACAATGGCTGACATGACCATCGATGAATATCGGGATATGGTTGAGACAAGCCCTGTCCCGACTGTTCTGATTGAATATCGCCGCGCCATTGATAACAAACTGATGGCTGTTGCGCTGACGGATGAGCTTTCAGACGGCTATTCCATGATTTATAGCTTCTTTGACACGAATGAGGCCTCCAGAAGCTTGGGTACATACCTGATCATGGATCATATAAAACGCGCACAGGCCGCGAATCACCCATTTGTCTACTTGGGGTATTGGGTGAAAAGCAGCCCTAAAATGAGCTATAAAGGCCGCTTCCGCCCGCTGGAACGCCTTGGGCAAAACGGATGGTACGAGATCAGCCCTGACACACCGGCCGAATAGCCCTTTAGCCTTCACACATCCTTGATTTTCATACCGTTGTGCTTGCCCTCCCTTCCGGGCGCTCTATACTGTGCGCCGGCGACTCAAACTTGAGATCAGCCAACTAATATCAAGGGGAGTATCAAGTGGGTTTCGACGCCAAAAAAACGCCAACTTCTGGCAAAGAAAAAACCAAGGCTTCGACTTCGGAAAACAAGCCAATTAACAGACGTAACCTTCTGCGCGGTGCGGGCCTTGTCGGTGCAGCAGCTGTGGTTGCTGCTTGCGATTCCGGCTCACAGTCCAATTCTGCAGGTGCGCCTGCAATCGTCAGCAAGCAACGTCAGCTCAAGATGGTGACAAGTTGGCCCAAGAACTTCCCAGGCCTTGGTACCGGCGCAGAACGCCTTGGCAAAAGAATTGAAGCCCTTTCTGGTGGCTCTATCAAAGTGAAAGTCTATGCTGCTGGCGAACTGGTTGGTGCCCTGGGTGGGTTCGATGCTGTCAGCCAAGGCAAGGCGGACATGTATCACGCCGCGGAATATTATTGGCAAGGCAAATCACCCGCATTCAATTTCTTCGCGGCTGTTCCAATGGGCATGACAGCATCCGAAATGAACGCCTGGGTGCGCTTTGAAGGCGGCCAGGAACTGTGGGATGAGCTTTCCGGAAAATTCGGCATTAAGCCATTTCTGGCCGGCAATACCGGCGTGCAGATGGGTGGCTGGTTCCAGAAAGACATTTCAAGCCTTGACGATTTCCAGGGCCTGCGTATCCGCATGCCGGGCTTGGGCGGTGAAGTCCTCAAGCGCGTAGGTGCAACCCCTGTCACCAAACAAGGCGGGGAAATCTTCCAGGCCCTCAGCCAGGGCAATATTGACGCCACTGAATGGATTGGCCCATGGAACGACCTGGCCTTCGGTTTCCATTCAATTGTGAAAAACTACTATTACCCCGGCATTCATGAGCCCGGCACCAGCCTCTCCCTCGGCCTGAACAAGGACCTCTGGGACGATATGACCCCGCAAGAGCAGGAGATTATCAGCGCAGCCGCAGCCGCAGAGAATGACATCATGTATTCCGAATTTACCGCCAGCAATGCGCGGGCGCTTGATACACTGATCCATGACCACGGCGTAAAGCTGAAGCGCTTCAGCGATGAGATCCTGAAGGAGTTGGCAACGGTTTCCGCGCAGGTGCTGGCAGATGCCGCCAAGGCGGACGCCATGACTGCCCGTGTGTTCGAAAGCTTTGAAAGTGCCCGCAAGGGTGCAATCCGCTGGGGTGCCATTTCCGAGCAGGCGTTTGCGCACGCACGTGCCCTGATTGCGGAATAACACCCCTATGCTCGACCGCCTTGTTTCTGCGCTTGATAGATTTCAGGAGAAAAGTGGCAATGTGCTCGCCGTATTGCCGCTGGCGCTCGTGCTGGTGCAATTCTCTGTCGTGCTGCTTGTGTATGTTTTCTCAACCGGCAGCATCCAGCTTCAGGAAAGCCTGCAATATATCAACGCCATGATGTTTCTGGGCGGCGCTGGCTACACTGCGATCAAAGACGGTCATGTTCGCGTGGATATCTTCTACAGCCAGATGTCAGAGAAAAGACAGGCACTTGTAAACTTTGCGGGAACGCTGTTTCTGCTTGTTCCTTTCCTCATCCTTTTCTGGATATCAAGCCTGCCCTATGTGCTCGACAGTTGGGCCATTATGGAAACAAGCGTTGAGGCCAGCGGCCTGCCGTTTGTTTATATCCTTAAATCAACATTGCTTTTGTTTGCCCTAACGCTTTCGCTGCATGCAGTTGCTGACCTGCTGCGCTTTGGGCGCGTCCTTTTCAAGAAAGCCTGACACCATGGATATGTCGATCGTTCTCACAGCTTCCATGTTCTTTGTGCTGGTCGGGCTTCTGGTTTCCGGCTTCCCTGTTGCCTTCACGCTTGGCGGCACAGGCCTTCTGTTTGGCCTGATCGGTATCGGGACGGGCACACTGGATGCCACTTTTCTTGAGATCCTGCCAAACCGTCTGTTCGGCAATGTGGTGCGAAATGAACTTCTGTTCGCGGTGCCGCTTTTTGTCTCGATGGGGGTGATGCTGGAAAAATCCAACGTGGCGGAAGATCTGCTTGAAAATATGGGCCGCTTGTTCGGGTCATTGCGCGGGGGGCTTGGCATATCCGTCACGATCGTTGGCGCGCTTCTCGCAGCATCAACCGGCATTGTAGGTGCCACAGTCGTCACCATGGGGCTTCTGAGCCTGCCAACCATGCTGAAACGCGGCTATAATCCGTCGCTGGCGACCGGATCTATCGCTGCGGCCGGCACGCTTGGGCAGATTATTCCGCCATCCATTGTCTTGATCCTGCTTGCAGACGTCCTCTCGTCTGCATGGCAGCAGGCCCAGCTCAATAAGGGTATTTTCTCGCCAACACCGATGAGCGCAGGCGAACTGTTCGCGGGCGCACTGGTACCCGGCCTCATTCTCGTGGGCATGTATATTGTCTATCAGATCATCATTGCCATTATGAAGCCATCAGCCAGCCCGGCCATCCCGGCCGAGGAAGGCGATACACTGGACAGTGCTTTTTATGGCAGGCTGGTGCTCGCGCTTCTGCCCCCCTTGGTGCTGATCATCGCTGTTCTGGGGTCAATCCTTACAGGCATCGCCACCCCAACAGAAGCCGCTTCCGTGGGCGCTATCGGCGCAATCCTTCTGGGGGCCGCCCGACTGGAAGCACGTACCCGCAAGATCGTGATCGCAACACTCGCGACGCTTGTTGCCCTGTTGCTGATTGCCAATGTTGCAGACCTCCGCATGGCGCGGGAAGTCGTACCCACGTTCGACAAAGCCGCCTACTATAGTGCCATATTGCTGACAGTGCTGTTCGCGGCAGGGCTGATCTATGCCCTATTGCGAACCCACCAGATCGGCGTCCTCGGTGAAGTTATGCGCTCAACAGTCAGGATATCAGCCATGATTTATGGCATCCTGATAGGCGCGGCCCTTTTCTCACTTGTATTCCGTGGCCTTGGTGGCGACGAGATCATTGAAAATATGCTGCATGGCCTGCCCGGCGGCCAGTTCACGGCCATCTTGCTGGTGATGGTGCTGATGTTTGTCCTTGGGTTCTTCCTCGACTTTATCGAGATAACGTTTGTTGTAGTGCCTGTGGTGGCCCCGGCTCTTCTAGCGATGGACGGCACCTATGGCCCCATCTGGCTTGGCGTTCTGATGGCGATGAACCTGCAAACAAGTTTCCTTACACCACCGTTTGGCTTTGCACTTTTCTACCTACGCGGTGTGGTACCGGAAAGTGTTCCCACAACGGCCATTTATCGCGGTGTGCTGCCCTTTGTAGTTATCCAGATTATCGCGCTGGCGCTGATTGCGTTCGAGCCGGAGATGGTGACGTGGCTGCCGAACCAGTTGTTCGGGAAATAGCGTTGCACAAGCTTCACGCTTGCTTGATTTGATCTGATACCCAGAAAACCTTAGAGCTATTTCATGAGCATTTCCAAAATCAAAGCCACTATTCGCTTCAGCGGCCTTATCATCCTGGTTCTTGCAGGATTTCTGGCCTACATGAATCTGCGCACCGCTGACCCCATCCTGCCGGGCTGGGAAGACTATGAACAATCCCGATTTGAAGACCTGATGCAGCGCAGTGAGCCGGTACTGGTTGAGATATATGCCTCCTGGTGCCCGACCTGCCTGTTGCAGCACAAAGCTTTTGAAACCCTGCATGAAGAAAACAGAGCCCCAATGATCCGAGCGATCCGGGTCGATTTCGATCGGGACCAAGCCTTTATCCATGCCAATGGATTTCAATCAACGGGGCTACTAGTTCTTTTCAAAAATGGAAAAGAAGTTGCGCGCGCAAGTGGGCTAGTAACCCCGGAAAAAATTCTGAATTTTCTGGATGCGCAAGGTATTCCGTCAACTTCAGGCGCATAGCAGCCATTCAGTTTCCCGCCCTTCTATGGGCGACAGATCGCCCCATATCAAGTGAACCGACACAAACGAGAGGGACAAGACCATGATCGGATATACAACCGTAGGCACCAACGACATGGAAAAAGCCGCCGCGTTTTACGACGCGCTTTTTGCAGATATGGGCGTCAACCAGCGGGCATGGGACATGGAAGGCTTCAAGGGATGGTCTGCTGGCGGGCCAATGTTCTGTATTTCAAAGCCTTTTGATGGTGAAGCCGCCAGCGTAGGCAACGGCGTGATGGTGGCAATCGCCGCACCGGATCGTGCGGCTGTGGATAAACTATACGCAAAAGCAATTGAACTAGGCGCAACGGATGAAGGCGCACCGGGCCCGCGCGGCGGGGACGACAGCGCCTTCTATGCCGGCTATTTCAGGGATCTTGACGGCAACAAGCTGAACTTCTTCCACTTCCAGCAAGACTAAGGCTGCCAATTCAACGAATTCATTAAAGGGTGCGCGATTGCGCACCTTTTTATTTGCGCCCTAAAAATGTATTTTATAAACTTATGAGTGCTTTTTTTATGCGCTCCATTATACATCTAGGGAATTGCCTGATGAACAAGCACCTTCTTTTAGCCGCATCGCTTCTTGCAACAGGAACCACTTGCAGCGCCAGCGACGACATCGGCCCTTCCCCACTAGAAGCGCCAAACGGTGCCCTTATGGCAGCCTGGACACAGATCACAGGGAACGCATCCCAACCGGGTGAGCTTGCCGGCCTTGTTCGTTTTGCTGTTGCAGGAAATGGCGGCCAAAGCGCATGCAACCAGTTCGAAATCAGCACGAACACCAGCAGTATTCCGGCTATCACAGCCCGTAAGAATGTTGCTACTAGTGAATTTCCTGTCACAGTGTGTGAGGCGATCGCCAATCCGGCTTGGACAACAATATCCATCACCAGCAATGGCAAGGCCGCATACCTTTGGGCACCAGATGGGAATACACCAACGCTTAAGGCGACGCTGCCAACGCTTCATGCTGTAGGAAGGCATCCGCGCGGTACATTGCAGATGCTGAGCGTCGGCGACACCGGCTGCCGGGACAATTCCGATCAATCCTGCGCTTCAACCGATACCTGGCCATTTGAATTCCTGTCAGCCGCCGCAGCAGCTGAGGAACCAGACTTTGTGATGCATGTGGGCGATTACCGCTACAGCAACAAGGGCACCAACGATACTTGGGAATATTGGTATCAGGAATTCTTCTACCCGGCACGAGAGCTTCTGCTGGCCGCACCATGGGCGATGGTTCGCGGCAACCATGAAACCTGTGGCTATCACAGTACAGAAAATCTACCCGCCCCCTGGGGCACGGGCTGGTTTTACTTTTTACAGCATAATGATGCTGCAAACTCTGTCCATTGCCACACAGGAGGCACAGCCCCCTACCAAGAACCTTGGCTGTTTGACGTTGGCATTCACGGTGCGCAAGGCACGTTCAGCGGTTCGCATCGCATCATCGTTATGGACAGCTCAACCGACACACCAGCCACGCAGCAAACCGACAATTTCGTTTCCATGATAAAAGCCAGCACTGCAAGCACCAGCAGCTGGTGGACCGGCCACCGCCCTATCTGGGGGATTAACCCCTATTCCCCGGTATCAACGCTGGAAACGGATCTGGACCAAAGCCTGACAACGGCCCTGAAAGCATCAGGCAGCAATCAGAACTGTTGGGCTGACACAGGCTTACCCTGTTCGCTAAAGGCAGTAATTTCCGGGCATATTCACAATTTGGAGCGTGTCCAATTTTTTGGGAACGGGAGCCAAGCCAGCGTTTGGCAAAGGCCAATGCAATATGTTTCGGGCAACAGCGGCGTTGTCCTCACACCAACAATGAATACAAGCCCCTGTAGCTTCACAGTGCCCGGAACAGCACCTCAAATCTACGGCCCGAACCTGTCGGCCATGGTGGATTGGGAGAATAAATTCGGCTTCACGCTTTGGACACGTGACACCAGCGGGACTGAACAGTCAGGCTGGCAGGAAACCCGATATTTCTATGAAAACGGCACCATGAGCACCAGCGCACCACCAAAGCTTGATGGCGATACGCCAGCTCCTACCTGTAGCTAGGTGCTGGCGCCCATCATCTGGGCCAGCATGGCCTTCATCATATCGTGAAGTTTGTTCACGGCCTTCAGCGGGCGAACCATCACCTTGAAATCGGTGATCTTGCCCTCGTCATTCCAGGTAATCATGTCGATACCGTCGATGTGAATACCGTCGATGGTAGTATTGAATTCAAGCACTGCGCCGGTCTCGGA
>JABXIV010000101.1 GCA_013372925.1 Alphaproteobacteria bacterium
CAGCAACTGCCCGGCACGGAAGACCGCCGGACAGAGAACGCCAAATATATGCGCGATGTGATCGTGCCTGAATTGCAGTCGCTTTACGGTGTGGCCAGCATCGAATTTGATGACGGCACCGGCGGTGGTGAACAGCTCCAGATTATTTTTGACCCCTACAAGGCGGCAGAACTGGGCATCGATATCGCCCGCGTGCCCGGCCGCATCGGCCAGTCGGCAGACATATCAAGCGGCTTCGTAGATGTGGGGCGCAGGCAATATACCGTGCGCTTTGAAGGCCGGTACGACATCGAAGAACTTGAAGGCCTGATCCTTGAGTGGCGCGGCGGCCTGCCCATCACACTTGGCAATATCGCAACCGTGAAGGTGGCCCCCGGCCGGCCAGACGGCTTTATTTACCAGAACGGCAATCAGGCCTTCCGCCTCGGCATCAAGAAAAACAACGATGCCAACGTGCTGGAGGCCCTTGAAGGCGTGAAAAGCAAGATCGCGGAACTGAACGACACCGTGTTCAAGGACCGCGGCATGGCTGCGCAATATTCGTTCGACCCGGGCCGCTATATCAACCGGTCGATCAGCCTTTTGGCCAGCAACCTGATCATCGGCATGATGCTGGCTGTGGCTGTGTTGTGGATGTTCCTCCGCCAGTGGCGCGCCACGCTTCTGATCTCGCTGGCGATCCCGATTTCGCTTCTGGCCACCTTTGTTGTGCTGGGCATAACCGGGCGTACGCTGAATGTGATCTCGCTGGCGGGGCTTGCTTTTGCCACCGGCATGGTGCTGGACGCCGCCATTGTGGTGCTTGAAAACATCGTACGCCTGCGCGAACGCGGCGAAAGCCCGCGCGACGCCAGCGACCTTGGCGCAACGCAGGTTTGGGGCGCACTTCTGGCTTCCACCGCCACAACGGTGGCTGTGTTTATCCCGGTGATGTTCCTTGAGGATGCCGTTGGCCAGATGTTTGCTGACCTGGCGCTCACCATCGCCGTGGGGGTTGCCATTTCGCTTCTGGTGGCGGTTACCGTACTGCCCACCATGGCGCGTTTCTGGATGCGCACCCTGCCCGAAGACAATGAAGGCGGCAGTGTATGGGACCGTTTCGGCGACACGCTGATGACGCTGACCAACACCACCACCCGCCGCATTGCGTGGGTGGCCGGGCTGATCACGCTTTCGGTTGGGCTTGTTGTGGTCTTTATCCCGCAACTGAACTATCTGCCACCCGTGAAGCGCGACACAGTGGACAGCTTCCTGTTTTTCCCGCCCGGCACCAATGTGGAAACCGCCGACAAGGAAATCGCACAGCTGCTGGACAGCCGCATCCAGCCCTACCTGAAGGGTGAAAAAGAACCCAAGGTGCGGGATTATTTCTTCTGGTCCTTCCCCGGCGCAACCGGTGGCTGGCTAGCATTAAACGCCGAGGACGCAACAGAGCTGGGCGACCTGCAGAATGTGGTGCAATCCGAGATCATCAGCGGCATCCCGGACCTGTTCGGCTTCACCATGCGGCGCAGCCTGTTCGGCGGCTTTGGCGACGAGAACAGCGTTGAAGTGCGCATCAGCTCCACCGACCTCTCGGCCGCCAAGAACGCGGCGCTTCAGGGCATGGGCATTGTGATGGGGGCCATTCCGGGTGCCACCGCGAACCCGCAGCCCGACCCGTTCGCCGAAACCACAGAACTGCGGTTCGACCCCAACGACAGGCGCCTCGCCGAAGTGGGCTGGACCCGCCAGGATCTGACAATGGTGATCCTCGAGTTGGGCCAGGGCGCTTGGCTTGGGCAATATTTCGATGGCCAGGGGCGGCTTGATATTTACCTCAAGTCCAATCGGTTTGACACGCCCGAACAAATGGCTGACCTGCCGGTGATGACCCCGCTTGGCGGGCTTGTACCGCTGGGTGACCTTGCAACCATTTCCACGGTGCTGGGGCCGAACGCCATCGTGCGGTTTGACCGCAACCGCGCCTACAGCCTGCTGGTGAACCCGCCTGAAGGCATGTCGCTTGATACGCTGATCAACGAGCTGAAAACCAAGGTTGAACCGGGCCTGAAGGCCCTGTTACCCGCAGACGGCACCATCAAATACGCCGGTAGCGCGGAAGACCTGGCAGACGCCCTTGGCACTATCGGCGGCAACTTCCTGGTGGCCATCGCGCTTCTGATGATGATTTTGGCGGGGCTGTTCCGGTCGATTCTGGATGCCTTCCTTGTGGTGGTTTCCATCCTGACGGCCTGCGCGGGCGGCATGATCGGTATCGCCATATTGAATGCTATCAAGTTCCAGCCGCTTGACCTGCTGGGCATGATCGGCTTCATCATCCTGCTTGGGCTTGTGGTGAACAATGCCATCCTTCTGGTGGCACAAACCCGCAAGGCGCAAAGCCGCGGTATGAACCGGGTGGACGCTGTGCAACAAGCCCTGAAGCTGCGCCTGCGCCCGATTTTCATGAGCACACTGACAAGCCTGTTCGGCATGCTGCCCCTGCTGGTATTCCCCGGTGCGGGGTCAGAAATTTATCGCGGCATGGCAGCGGCCATTGTGGGCGGCATGAGCATATCAACCGTGTTCACGCTGTTGCTGCTGCCAAGCTTGCTACAGCTGGCACCAAGCCGGGTTGCGCCCCCAACGCCAGACCAGCTTCGCCGCTTCGGTGAAGACGGTGAAAGCCCAGAAGCCCACGCGGCAGAATAAGATTATTTTGATAGCAGGATTTTCCATGCAGACGATTTTGAACAAACAGATTTTGAAACCCGCCGCACTGGCGCTCAGCCTTTTTGCCGCAACGCCCGCTTTGGCACAGGGCATGGGGCAGATGCCGCCCGCACAGGTGGAAACCGTTGTCGCCGTGAAACGCCAAATGGCCCCGCAGATGGATGTTTCCGGCACCGTGATCAGCCTGCATGACAGCCGCATCGCCGCCGAGGTGGAAGGCCCGCTTTTGTGGGTTGCCGATGTGGGCGCAGCCGTGAAGGAAGGCGACGTGATCGCCCGGATCGACAGCCGCCTGCTGCTGATCGCCGAACGCCGCGCCAAGGCCAACCTGAAGCGGCTGGAGGCTGACCTTGCGTTCCGCGAGGCCGAAGTGAAGCGCTTCACCGAACTGGCGGCGCAGAACAACGCCTCACAGGCCCGGCTTGATGAAGCCCTCGCCAACCGTGAGATGACCCGGCAGGCCATGGCAGACGCCCGCGCCAGCCTTGACCGCGCCAGCGGCGATGTGGCCCGCACCGAAATCCGCGCGCCCTTCCCCGGCCATGTGGTTCAGCGCCTTGCCAACAAGGGCGAATATATGACCACAGGCAAAGAAGTGCTGCGCCTTGTGGACACGCAGAATATCGAAATCGCTATGCCCGCGCCCATCGCCATCACGCCCTACCTGAAAACAGGCGAAGCCGTGACAGTGAAAAGCGAACGCGGCACCTTCATGCAGCCCATCCGTACCGTGGTGCCCGTGGGCGACGCCATCTCCCGCATGGTTGAAGTGCGCCTCAGCGCCGATGCTAAAGACTGGGTTGTCAGCACGCCGGTGATGGTAAGCCTGCCCAAGGGCGATAAAATCGAGGCCGTGGCCGTGCCGCGCGACGCCATCATCATCAAGGGCGGCAGCGCCTATCTTTTCAAGGTGGGGGCTGACGGCAAGGCCGAACGTGTGAACGCAGATATTTCGGCCACCGTGGGCCTGTGGGTGGCGCTTGCGAGCGGTGTAGAGGCGGGCGACCAGATCATCATTCGCGGCGGCGAACGCCTGCAGCCGGGCCAAAGCCTGAACCCAACCCCGCATACGGAACAATAAATATCCGGCAAAAGAAAAAGGCGCGGGCTGATGCCCACGCCTTCTTTGTTTTCTGTGGTCAACCCCTGCCTAGCCGAAGATGAAATCGTCAGCCGTAACATTGGCTGCGGAAACACCGTTCAGCAAAATGCTGGTCCCGCCAAAGGTGATCAGCGCATCCACGCCAGAAACAGGGTCTGTGCTGATCGTCAGGTCAGCAAACACAAGGCCGGTTGCGGACAGGTCAAGCACATCTTCACCACTAGTGAAATCAGTGATCGTGTCGGAGCCGTCAGCCGCGCTGAACACAAACACATCAGCACCTGCGCCACCGGTCAGCGTGTCATCCCCTGCCAGACCTTCCAGCACATTCACACCGTCGGTGCCCTTGATCCAGTCGCGCATGTTTGAGCCAACGGCATTCTCAACATCAACGAATTTTTCATAGCCGTCGTTGCCTTCGGAGAGGTCGATAAACAGGATTGAGCTACCGGTATAATATTCGAAATTCACTGTATCGTTCCCGGCACCGCCATCGTGAACGTCAGCACCCCAGCCGCCGTCCAGAAGATCGTCGCCATCGCCGCCCACAAGCAGATCAGCGCCAAAGCCGCCACTGAGAATATCGTTGCCTTCGTCACCAAGCAGCATGTCGTCTCCGGCTGCACCTTTGAGCGTGTCAGCACCGAAACCGCCAACAACGAAGTCATCACAACTGCCGCCATCGATGAAATCATCGCCATCTTCGCCATAGAGCACATCTGCTCCGTCATCACCCCTCAGCGTGTCGGCACCAAAACCGCCTGTAACAAAGTCATCGCCAGCGCCGCCTGAAATAAGGTCATCACCTTCATCGCCATACAGCCCATCGGCCCCGGCTTCGCCCTTCAGCGTGTCAGCACCAAAACCGCCTGTAACAAAGTCATCGCCAGCACCGCCTGAAAGAAGGTCATCACCATCATCGCCATGGACTTCGTCCGCGCCATCATCGCCACTCAAGGTATCATCACCAGAGCCAGCGAATAGCGCATCGTCTCCTCCTTCGCCGGTGATATTGTCATCCCCTTCCTCACCAAACAGTCGGTTGTTATCTGCTGACCCAGTGATCAAGTCATCAAAGTTGGTGCCAATGATATTTTCAATGTCGATAAATACTTCATAGCCATTCCCACCTGTCGCGAGGTTGATGGCCAATCCTGCATTACTTGTCGTGTTTACATAATATGAGAAGGTAACTGTATCGACACCGGCGCCCCCGTCATGAACATCGGCACCCCAGCCGCCGTTCAACATATCATCACCGTCACCGCCGGTTAGCGTATCATTGCCTGCGTCCCCCTCAAGGAGGTCAGCGCCAGTTCCGCCAGACAAATAATCAGCACCATTGCCGCCGTTCAGCAAATCGTCCCCGGCTTCACCGGCCAAATAGTCAGCGCCATTCCCGCCTATCAGGAAGTCGTTGCCATTTCCGCCATAGAGGAAATCATCACCTTCATCGCCGAACAGGCCGTCGTCCCCATCAAAACCGCTTAAAGTATCATTGCCCTGCAAGCCAAAGATCGTATCCCAATCGGCAGAGCCCTGAATAATGTCATCAAATTCCGTCCCCCAAAAATCACGGTAAACGATCTGGCTCGCTGCCACACTTTGCTGTGCCATACAAACTCCTAAAAAATTAAGTTAATGAATACATTCAACCTGATCGCCAAATTTGGCGCATATAGCCAATTTTCCCCCATACACCCATGTCAGGCGCAGCATTGATGGAAAAAACATCTATGCGTGCATCTGAACAATCATCTGAATGCAAAAAACTAGACAAGCCGGGCAC
>JABXIV010000241.1 GCA_013372925.1 Alphaproteobacteria bacterium
AAGATCTTAACGGTGTGATCATTAATTCTGACAGCATGCAGGTATACAAGGACCTGCGGGTGATTACCGCGCGCCCAAGTGCCGAGGAAGAAGCCCTCGCGCCGCACCGGCTTTATGGTTATCTGGATGCCACGGAGGTGTCATCGGCGGCGTCGTGGGCGAAGGATGCCATGCGTGAGATTGAGGCTGCGTGGCAGGCGGGGCAAACGCCGATCGTGATTGGCGGCACTGGCATGTATTTCAAAACGCTGTTGGACGGCATGGCCGTGATCCCGGATATCCCCGATGACATCAGAAGTGATATTCGCCGCCGTTGCGACGAGGAAGGCAGTGAAGCCCTTCATGCAGAACTAGCCAAGGTTGACCCGAAAACAGCAGAACGCCTTTTCCCCGGTGATGGCCAGCGCATCTGCCGTGCGCTTGAAGTGTATCATGCCACAGGCAAGCCCATTAGCGCGTGGCAGGCCGAAACCGAACCGGGTCCGATGAAGCCAGTGGATGACGCCGGGCTTTTGACCAAGATCGTGCTCGATCCGCCCCGCGACGTTCTGTATGACCGCTGCAATCGCCGTTTCAACCTGATGCTGGAGGAGGGCGCGTGGGAAGAGCTGGATGCCCTGATGGCGCGCAACCTTGATCCGGCCTTGCCACTGATGCGCGCGCTTGGCGTGCCGTCCCTGATTGCCTATCGCCGGGGGGAGATGCCGCTTGAGGAAGCGGTAGAGGATGCAAAGATGCAAACGAGGCGATTTGCAAAGCGCCAATTGACGTGGTTCAGGAACCAGTTTGGAGATTGGGAACGCTTTCCTGCGCAATTTTCGGAAAGTCATTACCGGGATTTTTTGAACAAAAAGATCACAAAAGCGGTTGACTGAGTAATTTTCGTACAATAAAAGGACCATATCGGTGCCACGCCAGCCCAGGTGCCGATGTCTGGAGCCTTTTGCCCAAGAGGCTCTACTGTGACGAGACCCACCCCGGGGGCGCTCCTGGAGCGCCCCCAACTTTTAGAGGGTGTGGCGCCTCATAAGCGCCCCCAACTCGTAACTGGGATCGTCGCACTTTTGGACCGGGCACCCTGTGAGGGCAGGTTCGGTTGGAACTGTATTGAACGGAAATGAAAAATGACTTCGACAGATCTGAAAAATGGCCCGGCGGCGCAAGCCGAAAAGGCCGCTAGCGACAAGGCAACAGGCGCTGACATGAGCGGCGCACAAATGATCCTTAAGGCGCTGGTCGATCTAGGTGTCGATACCATTTTCGGATATCCGGGCGGTGCGGTGCTGCCCATCTATGACGAGATTTTCAAGCAGGACAAAATCAAGCATATTCTGGTGCGCCACGAGCAGGCAGCCGTGCATGCAGCCGAAGGCTATGCACGCACCACCGGCAAGCCGGGCGTTGTTCTGGTAACATCAGGCCCAGGCGCCACGAATGCCGTGACCGGCCTGACCGACGCGATGCTGGACAGCATCCCGGTCATTTGTATCACGGGGCAGGTTGCCCGGCACCTGATCGGCAATGATGCCTTTCAGGAAGCAGACACTGTTGGTATCACGCGCCCTTGCACCAAGCATAACTATCTGGTGAAGGAAACAGGCCTGATCCCGGATGTGATCTTTGAAGCCTTTTATGTGGCTACGAACGGCCGTCCCGGGCCTGTTGTGATCGACATGCCCAAGGACGTGCAGATCGAAAAAGCGCCTTACGCGCGCAGCGGCCATCAGGAGCATCGCACCTATCGCCCGCAAACCGAAGGCGATGAAGAAGCCCTGAGGAAAGCCGCGCACGCGCTGGCAGCCGGTGAAAGGCCGATCATCTATTCCGGGGGCGGTATCATCAATGCCGGGCCGGAAGCTTCTGAATTGCTGGCGGAATTCGCCAGAATGACCGGAATGCCAGTTACCAGCACACTGATGGGGTTGGGGGCTTATCCGGCGTCTGACAATCAGTTCCTTGGCATGTTGGGCATGCACGGCACATGGGAAGCAAACCACGCCATGCATGATTGCGATGTGATGCTGGCCATTGGTGCGCGCTTTGATGACCGTGTAACCGGCCGGATTGATGGCTTCTCGCCGGAATCTACTAAAATTCAGGTGGATATTGATCTTTCCAGCATCAACAAGAATGTGGCGGTTGATATTCCGGTTATTGCGGATGCAGCCAGCGCGTTGAAGCGGTTGATCGAAATCTGGAAAGAAGAAAACCTGTCGGCCAAGCAGCCGCCGCTTGTGGCCTGGTGGGACCAGATTGAACGCTGGCGCCTGAAGGAATGCTTGTCGTATGAAGATAGCGCTGACGTGATCATGCCGCAAAAGGCGCTTGAGCGCCTGCAGCATTTTATTGAAGGCCAGAACGCCATTATCGCCACGGAAGTGGGGCAGCACCAGATGTGGGCGGCCCAGTTCCTGAAGTTCGACAGGCCGAACAACTGGCTGACATCGGGTGGCCTTGGCACCATGGGATACGGCCTTCCGGCCACCATTGGTGCGCAAATCGCCCATCCTGACCGGCTGTGCATTGATGTGTCCGGCGACGCGAGCTTCCAGATGAACCTGCAGGAACTGGGAACCATTTCCCAATATGAGCTGCCGGTGAAAATCTTCATCATGAACAATGAATATATGGGCATGGTGCGTCAGTGGCAGGATCTTTCCTACGATGGTCGCCGGTCACACAGCTATTCCGATAGCCTGCCTGATTTCCAGAAACTTGCGGAAGCTTACGGCATCAAGGGCATGGCGGTTGAAGACCCGGCCAAGCTGGACGATGCGATCAAAGAGATGATCGATCATGATGGCCCAGTGTTGCTAGATTGCCGTGTTGCCAAAATTGAAAACTGTTTCCCGATGGTGCCTGCGGGCGCGGCCCACAACGAGATGCTACTGCCGGGTGACGTAATCACGAAGCCAAAAGACGACGAAGCGCTGGCGGTTGTGTGATTTGGTCGTTAATCTGAAAGTGGAAGAGTAATCAGCAAGATGGACGGCTCGAATATGAAAGAAGTTGGCCCAATCGCAATACACACCATCAGCGTTATCGTGGATAACGAAGCGGGTGTGCTGGCGCGCGTCATTGGTCTGTTTTCAGGCCGCGGCTATAATATTGAAAGCCTGACGGTGTCTACCGTGGACAAAAGCCACGAAACATCGCGGATCACGGTTGTTACGTCGGGCACGCGCATGGTGATCGAACAGATCAAGGCGCAGCTTGATCGCCTTGTGCCTGTGCACAAAGTGGCAGATCTGACAATCGAAGGCGATTTTGTCAGCCGTGACCTGGCGCTTGTGAAAGTGGCTGGTGTTGGTGAAAAGCGGGTTGAAGCGCTTCGCCTTGCCGATGCGTTCCGCGCACAGGTGGTGGATGCCAGCCGTGACAGCTTCGTTTTCGAGCTGACAGGCAAGGCAGACAAGCTTGACGCCTTTGTAGACCTGATGAGCGATCTTGGCCTTGTGGAAGTGGCCCGCACCGGGGCTGTTGCCCTGGCGCGCGGTGAACAGGGGCTTTGAAGAATTATGACCGGGGCGCAGGTGCCGCGGTTCTGAGTTGAAATATTTTGACGGGCTTGGCCCACCAAAAGGATAGTGAAGATGCGAGTTTATTTTGATAGTGACGCCGACGTTAATCTGGTGAAAGGCAAAACGGTTGCGATCGTTGGGTACGGCAGCCAGGGCCACGCCCATGCCGGCAATCTGCGCGACAGCGGCGTTTCCCGCGTGATTGTTGCCCTGCGTGAAGGGTCATCCACACGCAAGAAGGCTGAAGCCGCTGGCTTTGAATGCATGACAGCAACCGAGGCTGCCAAAGAGGCTGATATGGTGATGATGCTGGCACCCGATGAGCATCAGGCCGCTATCTACCGCGACGAACTGCACGCCAACATGAAGCAGGGTGCTGCGCTGATGTTTGCGCACGGCCTGAACATCCACTTCAGCCTGATCGAAGCACGCGAAGACCTTGATGTGATCATGGTTGCGCCAAAAGGTCCGGGTCATACCGTTCGCAGCCAGTATGTGGCAGGCAAAGGCGTGCCGTGCCTGATCGCAGTTGATCAGGATGCAAGCGGCAAGGCGCATGACTTGTGCCTTTCCTACGCCTCTGCAATTGGCGGTGGCCGTTCCGGCATCATTGAAACCAATTTCCGGGAAGAGTGTGAAACTGACCTCTTCGGCGAGCAGGCTGTGCTGTGTGGCGGCGTGTCTGAGCTGATCAAAGCTGGCTTCGAGACGCTGACAGAAGCGGGTTACGCACCAGAGATGGCTTATTTCGAGTGTCTGCATGAAGTGAAGCTGATCGTGGACCTGATCTATGAAGGCGGCATTGCCAACATGCGCTACTCCATCTCGAACACCGCTGAATATGGCGACTATAAAACCGGCCCTCGTATCATCACCGATGAAACCAAGGCTGAAATGAAGCGCGTGCTGGAAGATATCCAGCAGGGCCGCTTCGTGAAGGATTTCATGCTGGATAACGCCGCAGGCAACCCAGAGCTGAAGGCTCATCGTGGTCTTGCTGCACGTCATCCAATCGAGGAAGTAGGCACGAAACTCCGTGGCATGATGCCATGGATGAAAGAGGGCCAGCTTGTCGATAAGGCAAAGAACTAACCCCCTTAGACTCTAGCGTAGAGTTCTTGGGCGATCCTCTCCTGGGATCGCCCTTTTTTTTGCCTTTACAGGGGGTGGGTGGCTGGTAAGCTCTTGCTATGACTGATATTTTACCCATTGAAAGTGATCGGCTGATCATCCGGTCTTTCCGTGAAAGCGATGCGGTGGCCTTCCATGGCTGGCGCAACGATGCCGACGTGGCGCGTTATACGCTGTGGGATTATCCCTATGACATGGAGCGCGCGAGGGCTTACTGCGCAAAGATGGCGGCTGCTACGCCATTTGAGGAAGGCCAGTCGTACCGGCTGATTATCGAGGAAAAAGCCACGGGCGAACCAGTGGGCGATATTGGTATCGGCAACGGTACGACGCTTGAGGGGGCGGGAAACGTGCGTGTGAGCTATGGACTTGGCTCGAACGCGCAGGGCAGGGGCTATATGACCGAAGCCCTGCGGGCTTTATTGCCAGCCCTTGTTGAACCCTTGGGGGTGCACACCTTCAGCGCGGATATTGATGCCCGCAATCCGGCCTCTGGCCGGGTGCTGGAGCGTCTCGGTTTCCGGCGCGGGCAGTTCTTTGAAAAGCGCACCTTTGTGAAAGGCGAATGGTGTGACGAGATCGACTATGACCTGCCGGTTGAAGAGCTGCTGTAGGGAAATAAAGATTAGGACCTCTGGTGCGCCGCAATTTTCCTAGGGGAAGAGGTTGAAAAGCGGGTACCTACTGCTTTGAATCGAGAAAGAATATCTTTTTGCTTCTTCGTGTGAGAGAAGAAATTTTTACCCCTTTTGTCTCGTCTTATATCCATTGTTTGAATACACCTAAACCATTTAACTATATAAAAATAAAGAACATTTAAACTATTCGGCTGGATTTTTTGCAAAAAAATGAAATTTATTCATTTTTTTGATAAAAGTATCTTTAGGTAAGTTTCTATTAAGGAATATCCCCCAGTTTGCGCGCCGCGCTGAGGAAACAGCACCTGATGTTTCTGGATGACAATCCAGAAGGGGCAATAGGATACGAGAGGCTGTGTTGTTTCTTTGGCTAATGGGGTGACGGTATCTCCGTCGCAAGAAACGTATTTTAAGGGTATTCCAGAAATGAAAACTCAAATGTTTGAGCCATCCCGGCTCGGCAAATTGTTGACATCGTCAGCTTTGGCTTCCGTGCTGGGCTTGGCTGTGATGTCATCTGCTGTAGTTGCAGAAGCGGAAAATGAAACGGCTGAAAGCGTAGAATTAGATTTCAGCCTGATGTTTGACGAGATCAAGATTACAGCGCAGAAGCGTTCTGAATCCATTCAGGATGTCGGTATTGCGGTAACGGCTTTCTCTGGCCGACAAATTCAGGCTCTGGGGCTGACCTCCAGTGTTGATGTGATCGGTCTGTCGCCGGGCGTATCCATGGCAGGTGATATTGGTGGCCAGCGTGCGTTGTTCGCTATACGCGGTGTTGTGCAAAACGATTTTGCCGACCATGCTGAAGCACCGGTCGCGGTGTATGTTGACGAGGGCTATCTGGCAAGTACGCAGGCCCAGACTTTTGGCCTGTTCGATGTTGACCGCGTTGAAGTGCTGCGTGGCCCACAAGGCACGCTGTTTGGTCGTAACGCAACGGGTGGTCTTGTGCATGCTATCACCAAAAAGCCGACCAAAGAAACTGAAGGGTACGTGAACGCCACTTATGGCCGCTACAATCAGGTTAAACTTGAGAGCGCCTTTGGTGGCCCGATCAGTGATGTGGTGTCTGGTCGTTTGTCTGCCATGTACAACACACACGACGAAATTTTGAAAAACGTATATTCAGGCGCCGACGCGCAGGGCGTGACTGGCACGCCTGGTGGCGGCCAAGATGGCTATAACGATGACACAATCGCAATCCGTGGCCAGCTTCAGTTTGATTTTTCTGTAAATACGCAGTTGTGGCTTGCAGCCAACTTTGCGGACACAAACAAGAGTGAAGGCCCATACCAGCAAACAGCAACGGTTGCTGTTCTTGATGCGGAAGGTCGTCACATTGATACGGTATATTCCCGTGATGTTGCAGCGGGCTGTGAAGCGCTTTCCGCTGAAACGGGTGCTTGTATCGACCTGTTTGCCGATAATGACTCCGATGGTGTTCGTCCGGTCGTAGGCGGTGACCTGTTCGGTTATATCGACCCAGATGGTAGCGGCAACCTTACGGCGAAGGACTTTGCCTTCACCGACGAGAACGATATCAGCTCCTATGGCTTCGCAGGCAAACTGACCCATAATTTCGAGAAAAGCACGCTGACAGCTATCTCTGATTATAAGCATTTTGACCGTTCTGTTGGTTTGGACTCAGACCAGTCTCCAACGCCATTTGCCTTGTATCACTCATTGGGCGAGATCGACCAGTTCAGCCAGGAAGTGCGCCTGGATGGCTCCAATGACAAGTTTAAATGGGTAACTGGGGCATACTATCTGTATGTGGATGCAAAGGTAACCCAGGGTCTTGCTTATCCGGAGAATTCTCCGTTCCTGGCTGCAATCGGCCTCCCTGGTATGCCGTTTGAGGACAACACAACAGGCCACCTGACAACACACTCCTACTCGGCGTTTGGTCAGGTTGATTATGCACTGAATAACCAGTGGACACTGGTTGCGGGTCTGCGCGGCGGTTTTGAAGACAAAAACTACACGCAGAAGATCGGCGAATATGTAAATGCCGACGACCGTTTAGTGGAGTTGGAAACGTCAACCGGCTATGTGCCACGCGCGGATTTCCACGATACTACAAGCACGTTCCTGTGGTCCGGCAAATTGCAACTGGAGTTCTCCCCGGATGAATCATCCCTTTATTATGCAGGTATCAACCGCGGTGTGAAGGCGGGCAGCTTCAATGCCAAACTGTTTGATGGTGTTACCCTGTCTGATGAAGAAATCCCATACGATGAAGAAGTACTGGTTTCTTATGAAGCAGGTTTCAAGAAGTCGTTTGCTGATGGCAAGACGCGTCTGAACGGTGCTGTATTCTATTATGATTACAAAGACTATCAGGCCTTCACCTGGACCAACAATTCAGGCTTCGTGTCGAACGTTGATGCTGACTATAAAGGCTTTGAGCTGGAGCTCACAACTACACCAACGAAGAACCTGAACCTGCTTGCAACCGTGGCCTATATTGATGCGGACGTTAAAGACGTTACTATCGCTCCAGGCCTGACCAAGGATGTTAAGCCACCATATACGCCGAAATGGCAGCTTTCTGGTGTGGCGCGTTATTCTTGGGATGCCTTTGAAGGGTCTATGGCTGCGCAGACAAGTGTGTCCTATCAGTCCAGCTTCTATAGCAACCTCAGGAACTTCACGGCGCACAAGTTTGATGGTTATGCGAAAGTGGACGTTGGCCTGACATGGGATGCTTATGCTGAGGATTGGTCAGTATCCGCCATGGTGCACAATGTGTTTGACAACCGCTATCAGGTAATCGGCTTCGATGTGTCTTCCTTCGGTGGTTATTCCCAAGAGTCCTATGCTCGCCCACGTTGGTGGAGCCTGACAGTAGGCTACAAGTTCTAAGCCCCGGCTTCGGCTTTTAAAAATTGTAAACCCCGCTTTGGCGTCGCTCCTTGCTTTATAAAAAAAGGGGACGGCTGCCGAAGTGGGGTTTTGTAATAAAAATTAGTTTCTGATGTTACCTTTTGAAATAAAGTTTCTGAAATTTGATTCTTGCGAAAATAAAATAATATGCTACTTCTAGATTTCTGGGGTCAAAAGCCCCGAAACCTTAGGAATTGCAAAGGGTCGAAGACGGATGCACAGTCGGGTACCGAAAAAACAACAGGCCAAGGCCATTGCGATCACCCGTCGCGAAGCAATTGAGCGCACGCGCATCATTGCCTGTTCTGCACTCCTTTTTTCTCTTCTACTCGCAGGGCTTCTAGCCGGCGCTGATCTCCTATCTGGGGCTGGCCGACTTATAGGCCCTTGAGCATCGCCAGTGGCGGCACATGTGTGCTTCGGTGCTTAAGGGTAATGCCCGCTGAAATTATTCATTCAGAACCTTATTAGAAAATTCAGGAACAGAACCATGTCACACAGTGAAGCAAACCGTGTGCGGATATTTGACACAACTTTGCGCGATGGCGAGCAATCGCCGGGCGCGTCCATGACGCTTGAAGAAAAGCTGCAGATCGCGCGTGTGCTGGAAGCCATGCGGGTTGATGTGATCGAGGCTGGTTTTGCCATTGCCTCTAACGGTGATTTCGAATGCGTGAACCGCATTGCCAAGGAAATCAAGGACAGCACTGTCTGTTCGCTGGCGCGCGCAGCCCTTGGTGATATTGACCGGGCAGGCGAAGCCATCAAACCAGCCAATTCGGGCCGCATCCACACCTTTATCGCCACCAGCCCCCTGCATATGAAAGTGAAGCTGCAGCTTGAGCCCGAAGCAGTGATCGAAGCGATCCACAAGTCGGTCTCCCATGCACGCAGCTATACGGATGACGTGGAATGGTCGGCGGAAGATGCCACCCGTACGGAGATTGATTTCTTGTGCAAGGCGGTGGAAACAGCCATCAAGGCGGGCGCGACGACGATCAACCTGCCGGATACTGTGGGCTATGCCACGCCGGACGAATATATGGCCATGTTCCGGGCAGTGATTGAACGCGTGCCGGATGCCGACAAGGCGATTTTCTCCACCCACTGCCATAATGACCTTGGGCTTGCGGTTGCCAACTCGCTTGCGGGTGTCGCGGGTGGTGCGCGCCAGGTGGAATGCACCATCAACGGCATCGGGGAACGCGCAGGCAACGCTGCGATGGAAGAGATCGTGATGGCGATCAAAACCCGCGGCGATGTGCTGCCCTATCATACGCGCATCAAAACGGAAGAAATCATGCGGGCCTCAAAGCTCGTTTCAACCGTTACTGGCTTTGCCGTTCAGAACAACAAGGCCATCGTGGGTGCAAATGCCTTCGCGCATGAAAGCGGCATTCATCAGGACGGTGTTTTGAAGGCGGCCGAAACTTACGAGATCATGACACCGGAATCCGTGGGTGTTACCAAATCGACGCTGGTGATGGGCAAGCATTCGGGCCGCCACGCCTTTGCGGACAAACTCAAAGACTTGGGTTACGAGCTGGGCGACAATGCATTTCAGGAATGTTTCCGCCGGTTCAAGGAACTGGGTGACCGCAAGAAGAATATCTATGACGAAGATATTGTGGCGCTGGTGGACGACGAGGTGGCGACCTGGGCCAACCGTATGCAGGTGATCAGCCTGAACACCTATTCAAGCTCCAACGGATCTGCGGTGGCTGACCTGACGATGGCCGTTGACGGCGAGAAGATGAAAACCGTTACCTATGGTTCCGGCCCCGTGGATGCGGCCTTTAACGCCATCAAGGAGCTGATCGATATTGAGCCGCACTTGCAGCTTTTCCAGGTGCATGCGGTAACGCAAGGCACAGATGCGCAGGCCGAATGTACGGTTCGCCTTGAAGAAGGCGGCCGCACTGTGAACGGGCAGGGCGCGCATGAAGACACGGTAACCGCAGCCGCGCGGGCCTATGTGTCTGCAGTGAACAAGCTACTGGTAAAGCGTGAAAAGAAAGCGCCGGATCAGGAAAAGAAGGTTGCTGCTGCGAAGTAGCGCCGCGCGAGGAATAGTAAAAACGGCCTCAGGCTTTTAAGCCTGTGGCTGTTTTGCTTTTTGGGCCTATTGAAGCCCCTTCAGGTAGGAACTGATCATCGCCCTGTGGCGCGGCAAGCGTGTTTTGCTGTCGTCCATTGGCACAAACATATTGTCGGCGCGCATGGCCACATAGCCGTGACACATTGACCAAAGCGCCACGGCGATCGTGTCTATGTCATAGGTGCCATCGGTATAGAGCGCCTTGATGATGTCTGTGAAATCATCATACAGGCCATCCATCATCTGCTGCAGGGCTGTGTCCTCGCTGTTGATCATATCTGGCTGCCACAGAAGGCGGTACCGTTCCTTGTGCGTTAGCCCGTATTCAACAAGGGCATCCATAAAGCTGAACAGGCGTTCCTCCGCCGCGCTGTCTGCCAATGAAACCGCCTGAGCGATTTTGTCCCGTAGGTCGGTAAACAACCTTGTGCACAAGGCGGTCAACAGCGCCTTCCGGTCGGCAAAGTGATTGCCGGGCGCAGCGTGTGACACGCCCGTGGCGCGGGCAACGGCGCGGATCGTCACCTTATCCGTACCGCCTTCGTCAAGCAGACCCTCTGCCGCAGAAAGCAGCGCTTCACGCAGGTCGCCGTGGTGGAATTTATCTTTCTTTTTCAAGCTCATATCTGAATCTTGGCAAGTTATATTGACACTGTCAATATTTTAGCTATGTTGACAGTGTCAACTTTCGGGAGATTCGAATGTACTCCAAAGTTTCAATAGTGGTTACTGCGCTTCTGTATGTGATATTGCTCCCATATATGGAAGTAAGCGATACCCATGTTTTCAGTAGCTCCTGGCCTGGGCACGCACGAATGCACGACGTGTGGCAACTGGCAACAAACGCCTCTCTCGCGTTGCTGGCGCTTTGGCAGGGGGTTCACCGGGGCAAGATGCTGTTGGCGCTGGCCATTGACTGGCTCATAACAACAGCATTTGTGTTTGCATACGCCATACGGGGGTCCTATGGAGGCGATATGCTTTACACCAATGGTGAAGAACTGATTATCTGGGGCGTGAACCCGGCTTTCGGGATCATGGTTGTTATGTCGCTTGTTTTGGGTGCTGCTTTTGTTTTGGAATACCGCACGGCACAAAGCGAAGCTTCTGAAATCCAGTAGTTGATATGGCGGCGAGGGCCGGGGCTTTGCTCCACCCTCGCCGTTTTTTTCTGGTGCTAAAAAAGCCTACAATTTTACAGACTTACGCCTCATTTCTGTGCCGTTGATGCGGTTCCGCAAAAAAAATGCAAAATATGGGACTATCTTGCGTCTCCCCTCTTGTGATTTCCCCATATCTGGCCCATAACCGCATAAATGGGCTTTTGTACGCATGGAGCGTGCCTTGGCCTTTGGGTCTTCAGTGAAGCTTTCAGGATAAGAGGGTTAAATGCTATCTAAGCTGCTCGGCATGTTTTCGTCTGATATGGCGATCGATCTCGGTACCGCCAACACGCTGGTTTATGTGAAAGGGCGCGGTATTGTGCTCAATGAACCGTCGGTTGTGGCGATCAAGAGCGAACATGGCCGTGACAGGGTTCTGGCTGTTGGTGATGAAGCCAAGTTGATGCTGGGCCGTACGCCAAGCGGTATTCAGGCTATTCGCCCGCTTCGTGATGGCGTAATCGCTGATTTTCATGTTGCAGAACAGATGATTAAGCACTTTATTCAGAAGGTGCATAACCGCTCTTTCGCAAGCCCTCAGGTTGTTGTGTGTGTGCCCTCTGGGTCCACAGCCGTTGAACGGAAAGCCATCCAGGAATCTGCCGAGCAGGCTGGTGCCCGCAAGGTGTATCTGATTGATGAGCCAATGGCAGCAGCGATTGGTGCAGGCCTGCCAGTAACAGAGCCTCAGGGTTCCATGGTTGTTGACATCGGCGGCGGTACCACAGAGGTGGCTGTACTGTCGCTGTGCGGTATCGTGTTTGCTACCAGCGTTCGTGTGGGTGGTGACAAGATGGACGAAGCCCTGATCGCCTATATCCGCCGTAACCATAACCTGCTTATCGGTGAAGCAACGGCAGAGCGTATCAAAAAAGAAATCGGTACGGCGCTTGTGCCTGAAGATGGCGTTGGCATGACCATGACCATCAAGGGTCGTGACCTGATGAACGGTGTGCCAAAAGAACTGGAAGTCAACCAGCTTCAGGTTGCCGAAGCCTTGTCTGAGCCCGTGAGCCAGATTGTGGAAGGCGTGAAAGTTGCGCTTGAGCAAACAGCACCAGAACTGGCAGCCGATATTGTTGATCGCGGTGTTGTTCTCACCGGCGGCGGTGGCCTTCTGAAGGATCTGGATACTGTAATCCGCAAGGCAACTGGCCTGCCTGTTACCATTGCAGAAGAGCCGCTCACGTGTGTGGCGCTGGGAACCGGGCGTGCGCTCGAAGATCCTGGCCTTCGCCTCGTGCTTACAGAGAGCTATTAATCGCCTCGATTTTACTTTTATCCGGGAGGCTGACCGCTGAGTCCGACACTGCACTCCGCTAACCTGTCATCATCGCCCCGTTTCCGACGTGGAGGCAGGGCGCGGGGCGGGTTTTGGCCTTACATGCTTGTCGCGATCGCTTTGTTGGCCTTTGAAGCTCTTGGCTCTGGTGTTCCAAATCAGATCAGAGCCTATGCAAACGATATTGTTGCGCCGGTTCTGCGTGTGCTTGAGCAGCCCATTCGCGCCGTTCAGGCAGGGCTTGAGCGCATCGCCGGTGTGTCGGACATCTATCTGGAAAACGAAGAGCTGCGAGATGAAAATGATCGCCTGCGCCAGTGGCGCGAGGCTGCCATGCAGCTTTCCCGCGAGAACGAGCGCCTTCGTAGCATGCTGAAAGTGCCGGGACGGGAAGTGCCGCCCGCAGCCACGACCCGGGTGATTGGTGTTGGCGGCGGAGCGTTTGAACGTAGCGTGCTGATTGGCGCTGGCTCCGTGGACGCGGTTACGCGTGGTAGCCCCGTTGTGGATGAAACGGGCGTTATCGGTCGCGTGATTCAGGTTGGCCGCTGGACCAGTCGTGTACTTCTGCTGACCGATATTAACAGCCGTGTGCCTGTGCGCCTTGAACGCACAGGAGATCTGGCCATTGCTGAAGGACAAAATGAATCACTGCTTCGCCTAAGGTTCTTGCCGCAAGGCGTTCAGGTGCGGGTGGGCGACAGGCTGCTGACTTCAGGCCATGGTGGCGCTTTCCCACCTGACCTACCTGTCGCACGTGTCATTGATGTGGTTGATGATTTTGTTTTGATGGAACCTTTGGGCCTGTTGGGCAAGCTCGATTACGTAAGGGTTATGGCCTATAACCCCGTGCCGGATGAGGATGCAGCCATTCCAGATGCGAAGGAGGGCAGCCAATGAATGCGCTTCGTCGGCCAGCAATAGTATCCTTTGGTTTCGCGGGGTTTGTGCCCGTTATCGCCACCTTTGTGATGGTGATCCTGATGATGGTGCCGCTTGGTACTGGTGCCGCCAATATTGCCATGCCAAATCTGGTGCTGATTTCGGTGTTTTATTGGCTGTCGTCAAGGCCGCTTCTAATGCCTTATTGGGCCTGTGCCGTCCTGGGTTTCTTCCTTGATCTCTGGCTGGATGTGCCGATGGGGCTGAATATGGTGCTGTTGCTGCTGACGCGGCTTTTCGTGCTGAACCAGCTCAAGCACTTTAAAGGGCGTAGCCGCCTTGTCCATTGGGTGATCTTTGCCGTTTTGTCTTTTGCGCTTTATGTTCTTTCCTGGCTTGTTGTGTCGTTCGTCTATGGCGCGATGCTACCGCCTGAGCCTTTGGCCCTGCAGTGGGTTGTGACAGCCTTTTCCTATGCGCCGGTTGGCTTTCTGCTGGGTCGGCTGAGGCGGGCAGCAATGTAAGTCATGGCAAGGGAAGGCCTTAGATATCAGACATTTAGTCGCAGGTCGCTGTTGCTTGCGGGCGGGCAGGGGCTGGTGCTTACGGCTCTCGGCGGAAGGCTTTATTATCTCTCGATTGTACAGGGTGAAAAATACAAGCTACGCGCGGAAAAGAACCGTGTAGCGCTAAGGCTGATCGCACCCGAACGGGGCGAGATATTCGACCGGAAGCGGCGCAAACTTGCAACGAACCGGCCCGATTTCCGAGTTTTCATGATCCCTGAACAGGCTGAGGAAATTGCTGCAACGCTGGAAAAGATCGGTCGGGTTGTTCGGCTGGATGAGCGCCGGATCGCGAGGCTTGAGCGCCAGATCAAGCGCCAGCGCAAGTTTGTACCGATCACGGTTGCGCAAGGGCTGGACTGGCGTACCTTCGCAAAGGTCAATGTAGCGGTGCCTGATTTGCCGGGCGTTGTTACGGACGCGGGCCTGTCGCGCTTTTATCCTGACGGAGAGCAGATTGCACATCTGATTGGCTATCTAGCAAGCCCTGGAGAGGCAGAGGTTGCGGCCAATCCTTTGTATCAGCTTCCGGGCTTCAAGGTTGGTCGGCAAGGGTTGGAGCGCCGGTATGAAGACCGGTTACGCGGGGCTGCTGGTACGCGCCGGGTGGAAGTAAACGCAGTGGGGCGTGAAATTCGCGAGTTGCCGCCAAGGCAGGAAGCTATGCCGGGGAGTGACCTGCAACTGACGCTTGATGCGGAACTTCAGAAGTTTGTGATGCAGCAGCTTGGCGAAGAAGCGGCCGGCGCGGTGGTGATGAATGCCAAAACCGGGGAGATCCTGTCGCTTGCCTCAGCGCCGACATTTGACCCCAATGAATTTACACGCGGCATAAGCCAGGAAAACTGGAACGCGCTTCTGAAGGACCCAAGGAAACCGCTGATCAATAAGGCGGTAAGCGGCCAATATCCTCCGGGCTCAACAGTGAAACCTATCATTGCGCTTGCGGCACTGGAGCAAGGCATTGTCACGGAACAGACCGAGCATTACTGTAATGGCCAGCACCGGTTTGGCAACCGCACCTTCCGTTGCTGGAAGCGGGGCGGGCACGGCAAGCTGGACCTGAAAGGTGCCATTTCCAATAGTTGCGATGTTTATTTCTACCAGATCGCAGAAGAGCTGGATATCGAGCATATGGCCGAAATGCTGCGCCGCTTCGGCCTTGGTCAAAATTATGACCTTGGTATTGATGGCGAGAAGGCAGGCCTTGTGCCTGACCGTGCCTGGAAACGGGCGGCTTTCAATCAGCCGTGGCACGGTGGTGAAACGCTCAATGTGTCGATCGGGCAGGGCGCGCTGCTTGCGACGCCGCTTCAGCTTGCGCTGATGACAGCACGGCTTGCCTCCGGTAACCATATGGAGCCGTCGCTCGTTAGCGAAGACTTGGAAACAGATGCCCCGGACACTGCCTTTTCAAAAATGGAGGTTAACCCTCTGCACATGCGCATTGTTCGGCGCGGCATGGAAATGGTGATGGAAGCGGGTGGCACGGCGCATGATTATCGCCGCTCCAAAAACGCACCCAAGCAGGCAGGGAAAACCGGTACCGCGCAGGTGCGGCGAATCTCGGAAGCCGAGCACCAGGAAGGTGTACGCGATAATGACGAGCTGCCATGGGCTTCGCGCGACCATGCCTTGTTTATCGGTTATGCGCCTGTGGAAGACCCACAGGTTGCGGTGTCCATATTGGTGCAACATGGTGGCGGTGGTTCCTCAACTGCGGCACCACTTGCGCGCGCGATAATGGACAAGGCGCTTGACCTGATGACCCCGCCGCTACCGGAAGAAGGAGAAGCCTGATGGGTAATGCCCGTATGTTTGGCCCTCGCAGGAACGAGAAAAGCCCGCTTCAGCGCCTTCTGGGACTTAACTGGACCATCGTGCTGATCAATTGCATGATCGCGGGTGTTGGCTTTGCCATGCTGTATTCCGTGGCTGGCGGCCACTGGGACCCATGGGCTTCACGCCAGAGCATGCGTTTTATCGGGGCATTGATCCTGATGCTGACCATTGCGATCATCGACATCAGATACTGGATGGCGTTTGCCTATCCGGCGTGGGCCATTGGCATTGCGCTATTGCTTGCAGTGGAAGTGGTTGGTGCGACCGGCATGGGCGGCCAGCGCTGGTTGGATATTGGCTTCATGCGCCTACAGCCATCAGAAGTGATGAAAATCGCTGTTGTTATGGCGTTGGCGCGCTATTTCCATGGCAGAAATTATGACCAAAGCCGCAGCCTGCGGTCTTTGCTGGTTCCTGCAGTACTTATGCTGTTGCCCGTTATCCTTGTGTATCGCCAGCCGGATTTGGGCACAGCTATCATGATTATCGCGGGCGGAGTTGCTATCCTGTTCCTCGCCGGGCTGCCTGCCTGGATATTTGTTGCCGCCGGTGTGGCAGTTGCGGCTGCGATCCCTGTGGCCTGGCAATTCCTTCGGGATTACCAGAAAGACAGGGTTCTCACCTTCCTGAATCCTGAGGCCGATCCCCTTGGGGCCGGGTATCAGATTACCCAGTCAAAGATTGCACTGGGGTCTGGCGGCATGACAGGGAAGGGGTTTCTTGAAGGAACCCAAAGCCAGTTGAACTTCCTGCCTGAAATGAAAACCGATTTTATCTTCACGGTTCTGGCTGAAGAGTTCGGCCTGATTGGCGCGTCGATCACGCTAGTGCTGTATGGCCTTGTGCTCGGCTATGCCATGTTGATGGGGCTTGGTTGCAGAAACCAATTTGGCCGATTGATGGCTGGCGGGCTTTCGGTAACGCTGTTCCTTTATGTCATGATCAATGTGGCAATGGTGATGGGTCTGATGCCTGTTGTAGGTGTGCCGCTGCCGATGATTTCCTATGGTGGCTCTGCCATGCTGACCTGGATGATCGCCTATGGCCTGATCCTTTCTGTTGCCACGCACAGGCATGTGACGTTGGCACCAAAAGGTAGTGGTTTGGCCTAGAGTATTCTGCTTGAAAGCACGACCGTTCGATGTATCTTTCTTTCTAACTGGGAGGAAAAATACATGAAAAAAATTCTACTGGGCGCCGCAATCGCAACAGCTTTAACCCTGCCTGCTATGGCGGATGATCTGAAATCAGCCATCGCACAAGACTATGGTTATCTGGAAGCGTTATACACGCACCTGCACCTGAACCCGGAAATCTCCCTGCAGGAAGAAAAAACCGCTGCCCGTATCGCAAGTGAACTTCGGGCTGCGGGCTTTGACGTGACAGAAAATGTCGGCGGCCACGGTCTGGTTGGCGTTCTGAAAAACGGCAAAGGCCCAACTGTGATGATCCGCGCCGACATGGACGGCCTGCCAGTGAAGGAACAAACAGGCCTGCCTTATTCCAGTACCGCCACCACCGTGGACGACAAGGGCGAAACCGTTCCAGTGATGCATGCCTGCGGGCATGATGTGCATATGACCAGCTTTGTGGGCACGGCCCGCCGTCTTGCTGCAATGAAAGACGAGTGGCGCGGCACGGTGGTGATGATTGGGCAACCGGCAGAAGAACGCGTTCTGGGGGCGGAAGCCATGATTGAAGAGGGCCTTTTCAAGAAATTCCCAAAACCGGACCATAACCTTGCCCTGCATGTAAGCGCCACAATGAAGGCCGGTGATGTGGGGATGGCAAAGGGCTATGCGCTTGCGAATGTGGATACGGTTGATATGGCCATCAAGGGCATTGGCGGCCACGGTGCCTACCCGCACACCACCAAAGACCCGGTTGTGCTGGCGTCCCAGATCGTGGTGGCGCTGCAAACGCTGGTATCACGCGAAACATCACCGCTTGATTCTGCGGTCGTAACCGTTGGGTCAATCCACGCGGGAACCAAGCACAATATCATTTCCGATGGCGCTCATCTGCAACTGACCGTACGCTCCTACAAGGATGATGTACGCAAGCGCCTGCTGGACGGTATCAAGCGCATTTCCGAAGCACAGGCCATGTCAATCGGCCTGCCTGAGGATATGTGGCCGGTTATGACTGTCAGCGAAAGCACGCCCGCCACCTATAATGACCCGGCCTTGACAGAGAAGGTGTTCGGCACGCTTGAAGCCAAGCTGGGGGCAGGCCGCGTGCATGTGCTGTCGCCAGTGATGGGAGCGGAAGATTTCGCGCTCTATAGCCGTACGGAAGAAAAGATCCCAAGCCTGATTTTCTGGCTGGGTACCGTAAGTGCTGAAGATGCGGCGGCCGCTGCAAAAGGGGAAAAGAAGCTCCCCAGCCTGCATTCCTCGTCTTTTGCGCCCGTGCCGGAGCCAACGCTGAAAGGCGGTGTAGAGGCGATGACAACAGCGGCCTTGTCACTTCTCGGCAAGAAGTGATTGCCATAAGCGTTTTTTCCGGCCCTTAGGGGCTGGAAACCGCTGCAGGAACCATTTAAGATACGCCAAAATTACCATTTCAGGGGAACACCGTGGCGCATTCACATGATCATACTATCTGCATTGACACAG
>JABXIV010000235.1 GCA_013372925.1 Alphaproteobacteria bacterium
AAGCAAGCCAACCTTCTTCTGCTGGTCGCCGCCCTTGAAGTTGAAGGCACCAACATACGCACGGGTCGAAACCTCATGCTTGCCGAAATAGAACATGTCATGCCCGCCGGAGATTTCTTCCCAAACGTTCTTGTTCGGGTCGAGCGCATCGCGGGACTGGTCCACATAACCAAGGTGCACGGTATCACCGATTTCGATCGTGCCCGCGTCAGGCTGTTCCTGGCCGGTGATCAGTTTGAAGAGCGTGGTTTTACCCGCGCCGTTCGGGCCAATCACACCAACGATGCCGCCCGGTGGCAGGCTGAAGGAAAGATTGTCAAAGAGAAGCTTGTCGCCAAAGGCTTTGGTCAGACCGTGGGCCTCGATCACCTTGCCGCCAAGACGAGCCGGTGGCTGGATCTTGATCTGCGCCGGGCCGGACACACGCTCCTGCTGCTGCTCCAGCATTTCGTCATAGGCCTTGATCCGCGCCTTGGATTTCGCCTGACGTGCTTTCGGGCTCTGCCTGATCCACTCAAGCTCGTCGCTCATTGCTTTCTGGCGGGCCTTGTCCGCGCGTTCTTCCTGCGCCATCCGCTTGGTCTTCATTTCAAGCCATGCGCTATAGTTGCCTTCAAACGGGATGCCCTGGCCGCGGTCCAGTTCAAGCACCCAACCCACCACGTTATCAAGGAAGTAGCGGTCGTGCGTTACAAGGATCACACAGCCTTTATACTGCTGCAGGTGTTTCTCAAGCCACGCAACGGTTTCAGCGTCAAGGTGGTTGGTCGGTTCGTCAAGGAGCAGGATTTCCGGCTTCTCAAGGAGGAGCTTACAAAGCGCCACACGACGTTTTTCACCACCAGAGAGGTTTTCAACAGACCAGTCATTCGGCGGGCAATTCAGGGCATCCATCGCCACTTCGGCCTGAGACTGCAAATCCCACGCATCAGCCGCATCGATCTGCTCCTGCAGTTCGCCCATCTTGTTCAGCAGGTCCATGTTTTCAGGGTCCATGCCGTAGTCGGCTGCCACTTGGTTGAACTCATCCACCAGCGCCTGCGTCGCAGCAAAACCTTCCATCACGTTGCCGAGCACATCTTTTTCAGAGTTCAACTGCGGTTCCTGCGGCAGGTAGCCAACGCGGATGCCTTCAGCGGCCCATGCTTCACCACCGAATTCGGTGTCCATGCCCGCCATGATTTTCATCAGCGTGGATTTACCCGCACCGTTCTGACCGATAATCGCGATTTTCGCGTCGGGCAGGAAGCTCAGGGTGATGCCGTTAAGAACCTGCTTGCCACCAGGATATTGTTTGGTGAGCTTTTGCATCTGATAGACATATTGATAGGAAGCCATCGGGCCTTGTTCCTTATTCTTATCTTGGAAAAAACTTTGCGCCCCAATTAGCCTAGATTCGCGTTTGGGACAAGCGAGGAGTGTGCGCCACACACACCTTTCAGCGTCATCAGTCCGTTATTGCCCGGTAATCGGGGCGCATGATGAAAGAAAAGCCATCAAAGCGGAATTCCGCCATGCCGTCTTCAACCGAATCTGGCGCAAGGTCGGTGGTAACCACCTTTTCAAACGCGGCCTGAACGCGGGGCAGCACGCTTGGGTTCTCCACCGGCGTATTGTGCGCAGGAAAAAGCTTGGTCAGCGTTGGCGCAAGGGCAACGAGCCGCTTCATCGTAGCGCGGTAGGCTTCAAGGTCCGTCTGCGGGGCAAACAGCCAGATCGGGCCATTATAATATGTGTCACCAATCCACAGATAGCCGGTGTCGCGCTCCAGCAGCGCCACCGCGTCACTCGTGTGCCCCGGCACCTGCAAAATCTCCAGCGTGCGGCCACCCAGGTCAATCACATCGCCGTCCTTCAGCGTGCCGGTGATGCTGTAAGGCTTGATAACATGGGTTTCAAGCTTCGCACCCGATGGCGGGCTTTTGCACAAAGCGGGTTGTGACAGCTCTTCGCGCACCACCGCATTCGGCAGGCCATGCTCCATCTCGTGTGAGAAATCTGTGGAAACCGAGAGAATGCGGCCGAACTGGTGGTTGCCGCCAACATGGTCATAATGCGAATGGCTGTTGATCACGGTAACGGGCTTGTCCGTCAGGCGATCAACCACAGCCTTGATATCTTCAATGCCGTTGCCTGTGTCGAACAGCAGCGCGCGATCTTCGCCTTCGATCAGGTAGGAAATCACTTCCTGCCACTGGAAGGGTTCATAAATGGCCGTCACGCCGTTCGCAACGGTATAGACCTCAAACCACTCGTTGCTTTCTGCTCTCTTCTCAAGCGCGCCATAGGCTGGCCTCGGCAACTTGGAACAGAAATTGGCTATATCCGCCTGCGCATGAAGGTTTGGTGCGGCGGTGAGGGCGGATAGCAAGAAGGCAGCGACAGAAAGCCTCATGCATCATCTCTTGGGAACATGCGGTACGTGGGCAGGCCGTCTTCGGTTTTTGCCCAGGGCTTACGGCTGCGTACATATACATGGCTTTCCGGCTGCAACTGGTCACTTTCATTGATGAAACCGGCATGCAGGTGAATTTCGCCGGGCCACGCCTCGCCTTCAAAGCTTACCGGGCTGCCGCACGAATGGCAGAAGCGCCGCTCAACGCCGGGGCTGGATTTGAAAAGCCGGGGCTCATCCCCCATGAAGCGCACTGCCGCTTTGTCGAACCCCACGTATGTGGCGAAGGCGGCGCTGGTGGCTTTCTGGCACGAAGGGCAATGGCAGTGGCTTACCCACAGGGCTTCGCCCGCAATTTCCGCCGTCACTGCACCACACAGGCAGCGGGCCGTATAAACAGGCCCTTCGCTCATCCGTCTTTCCCGCCAAAGAATTCGTCATAGGATTCCTTGATCCGGTCGAACGAGCGGGTCACGATATCCGTGTCCTTCACGTGGTTCCAATAGGCGAAAAGCCGCGGCCAGCGGTCATAGCCTTCAAGGTCGAACCGCACCTGCAGGGCCCCATACCAATAAAGATGCGGGATCAAGGCCGTGTCGGCGATGGTCCAGTCATCGCCCACCGCGCGCTGGCCATTGCCCATATATTTTTCCAGATAGTTGAAAGCCATGGGAATGTCTTCCAGCTTGGCCTTTTCCACCTCTGCGTCCGTGGATTCACCGCCAAAGGCGATGCGGCCAAATGGCTTTACAGCTTCGGAAAAATACAGGTCCATCACGCGGGCGATCAGTCGGGCCTGTGTTGCCTGTTCAAAATCATGGGGCATCAAGTCGGGGCCATCCAGAACACGGTCCAGATACTCGGCGATCACTTGGCCTTCTGTAATGCTGGTGCCGTCGTCCTTGATCAGGAACGGGATCTTGCCAAGGGGGTGATAGCTGAAATGCTTTTCGGATTTAAAGCCGCCGGGCACGCCCGCAAGCTCAACCTGATCCATCACACCCTTGATATCCAGCGCGATAACGACACGCTCGAAATATGGTGAAACGCTATGGCCACACAGTTGCATTGCATCCCCCTCGCTTTGCTATCGGTGAATTCTCATGCCCCAGAGTGACGCGTTTTCCCACCCAATGCAACCATGCATTAAAGGCTGATCTGGTGCCTGACGAGAAGCGTGGCAACCCCCAGCATGACAAGCGTGATGATACCATCCAGAATGCGCCATGTGACGGGTTTCTTGAACAGGGGCGCGGCCTTTTTCGCACCATAGCCAATGGCATAGAACCACATGCCCGACGCCACCACCGCCCCTATCAGGAAGGCAAAGCGGTCGACATCCCTGCCGTATTTCACGCTCACGCCACCGATCAACACCATGGTATCCACATAGGCCCATGGGTTAAGCCACGCGAACCCCAGCGCATGCAGGATCGCAATGCCCACGCCCTGCCCGGCCGCACTGCCCGCTGATGCGTTGATCCGGTCATCCGTCACCACTTCGGGGCGGATCGCGCCCTTCAGGCTGTTGAATGCAAACCACATCAGGAACGCCACACCGCCCCATCCAAGCCAATAGGCAACGGTGGGATTGTCTGCGAACACGCGGCCCACACCCAGAACGCCAAGCGAGATCATGGCAATATCAGATAGGAAAGTGGTGGTGGTTACGGCAAACACATGCCGGTGCCGAAGCCCCTGCCGCAGAACATAAAAATTCTGCGGCCCGATCGCCAACAGCAGCCCGAAGGAGACCAGAAATCCTTCTGTGATGGCGGGCCAGTGGGCGATCATGGGGTCTCACTCCTTCATCAATAGGCAACCGTATAGCGCTGCCCTTTATGAAGCCCTAGCTCAGCTTCATCGATCAGTGCAACGGCAAAATCCTCCATCGAGATTTGCGACACGCCTTCATCATCCGTCAGCATCTCGTCACGGCCCCGCCGATAGTCGCCCGTGCGCTCGCCCGGCAGCAGCATGGCTGGCGGCGTTTGATAGGCCCAGTCATCGGCTTTCATGGCTTCGAACAGCTCATATTGTTCTTGGCAGGCGGTAGCGATAGGCAACAGCTCTTCCGGCAGGAAACCTGGCTCTGTCAGCACTGTGGTTTCCTTGCCCGGCAGGCGCAGGCTGGCAGCCCCGCCCACGATCAGCAGGCGCACCTTGGCGGATGCTGCCGCGGTGATAATCGCGCGCGTCAGGTCCACCAGCAGGGCTTCCTGCCCCTCAGGTGGGCGCAAGGCACTGATCACAAGGTCATAGCCCTTCATCAGGGATGCTGGCACGTCATCCGGCTGAATGTTGGCCACACGGCAAGCAACATCATCTGAAAACATTGCCACTTGTTCGGGCCTGCGCACCACGGCCGCTACCTTATGGCCGCGCGCAACAGCTTCCGCCACCGCACGGCGACCAACTTCACCGGCAGCACCGAATATCAAAATATTCATCATCTATATCCTTTTGTTTGGGGAGGTTTGAAAGAGTTTGAAAAGCACGGGCAACCGGCCCGCGTTCTGACTAGCCCACACACTGACAAGCGTCAGCGCCACGCCAGCCATTTGCTGGAGGTCAAGGCTTTGGCGCAGGAACACCCAGCCAAGCAGCACCGCCATCAAAGGGCTGAGAAGCCCAAGCGACGACACGCGCGCCGGTTCAAGCCGCGCCACACCATGGAACCAGAACAGGAAGGTGATTGCCGCCCCCGGCACCGAAAGATAGGCCAGCGCCCAGAAGCCGGGCGCATCAATCACTGGCAAGGCGGGCGCGAAAACAAGCGCCAGCAGCAATAGCTGAATGCCACCCGCGCCAAGCTGCCAGGCGGTGAATGTAGTCAGCGACACATCGGGCCGCCAACGGCGCGCAAGCACAGTGCCCGCCGCCATGGAAAGCGCGCCACCGGCCGCTGCGGCCACGCCGAGACCATCCCATCCCGCACTGGGGCCCAGCACCAAAAGCGCAACACCCGCAAAGCCCATCAGCGCCGCCAACACCGACACAGGCAGGATGCGTGCACCAAGGGCCGCGCGGGCGATAAAAATCACCAGAAGCGGCTGGATCGCCATGATCGTTGCCGCCACCCCGCCCGGCAGCCGGTAAGCCGCCAGAAACAACAGCGCCCAGAACAGGCCGATATTCAGGGCACCAAGGATGAATATCCGCCCCCACCACTCCCGGCTTGGTAGTTGCCGCACTATGAGAAGCAGCAAAAACGCCGCTGGCAAAGCCCGCAGCGCTGCGGTCCACAAGGGGTTCATCCCCGGCAGGAATTCGGTGGCGACAATATAGCTGCTGCCCCAGATCATGGGGGCCAGTGCGGTTAACAGAAGGGTTGCTCGCTCGGTCATGGCTCGGCCTTTTTATTTATCTTGAAGTCAAGATAATATCAAAAATCTTGATTTCAAGATATTTCTGTGGAAAAATTCCAGCCATGGATCATGTTGATAAAATCGTCGCCCAGTGGGCGCAGGAACGCCCCGACCTGGACACCGCGCCGATGGCGCTTCTGGGGCGGCTTTTGCGCGCATCTGCCCGCAGCTCGCAGGCCACAGGGAAAACCTTCGCCAGGTTCGGCCTGAACGCGGCGGCCTTCGATGTGCTGGCCACGCTCAGGCGCTCAGGCACGCCTTACCAGCTTTCGCCCGGTGCGCTTATTGACATGACGATGGTAACATCGGGCACCATGACCAACCGTATCGACCAGCTTGTGAAGGCGGGGCTTGTGGAGCGCATCAAGAACCCAGAAGACGGACGAGGCTTTCTGGTCGTGCTAACCGACGAGGGCTTCAAACTGATCGACAAGGCCGTAACGGCCCACACGGAAACACAGGCCCGGCTTGTGAATGCCCTGCCCCGGGAAGACCGCGAGGCGCTGACCGCGTTATTGAAGAAATATCTGGCATCCATTGAGGACGCCCCATAGGGAATTGTTATAGTATTGCTTGCTTTTTTCACCCATCCATGCTCTAAGGCGCGTAAATCAACCGCGCAAAGATAGCGAGATATAACAAAATCAATCGCTGGCGGTTCATCCCTTGAGCAATTTTCCAAAATGATCGTTGCCATGTAAAACGACCTGATATTGAAGCAGGTCTAAACAACCCGGCAGCTTTATCTTTGCAAGCTTCCCTGAAAAACCGCTGGTGCGCCCTAGCCGGGTTTGGCGCTTGCCGCG
>JABXIV010000080.1 GCA_013372925.1 Alphaproteobacteria bacterium
GTTGAGGAAGTAAAAGCCGGTTTTGAAATTTTGAAATCGCTTGGGCTTCGGCACCGCGGTGTGCGGATAGTTTCTTGCCCATCGTGTGCGCGCCAGGCATTCCCGGTGATCAAAACCGTGGAAACCCTTGAAGAGCGCCTGTCACATATTCATACGCCCATGAGCCTGTCGATCATTGGCTGTGTGGTGAATGGCCCGGGCGAAGCGCGTGAGACCGACATCGGCCTGACCGGCGGCGGCCAGGGGAACCATATGGTTTACCTCTCTGGCGTCACGGACCATAAAATTACCGACGACAAGCTTGTCGATCATATTGTTGACCTTGTGGAAGAAAAGGCGGCTCAACTTGAAGCCGCTCAAGCCAAAGACACTCATTAGCTGACTTAAAAGGAATTTCCCGTGTCCAAACTGCAACCAGCGCGGGGCACGCGCGATATCTATGGGGATGAAGCCCGCCGGATGAATGCCGTGGTGGAAACGTTCCGCCGTGTGGCGTCCTCATATGGCTTTGAAGAGATATCGACCCCGATTTTTGAATTCACCGATGTGTTCCGTCGCCCGCTTGGCGAAGCGTCGGACGTTGTGTCGAAAGAAATGTACACATTCGAAGACCGGGGCGGTGAGGAAATCACGCTGCGCCCTGAGTTCACGGCCGGCGTCTGCCGCGCCTTTATCTCGAACGGCATGCAGCAGAACCTGCCATGCCGCTTGATGAGCAACGGCCCGGCCTTCCGCTATGAGCGCCCGCAAAAGGGCCGCTACCGCCAGTTCCACCAGATCAACGCCGAGCTTCTGGGCCCTGAGAACCCGGAAGCGGATGTTGAGCAGATCGCCATGGCATGGCGGCTTTTGCGTGCGCTTGGCCTGGGCGACAAGGTTATCCTGCATCTGAACACGCTGGGGGATGTGGCAAGCCGCGTAGCTTACCGCGAGGCGCTGGTCGCTTATTTCGAGGCGCACAAGAACAAGCTGTCGGAAGATAGCGTTCGGCGGCTTGAGACCAACCCACTCCGCATCCTTGACAGTAAGGACGAAGGCGACAAGGTCATCGTGGCCGATGCGCCGCTTCTGTCTAACCACCTCAATGAGGCTTCCCGAACGTTCTTTGAAAGCGTGAAGGCTGGCCTTGAAGCTGTGGGCGTGCCTTACGAGCATGATGAACGCTTGGTGCGCGGCCTTGATTATTACACCCATACAGCGTTTGAATTCGTTACCACTGAACTGGGTGCCCAGGGTACCGTTCTGGCTGGTGGCCGGTATGATGGGCTGATCGAAAAGCTTGGAGGCCCTGCTGTTGCAGGCGTTGGCTGGGCTGGCGGTATCGAGCGGCTTGCCATGCTTGCACAGATTGAGATCAAGGCACCGCGCCCCATCATGATTATGCCCATGGGGGATGCGGCCACGCTGAAAGCCTTCGCGCTTGCCGAAGACTTGCGTGAGGCTGGTTTCACTGTGCTTGCTGACCGCAGCGGCAACATGAAGAAACGCCTTACCCGTGCCAGCAAAGCTGAAGCCCGCTTCGCTGTGATCCTTGGTGACAATGAGCTGGAAGCCGGGAATGTTACGGTGAAAGACTTGGATAGTGGCGAGCAGTGGGAAGTGCCGTTTGGCGGCCTTGTTCCTGCAGTAACGGCGTAAGGGAGACACGGGATGATTTCTGACGAACGTTTGGAACAGCTTCTCGAACGCTATGACTATCTTGGGCATTCCCTTGGCACACCGGATGAGTTTTCAAACGAAGAGTTTGTGAAGCTGAGCCGTGAGTATGCCGACCTTGGCCCTGTGGTTGAGGCTGTGAATGCACTCAAATCCGCCCGGCAGGAATATACCGATCTCGAGGAAATGATCGCCTCCGGCGACGACCCCGAGATGAAAGAGTTGGCGCAGGAAGAGCTTAGGGAGCTGAAGGATAAGCTGCCGGAAATGGATCGCGATCTTTCCATCCAGTTGCTGCCCAAAGATGCTGCAGATGACAAGTCGGCCATTCTTGAAATTCGCGCGGGCACTGGCGGCGATGAAGCGGCGCTGTTCGCGGGCGACCTTTATGAAATGTATGAGAAATATGCCGCTTCCCAAGGCTGGAAGATGGAGATGATTTCCGGTTCTCCATCCGACGTGGGCGGCTTCAAGGAAGTGATGGCGAATGTGTCTGGCAAGGGTGTGTTCGCGAAACTCAAGTTCGAATCCGGTGTGCACCGTGTGCAGCGTGTGCCAGCAACGGAATCCGGTGGCCGCATTCACACAAGCGCCGCCACCGTGGCTGTGATGCCGGAAGCTGAAGAGGTGGATATTGAAATCCGCGCTGAGGACATCCGGATTGACACCATGCGTTCCTCAGGCGCCGGCGGCCAGCACGTAAATACCACGGATAGTGCGGTGCGTATCACCCACTTGCCGACTGGTATTGTTGTGACGTCAAGCGAGAAGTCTCAGCACCGGAACCGGGAAAAAGCCATGCAGGTGCTGCGTGCACGCCTTTATGACCGGGAACGGGAAATGTTGGCTGCCGAACGGTCGGAGGCTCGCAAGAGTCAAGTGGGCTCGGGTGACCGGTCAGAGCGCATTCGCACCTATAATTTCCCGCAAGGGCGGGTAACTGATCACCGTATCGGCCTGACGCTTCACAAGCTGGACCAAATTCTGGCGGGCGAAGGGCTGGAAGAAGTGATTGATGCGCTGATCAGCGAAGATCAGGCTGCAAGGCTTTCTGCAATGGAAGAAGGCTTTTGATCAACGGGGCAACCATCCTTGATTGCCTGAGGTCTGCGGAAGAAAGACTCGTTGCGGCGGGAATCGATACGGCCAGGCTGGATGCCGAAATCCTGCTGTCGCATGTCATCGGATGTCGCCGCATGGCCTTATACGGCATGGGCGATAAAGTGCCGGATGGCGAAACACTGTCGCGTTTTCAGGCTTTGGTTGATCGCCGTGCCAGCAAAGAGCCTGTTGCCTATATTCTCGGCGAACAGGAGTTCTGGAGCCTGTCTTTCAAGGTAACGCCTGCAACACTCATTCCCCGCCCGGACACTGAAACCCTTGTGGAGGCTGTCTTATCGGCCATCGCCGATAAACCTGGGCTGCGTTTGCTGGATTTGGGTACCGGCAGCGGCTGTATCCTGCTCAGCCTTTTAAGCGAACTTGAGGGTGCGACCGGCACCGGCGTGGATATTAACGCCGCCGCCGCCGCTGTGGCGCTTGAAAACGCTGCACGCTTGCGCCTTTCTTCGCGCGCCAAATTTCTAACCAGCAATTGGTTTGAATGTATTTTGAAGCCTGATGAAGGCTTTGATGTCATTGTCTCTAATCCGCCATACATCCCATCAGCCGACATTGCTGGTTTGATGCCCGATGTGAGGGAGTTTGAACCCGTTGGTGCGCTGGATGGTGGAGAAGACGGTCTTGGGCCTTACCGCCTGATTGCGGCAAAAGCGCCAGATTTTCTCGCTGAAGGTGGACTTCTTGCCGTCGAGGTCGGGATTCGTCAGGCTGATGATGTGGCTCGCCTTTTTGAACAGACGGGATTGATTGATATTGCGATCAGGAAAGACCTGGCTGGCATTGACCGGGTGGTCATAGGTAAAAAAAGCTGAATTCTGCGCCTTTTTCCCTTGGAATGCCGAAAAAGACCCGTTAGGGTGATCAAGTCTTGGAAGGGGCGGCCGCAGGCTTTGAAAGCCGTGCCGCACAGACAATTTCCGAAAAATGTCGAATTTCGATGTCGGAAGACTGGCAAGCTTGAATTGCCACTTAATTTTATTTCTATCACTGTTGGTAACGATTTCGCATGAAACAGAATCAAAACGCGCGAAAACAGCGCGGTCGGTCTGCACCCCGTAAAGGCGGGAAAAACAATGGCGCTGGCAACCGGAGCAATGAACCGAAGGTTCGGGGCAATCCAAAGCAACTGCTTGAAAAGTACAAAAATCAGGCACGAGAGGCCAAGCAGGCCGGTGATCGGGTTCAGGCTGAGTATTTTTATCAGTTTGCCGATCATTATCAGCGCATTCTGAACGAAATCACAGCGCGCAACGGTGGTAACAACCGTGCGGATGATGCGCCTCAGGATGACGAGCAGGCTGAACAGCAACAAGATGGTGCGAAACAGCGCCGGGGTCGCGGTCGCCGGCAACGTGGCGCGGAGCAAGCTGATACTGCAGTAGAAACAGCCGAAGCAAGCACTGCAAATGCGGCGGATCCTGCAAACGCTGAACAGCCTGTAGAAGTGCACCCTGAACTGGACCTGGGTGCTTCAGGTGAAGAAGAAAAGCCAAAACGTCGCCGGGCACCGGCCCAACGTCGTCGAAGCCCGCGGGTTAAGGCCGAAGAGGGCGCGCCGGAAGGTGAGGCTGCACCAGCGGCGGGTAGCAACCCTGAAGGGAATGAAGCTGCCTAAGGCCTGATGGCTATTACAGGTTTCGAAGGGTCGCATTCTTATGGGTGCGACCTTTTTTCATGCCTCCAACCCTTGCGAGAATTTGCTATAATACCCACATGTGTAACACGGGCATGCCCAAACGGGGTGTCCGTGAGTATCCAAATTGCCTGTCGCTTCACGGGAAGGGCGGGAGAATCATGGGGTTAATGACACATGAATATTGAAAACTATACTGACCGCACGCGCGGTTTCATTCAAAGCGCACAAGGGCTTGCACTTCGTGAAGGCCATCAACGCTTTACACCTGAACATCTTTTGAAAGTTTTCCTTGATGACAAGGAAGGCTTGGCTGCGAACCTGATCAAGGCCTCAGGCGGTCGCCCTGAAGAAGCGTTGCAAGGCGTGGAAGAGGTGCTTGGAAAGCTGCCTAAAGTTGAAGGTTCTGGTGCGGGGCAGCTGCACCTTGACCCGGCAACAGCACAGCTTTTTGCCAAAGCCGAAGAAATTGCGGAAAAAGCAGGGGACAAGTATGTAACAGCGGAGCGCATGCTGCTCGCATTCCTGCTGACGCCCAAGTGCGAATCCAGCAAAATTCTGATGAAGGCAGGTTTGACGCCCGAAAAACTTAATGATGCCATCAATAGCATCCGCAAGGGCCGTACGGCTGATACCGCCTCTGCCGAAGATGCCTATGACGCGCTGAAAAGGTTCGCGCAGGATCTGACCCAGCGGGCTCGTGATGGCAAGCTTGATCCTGTTATCGGCCGTGATGAGGAAATCCGCCGCACGGTGCAGGTTCTTTCCCGCCGCACCAAAAACAACCCGGTGCTTATTGGTGAGCCCGGTGTTGGTAAGACCGCCATTGCTGAAGGGCTCGCGCTGAGAATTGCCAATGGCGATGTACCCGATAGCCTCAAGAACAAGACCATCATGGCGCTTGATATGGGTGCTTTGATTGCTGGCGCGAAATACCGTGGTGAATTTGAGGAGCGCCTGAAGGGTGTGCTGCAGGAAGTGTCTGCCGGTGAAGGCGATATCGTTCTGTTTATTGACGAAATGCACACGCTGGTGGGTGCTGGCAAGACCGACGGTGCCATGGATGCATCGAACCTGTTGAAGCCTGCGTTGGCGCGTGGTGAGTTGCACTGTATCGGTGCCACCACACTGAATGAATATAAGAAATACGTTGAGAAAGACGCGGCGCTTGAGCGTCGTTTCCAGCCTGTTTTCGTTGGCGAGCCGACTGTCGAGGATACGATTTCGATCCTCAGGGGGCTCAAGGAAAAATACGAACTGCACCACGGCGTGCGTATTACTGATGCTGCGCTTGTTGCGGCCGCTACGCTTTCGAACCGCTACATCACGGATCGTTTCCTACCCGACAAGGCAATCGATTTGATGGACGAATCGGCTTCGCGCCTGCGGATGGAAACCGAATCTAAGCCCGAAGAGATCGACGAGTTGGACCGTAAAATCATCCAACTGAAGATCGAACGGGAAGCGCTCAAGAAAGAAAAAGATGAAGGCTCCAAAGCCCGTCTGACCGACCTGGAGAAGGAGTTGGCTGAGCTTGAGCAGCGTTCAGCAGAGTTGACAGCGCGCTGGCAGACCGAGAAAGATCGGATTGCAGGCGACAAGAACCTCAAGGAACAGCTAGATCAAGCCCGGATTGAACTGGAGCAAGCCCAGCGTCGTGGTGATTACGCCAAGGCTGGTGAACTGCAGCACAGCACGATCCCATCGCTTGAACAGCGCCTGGAAGATGCAGCCAACTCTGAAGAAAGCGGTTCCCTTCTGCGTGAAGAGGTAACGGATCAGGATATTGCTGCTGTGGTGTCTCGCTGGACTGGTGTGCCTGTCGACAAAATGCTTGAGGGCGAGCGTGACAAGCTTCTTCGTATGGAAGAGGAACTGTCTCGGCGTGTTATCGGGCAGCGTGAGGCACTCGAAGCTGTGTCTGCCTCTGTTCGGCGTGCGCGTGCTGGCCTGCAGGACCCGAACCGGCCGCTTGGCAGCTTCCTGTTCCTCGGCCCAACAGGTGTGGGTAAAACAGAGCTGACGAAGGCGCTGGCTTCTTTCTTGTTCAATGACGATACCGCCATGGTGCGGATCGATATGTCGGAGTTTATGGAGAAACATTCCGTAGCGCGGCTTATCGGTGCCCCTCCGGGCTATGTTGGCTATGAAGAAGGTGGTGTGCTTACCGAGGCAGTGCGCCGCAGGCCTTATCAGGTAATCCTGTTCGACGAGATTGAGAAGGCGCACCCGGATGTCTTCAACGTTCTGTTGCAGGTGCTTGATGATGGCCGCCTGACAGACGGGCAGGGGCGTACGGTGGATTTCACCAACACGCTGATCATCCTGACATCAAACCTTGGGTCGCATCTGATTGCCGAGTTGAAGGACGGTGAACCCGTTGAGAGCGTTCGCAATGAAGTGATGGATGTTGTGAAGGGGTCATTCCGACCTGAATTCATCAACCGGTTGGATGAGATCATCCTGTTCCACCGCCTTGAGCGCGGCCATATGAGTGCGATTGTGGATATTCAGATCCGCCGCCTGCAGAAGCTTCTTGATGATCGCAAGATCGTTGTTGAACTGAACGACGAGGCACGCGACTGGCTTGGTAACATGGGCTATGACCCTGTTTATGGCGCGCGACCACTGAAGCGGGCAGTGCAGAAATACCTGCAGGACCCGCTGGCCGATGAAATCCTTAAGGGTGAGATCAAGCCAGGTGATCATGTGGCTGTTACTGTTGGTGATGGTGCACTCGCGCTCGCCACGACAGAGCCAAAGGCCAACGCTGCCTAAGGGCGTTCAAATAATGAGCAAAAGGCCGGGATTTTCCCGGCCTTTTTATATGTAGCGGCCTTTGCCGGGTGGCCTCGCACACAAATTTATGTATGCTGGCAGCGGCTAAACGAAAGCCTAGTGGGGTGAAGGAAAAGACATATGGATTTGGCGGTACTTAACGCAAAACTGCAGCAGGCCATGAGTATGCTTCAGGCAGGACGACTGCAGGAAGCCGAAGCCATGGCGCAGGATGTTCTGCGGCAGGCGCCAAATCATCCAGATGCCTATCACTTGATTGCTATGGCAGCCCGCCAGCGTCGGCAATTCAGTCATGCTGAGCAATTTTTTCGGAAGAGCCTGTCATTACAGCCGAACCAGCCGCCCTTGTTGGCCAATTATGCGAACATGCTGATGTCGCTCGGCCGGTATGATGAAGCTATTCAGTATTACGAGAAGGCTGTGGAGCTGCAGCCAAACTTCACCAACGGCTGGTATAATCTGGGCATTGTTCTCAATATTGTGGGCCGTCATGACGAGGCGGTAAAAGCAGGCGAAACGCTGACGGGCCTGATTGGCCACTGGGCGCCAGCTTGGGAACTTTTGGGCACAGCTAGAGTGAAAGCCGGACAGCTAGCGGGCGCACGAGAAGCCTATCTGAAGGGTTTGGAGCTTGATCCAAAGAATGGGCACTTGTGGGCGAGCTATGGCAGTTTCCTGAAGGACGAAGCCGAGTTTGAGGCTGCTGCCGACGCATTTGAAAAGGCGCGGGCATTGGGCATCAATGTGCCTGACCTTTATCAGGGATTGGCAGAAGCCTATTACGAAGCGAAGCAGGTCGATAAGGCACTTAAGGTGCATGATGAAGCGATCCGGCAGTTCCCGCATGATCCACAGGCCCATTTTGTCAGGGCGAAGTTCCGGTGGGAGGCAGGCCACGGGGACGATCATCTAGCGGCCCTTGAAAAAGCCATTGCAGAACAACCAGGCAACCCACACTTGTGGGGTTCTTATTTTGACCTTCTATCGCGGCAGAATCGCTTTGACGACATTCTAAAAGGGGTCTCGGAAGCCCGTAAGTCCTGCCAGAATATTCCACGGCTTCAATTAGCGGAGGCCGTTAGCTTGTCGGCGCTGGAACGCTATGATGAAGCGACGGACGTGTATGAAAAGCTGTTGGCGGCTGATCCCCACGGCATTCCGCCCAAACGAGCTTTTGCCGAGCATTTGTTGACCTCGGGTGATCCCGTCAGGGCGGCTACATTGTGCGAAGACATGATAGCCCAAGACTCCCATGATCAGGCCGCACTCGCCCTTCAGGGCACGGCGTGGGAGATGATGGGCGACGAGCGAGCAGCCTGGCTTCTGGATTACGAACGCATGGTCAATCCGGTGGATGTGCCCTTGCCTGATGGTTTCAGCGACCGTGAGGACTATTTCAAGATGGTGCAGGCGGAACTGGATGTCATGCACCAGATGCAGGCGCACCCGCTTGACCAGACACTCAGGGGCGGTACGCAAACCAACGGTTTTATCTTCCGGCTCAAGAACCCGGTGCTGCAGCAATTGCGGCAGCAGATTGAGATTGCAATCCAGTCGGTGTTGGACCGGTTCCCTAATGATCCCGATCACCCCTTTTGGGGCCGCAAAGCAAGCGGTTTCGATTTTAAAGGCGCCTGGTCTGTCAAGCTGCGCTCACAGGGCTTTCACACGAATCATTATCATCCTGAAGGGTGGTTCAGTTCTGCGCTATATATTGCGTTACCGGATGTGGTGCATAAAGAGACCAATACCCGCGAAGGGCATATCCAGTTTGGCGTGCCAACGGCCGAAATGAAGATAGACCTGCCTGCCAAACGAATCGTAAAGCCGGAGGTCGGGCGCTTGGTGCTGTTCCCATCCTATATGTGGCATGGCACGATCCCGTTTAATTCCGACCAGCCGCGGATGACCATCGCCTTTGATTTTGTCCCCAAGGGCTAGCAGGCGATACCGCGCTCCTCCAAGAAAGCTTTCAGTGGCAAAAGGGCGCTCTCGTAGTTTTTCCAGCGGTTAGACGACCGTGCATAAAGGGGTTCGCGAACCTGCCAATAGCTGGCCGTCTTCACGCTATTCTTGGCCTTGTGAAATTCAAGGCACTCGTCGGCCCACGGCAAGCCAAGGAAGGCCAGAAGGCCTTCAAGTGTTTCTTTTGGGCTCAGAACGAACTGGTCGTAATTCATCTCAAAGGTGTCATCCCCGAACAGAGCCTGCCAATGGCTCATCAACCGGCGATATTCGGTGAAATAATGGCCGGTATCCATCAGGTCTTTCGCATAAGCCTGCTGCCCGGAAAGATACTGGAAATAGACCGATAGGCATGTGTCCAATGGGTGCCGGGTTGTGTGGATGATCTTGGCCTTTGGGAACAACATTTTGATAAGGCCGAGATAAAGGAAGTTATCAGGCCGTTTGTCGGTGATGTTTTTTGCTTCGGGGAACATGGCATGCGTGGTTTCAAGATACTCTTGGGCGATTTCCCTCAGCTTCCCATGCTCCGCTTTGATCACCGAGGAAGGGAAGGGGGCGAGCTTGCCGCGCACAAGGCTTGGGAAGAAATCGATTTCGCCCCCTGCCGTAACCTCGGGATGGCTTGCCAGCACCTGTTCGGTCAGCGTTGAGCCTGACCGAAACATGCCGCAAATGAAAACCGGGGCCGCATCAGAGATGGGCTCAAGCCGCTGGAACCAGTCTTTTGAGAAGGTCTGAATCAGTGCCGTAGTAAGCTGCTCCTGGAGGCGGCGGTCGTAGGGCCTGCTGCCATCGCCTCTAGATGCCTCGTTTGCTGCCCTATAGTGCGCAAAGGCTTCGGGGAAGGCTTTGATGCCATCCAGTGCTTTGCCTGAGGCGTAATGCAATATCGCCTTGCCCATCGCCTCTATACCGGGCTTGGAAGCAGCAGAGTCGAGGCGTTTAAGGATCAGGTCATCCTTGGTGGTGATCGTGCTTAGATTCGCGAGGCGGGCAAGTGCATCCGGGTGGTCAGGGCTTGTGGCTAATATGTCTTCATAGAGCGCCATGGCTTCTTCTTTTTTGCCCTGTTCCTCCCGTAGGTTCGCCAGATTGAGCAAGGCAGGAATGTAGCTTGGGTTAAGCGATAGCGCTTGCTGAAGGGCCTGTTCGGCTGCCGAGTCATCCCGCAGGTTGTCGGCATAGATTGCTGCAGTGTTCAGGTGAACTTCTTCTGGCTGGCGAATACCAAGCGAAAGTGCAGAGCGGTATTCTTCAATGGCTTGGTCAAAGTGCCGGTTCAACCGCAAAAGAAACGCAAGATTGAAATGGGCATCTGCCATTTTCGGTTGGCGCTTGAGGAGGCGGCGGTAGCATTCAACTGCTTTTTCGCCTTCGCCTTGGCCCTGATAAAAGTTCGCCAGCTTCTCATAGTAGAATTGTTCATCCGGCCTGAGGGATATCAGCCTTTCAAGGCTTTCGATAACCTGAGCCGGGCGTCCCGTTTGTACATAAAGTTGCAGAAGGTGGCTCCAAACCGTTTCTGCCGCACCAGGCGCTTGTAGCAGCTTCTTGTATGCCGCTTCGGCAGCAGCATATTGCCTGCGCTGGTGAAGAGCACGAGCCTGATTGAGCGCGACCTGAAATGGGTTGTTGGCTGTGGGCATCAAGGGGCCTTTGAACTGTTTCTCTAGCTCGCAAGAGATAGCAAAAAAGCAGCCCCGCGCCTAGGGATGGTTGGCCTTGAGCCTCCCATTTTCACACAAAAAAGAAGCGGCGGGAAAACCCGCCGCTTCCAAACTTTCCACTACCTTCAAACTTAGAAAGTGAAGGTCACGTTTGCGTGCAGGTAACGACCAAGAGTGTCGTAGAAGCCCGCAATTGTGTTTGCGTTTGTGGACACAGAACCGCCAACCAGTGGTGGCTCTTTGTCGAACACGTTGTTCACACCGATCAGGAAGCCAACGTTCTCGTTGATGTCGAACGTAGCTTTCAGGTCGAAGTAAGACTGTGAAGACAGACCGTCAGTGAGGAGCGTGTCTGCGCTGTCAGTGTAGTCGAGGCTACCGAAGTAACGCCACTTGGCTTGCAGAGCCCAGAAAGAGTCTGATTCATAGCCAACAGTGAAGCTATGACGCCACTCAGGGCTTGGGAAACAGCCAGTGGAGATTGTGCCAGCACAATCAGTCTCGCCGTTAGTCTTCTTGAACATGTAAGTGCCAAGCAGTTTAGCAGTGATGATACCGCTGCCAACTTCCTGGTTGTAGTTCGCTTCTACGTCCAGACCACGGTAGAGGTTAGCTTCACCTGGAATGTTCTGGTTAGTTGCGTAGATCGCACCAGCAGTCGCGCTACCAGCTTGACCAACCCAGAGAGAACCACCGTTACCGCGACGGATCAGGTCACAGTAGCCAGCGTCGCCAGAGTCAGCACACTCACGGATGATGAATTCTGGGTCAAGCGAACCAATTGCGTTCTTCAGCTTGATGTTCCAGAGGTCAGCACGGATGGTCAGGTTGTCAGTAGGCTGGATTACAGCACCAACGGACCAAGTGTCAGCAACCTCAGGTACGAGGTCAAGGTTACCACCGTAAACAGCGTTATACTGGCTGGCTGGTGATGGAACGATGTTGCCGTACTGAGCGGAAGTAACGCCAGTGCGAGCACACTGCTCTTGAGTCAGCTCTGGATCGTCGCCGGCACATGGGTCAACACCCTGCCACAGACCACCAGCTTGCTCTGGGAACAGCTCGCCTACGTTTGGTGCACGAACTGCACGGTTGTAGGAAGCGATCAGCTTCAACTCGTCGATTGGCTGCCAGCTCAGACCAATTTTGTACGTTTCAGTAGAACCGGACAGGTTGTAGTCAGAGTAACGACCACCGAGTTCGAGCATCAGAGATTGTGCCCACTCAGCGTCTTCAACAAGTGGAACGCTCAATTCCGCGAAGATTTCTTTCACGTTGTAAGAACCGCCAACGGACTTACGTGGACCACCTTGACCCAGAAGCAGGCCTTGCTGGAACACTTCGTCAGAGATACGACGCAGTACTTCTTTACGGTATTCCACACCAAGAACAGCCATTACTGGGTTGCTTGCAGATGGAACAGTGAAGCCGAGGTCACCAGATACGAAGCCGTTAACAACGTATTCTTTAGTGATACCTTCACGAACACCTGTACCAGTCAGGCCAGAAGCGTCTTCAGGCGTGATTTCCTGGTAACCGAATACTGGGTAGCTACCGTCCAGGATCGCAGGCTCAACGGCGTCAGAGTAGAAGTCGTTGATGTACGTGGAAGTGTACTGAGTAGAACCGTAAAGGAAGCTAACGTCATAGCGCCAGTTGTCAGAGATAGCGCCTTCAGTACCAGTAACCATACGGAAGCTGTTGTGCGTCAGAAGGGCAGCACGTGGGCCACCTTCAACGTTACGCTTACCGATGTAAGTAGTGAATGTGCCAGTGTCTGGATCGATATCGAACGCGTCGATCAGCTGTTGACGCTGAGTGTCGTCGATAACGTCGCTGTTGATGTCGATGATGTAGTTGTCAACGAAGAACGTACCGGACTCAGCGATCTGAGCGTCAGTACGGTCACGCATGAACATAACTTCAAGGTATGGGTTGAAGTGTTCGTTGATTTGGTAATCAACAAACGCACCCAGAGTCCAACGCTCGTCAGGACGCATGAAGTGGTTTACAGGCGCGTAGTTGTACTGGTTGCCAACAGATGGGATGAAGCCGTCGCCTGATGGATCAAGCGTCCAGTAGTCCCAGTTAGACCAGTCAAACGTGCCGTCGTCGTTTGGACGGGATACGTAGAAGTTTGGAACGATGGCGTTACCGGAGCCACCACAAACAGTACCTGCTGAGTTCAGGGCACATGAGGAGTAGTCACGTGACGCTTGAGTCAGTTCCTCAACTTTACGCCAAGTAGCATATACAGTCGCGTGGCCTTTACCGTCAGCGAAGTCGCCGCCCATAGCCATGTCGATGTTGTACGTCTTACCGTCAATGCCAGTTGAACCAGTTGGGTAATCAAAACCCTTCTCGTCCATCAGGCCTTGGATGTAATCGTTGCCGTTGTTGTGCTGGTAACCAGAGATGCCAGCCGTGATTTTCATACCTTCGAAGTTGTCGTCCATCACGAAGTTAACAACACCGGCCACAGCGTCTGCACCGTAAGTCGCGGAAGCACCACCAGTGATGGTTTCAACGCGCTTAACGAGAGCTGCTGGGATTTGGTTGATGTCAGCTGCCTGTACGAGGCCACCTGGCTGCATACGACGACCGTTTACCAGTACGAGAGTACGGGCAGTACCCAGACCGCGAAGGTCAAGGCTTGCAGTACCGGATGCGCCGTTGGAGATGTAAGCAGTTTGAGCTGCTTCAACCTGTGGCAGGCTGTTCATCAGGTCCTCAACGCGGGTGAAGCCTGACAGTTTAATGTCTTCGCTTGAAGTGATGGACAGTGGGCTAACACTTTCCAGATCTTTACGGATGATACGGGAACCCGTAACAACCACTTCTTCCACTTCAAACTCTTCAGTGTCGGCGTCCTGAGCCGATACACCAGTAACCCCTGCGCCCAGCGCGAAGCTGGCGAGGAGAGTTGCGGCGCTACCCATAAGGGCTGAACGGCGCAATTTCATGAGTTCCTTAGACACTCTGCGTTTCCTCTTCTAATTTATTACTTTCCAAGCACTCGGAATTTGCAGTTATTTCTAACCGCTCATAGTGCATAGCCAGATTCTTGCTCAACAGGACAGCAAAGTTTGATGGTTCCCGGTTTGCTACAAAAGTATTAAACGAACTGTGTGTCTTTTAAGCCACAGCGATAAACCATGGTTATAATAATCAGCAATAAGGTATAAAAAAGCCGCAGAAAACAGCCATTTGTTATAAACTTCCGACTTGAACTAATAGGTGCCAACTATTGGCGAGGATTGCGCTTCATTAGCCGCAGATGTCTTGTGCAGAGAAGCCGTTCTAAGTGCGCTTGGCGTGGCCAAGTTTCAAGCGGGAGAATCAATTCAGGGGCAGTCTTGGCCGCCCCTGAGGGCATGTCTGCTGAGTCGATACCGGCTTGGGTGCCGGAAGGATTACATGATCCGCTCAACACCAATCGTTTTGCCATTCTTTATAATAGTCAGGCGATAGTTTCCCATGAAGCCCTTCTTGATGGCGACTTTGAGGCCTGGTTCCAGAATGCCCATGCCTTTCTTGCTTTGAAACTTCCAGACCTGCTGGTTTGTCAGCATGACATAGGTCGCTGCGCGTGTTTTGCGGATCTTCAGGATTTCCGTTTCGATCTCATCGACTGTCCTGACAACAGCGTGGTCCTGTCCAAACTGCTCTACCCTCTGTGTTTCAAGCTGCGCCTCGGCTTGCTTCAGGGCTTCCTTTTCTTCGCGCAGTCGTTCGGCTTCCGCCTTCAGTTCTCGGGCTGCGGTGAGCTCCTGTTCCGCCTTGGCGAAATCAAAACCGGAAGCCGCTTTGTCAAAACAAGCGAGACGAGCGGTGTTGTCTTCGATCTTTGCGCATTTCTTAAAGTTGGCGAGTTCCGTTGCGGCATCGTCGGCGGACATCACCTGCGGGGTTGCAACGATTGCTGCAACAGCAACAAAGAAGGGCGTCATTCTCATCAATCAATGTCTCCGGAAAATGGGACGAAATCAAACCAGTTATCGGTTTGTATCATCGGTCGCCCATATTTGCCAATCCGTTAGCGCGGGCTGTGGCGTCAGGATCGTTGGCTGCGGTCTGCGTGGTGAGCATAAACTGCTGTTGCAGGATAATCTTACTGATGTCAGCCACCACGACGTTTTGCTTTTCCTGGAAAGCGGCCAGTTGCTCGCCTTTCAAGGTCTTGCCAGTTGGCAGCTTGAGTGTGAGCGGATTGGTCTGTTTTCCATTTACCAGCACTTCATAGTGAAGATGTGGGCCGTTCACGCGCCCTGTCGCGCCGGAATAACCAATGATTTGGCCCTGTTTAACCCGTGCGCCGGATTTGATGCCTTTGCCAAAGCGACTCAGATGGGCATACGCCGTCTTATAGGTGCCATTGTGCCTGATGCGGATGTAGTTGCCATAGCTGCCGTAGCGGTTCGCGCGTTCCACGATACCGTCGCCTGCGGCCATGATCGGGGTGCCGGTCCATGCCCGAAAGTCTACGCCCGCATGCAGGCGCGTATAGCCCAGTACAGGGTGCTTACGCTTCCCATAGTTCGATGTCACGACTGTGACATCGAGTGGCGTCTTCATCAGGGTTTTGCGGGTGCTATGCCCGTTGCTATCGAAATAGTCGCCTCGTCCATCCTCATCTTCAAAATAAGTGGCTTCCAAAGTTCTCTTTTGAAGCTCCAGCTTCATATGAAGAATCCTGCCTTCATCAATATCGCCAAAGGTGGGGGCATAGTCGCGCTCGAAATAAACCTGAAATCGGTCGCCTGTGCGAATTTCGCGCTCAAAATCCACATCGAAGCTCATGAGTCGAATCAATTCCACGATGACAGGAGTGGGAAGCCCGGCTCGCTGGGCAGAAAGATACAGGCTGTCGGTGATCTCACCCTCCACCAAATGGGTCAGAGGCAATGTGGGGACCGTGGCGCGGCTGGCGACATAGTTGTCCGAATCAAGTTCCAGAATGGCTTCTTCCTGGAAGCTGTCTCGCAGGCGTAATTCCTGAAGCCTGCCGGGCACATGAGCCGCTGGTATGATTCGAACTTCCTGACCGCGCTGTAACCGACGGAGGTTCGTAACATCTTTGAGTGCATTTACAGCCTTATGGGCGTCTTTGTTCGAGATGCCGGCGCGATCAAGCAGGGTTAGCAGTGTCTCATTGCGCTTCAGCTTGTATGTCTTTGCCCGGGCTTTTTGTGCGGGTCTCTCCGCAATTGGGGCGGTTGCTGCAGTCGTGTCATCAGCGGCCATGTCGCCTTCATGCTGAGCTGCAGCGGTTTGGGGTACTGATAATGCTTGTGGCGTTTCTGGGGTGTCACCGTCGCCAGTGTTTAAAAGTAGAATCAGTCCTAAGCCAATTGCGGCGATCGCGGCGAAGCCAGAGGGCGACTCGCTAGCCTTCAGCAATTGTTTGACCTTTTCCCGCCCCCTTTCACGGGTTTCGGGACTGGTCAGGTATGTGCGAATCTCATTTAATCGAAACATTCGGTATCCTCTGATTCACAAAACAGCTTCAGTTTGGGGTGGTCTGATTCACATTACATCGCCAACGTCACACCAAATTCTGTCTTTATATATATAGGGCAATATACCTGACGTGGATTCAGTGTCAAATTTACATGCGCGGCGGTTATATAACTGCCTGAAAGCTAGGCTTTCTGCGGCTTTCCGCGAAGAGCCGTAAAAAAACTGCAAAAAAGCCAAAAAAGCCCTTGCGCTTTCACGCCGATCCCCCTAGAAACCGCTCCACCGACGGGGCGCGCTGCTCTACCGGACGGGGCCCACGGGGCACCAACGCCGGATAGGAATGCCGCAACGACGACACGGTCTGAAAGTTGTTAAAAACTTTGTTTAAAACGA
>JABXIV010000048.1 GCA_013372925.1 Alphaproteobacteria bacterium
GGTCGTGTGGCTCGTGTGGATTGCTATTGTCGTGACGCTGTACCCTGCCTGCAAATGGTTTGCAGGTCTGAAAGCGCGGCGCAGAGACTGGTGGCTTAGCTATCTTTGAACCCAAAACAACCAACCTCTTGATGTGAGCAGCACCCCTTATGGCGCTTTTGATCTTCTATCTCGTTCTTGCAATCTGCGTTTCTTTCCTGTGCTCGGTGGCCGAGGCTGTTTTGCTGTCTGTTCGGCCCGCCTACGTAGCGGCACTTGAAAAACAGGGGCGACGCGGGGCGAAAGCCCTCACCACACTTCAGCTCAATCTAGACCGACCGCTGGCAGCGATCCTGATATTGAACACCATCGCCCACACAGTTGGGGCCGCTGGCGTCGGCGCACAGGCAACAGAAGTATTTGGCAATGCCTATGTGGCCGTGACGTCAGCCGTGCTGACGCTGCTTATTCTCGTGTTGTCAGAGATCATCCCAAAAACGCTTGGAGCAACCTACTGGCAGGCACTGGCGCCCACCACAGCCTTTTGCCTCGTGTGGCTAACCCGCCTACTGCTGCCCCTTGTATGGCTCTCAGAAAAGCTGACCAAAACCCTATCCCCTAAAGACAAGCAGGCAACCACTTTTTCCCGCGATGAAATCGCTGCCATGGCGCAAATTGGCCACGAGGAAGGCCTGCTGGACAAGAAAGAACAGAAGATCGTCGGCAACCTGATGCAGCTTCACCGCCTGTCAGTGAAAGACATCATGTCTCCACGCGCAGTGATGTTCACGCAGCCAGCCAGCAAAACGGTCGGCGTTTTCCTTGATGAATTCGCGGAAAACCCCTTTACCCGTATACCCATCTACCAAGGCACAACCGATGAAATCAGCGGCTATGTGCTCAAGCAGGATGTATTCACCGCGCAGGCGCGTGGCGAAGGCGATAAAACACTGGAAAGCCTAAGGCGTGACCTGCCTGTCATGCCAGGCAATCTGAAAGCATCCCACGCCTTCAACCGGCTTATGCATGTGAAAAGCCACATCATGCTGATCGTTGACGAATATGGCACGGCGCAGGGCCTTGTAACGCTGGAAGATGTGATTGAAACCCTGATGGGCCTTGAGATCACCGACGAGCTGGACACAGTGGAAGATATGCAGGTGCTGGCGCGCAGCCGCTGGCAGCAACGCATGCGCGCTCTGGGTATCGACCCCAAAGACTGGCCCGGCCAGACAGGCCCGAAGGCCTAGTCTTCCGTTTCATATTGCCGGGCACCGGGAACAGGCGGGATCGTCGCCCACCGGCTGCGGGTGAAGATTTCATAGGCGATCTCAAGCCCGTTTGGGTCGTCCAATGTTCCGGTGCTAATCGAGATTCGGTCAGGATAGTCCCTGCCTTCCCAGGTCATGGACGTGCCGCATGCAGTGCAAAAACGCCGCACGGCTATATCGCTGGCACGGCCTTCACCTTCAGGAGCTGAAAGCCAGCGAAACTGGCCACGATCAACACTGGTGAACGGCATGAAGGCTCCGCCAGAGTTTTTTTGGCAATCCCTGCAATGGCAATTTCCGGTCTGGCTACCATCCAGATTGATTTCATAGCGCACCGCGCCACACAAACAGCCACCTGACCGAAGGTCCGTCTTTGGGCTCATAAAGTCCTCCTTACATATCTTTGTTCTTTTTTTGTTCTTTTTCAAACAGACTGTCAAGACAGATAGTCCTGCAATGATGTAAGATCGAACCCTGCTGACAGTTTCTGACACCTGGAAGCAATATGTTCTTTCTTTGTTCACATCGCCATATTATTGTCTGGACGCTTGACATAAAGGCATCCGACCGGCACTTCATGGCGTAAAGAAGCCTTTAGACAATCAGTATAGTTTTAAGAGACCAGCATGCTCACAGAGATTTCCGTCCGCGGCGCAAAAGAACATAACCTGAAATCCGTGGATGTAGACATCCCGCGCGATAAGCTTGTGGTCATCACAGGGCTTTCCGGGTCGGGCAAATCATCGCTGGCATTTGATACAATCTATGCCGAAGGCCAACGCCGCTATGTGGAAAGCCTTTCCGCCTACGCGCGCCAGTTTCTTGAACTGATGCAAAAGCCTGACGTAGACCATATCGAAGGCCTGTCGCCTGCGATCTCTATCGAACAGAAAACAACAAGCAAGAACCCCCGCTCCACCGTGGGCACGGTTACAGAGATTTACGACTATATGCGGTTGTTGTGGGCGCGAGTTGGCGTACCCTATTCCCCGGCAACCGGCCTCCCCATTGAAAGCCAGACGGTCAGCCAGATGGTTGACCGCATTTTGGACATGGGCGACGGAACCCGGCTTTACCTGCTGGCGCCAATCATTCGCGGCCGCAAGGGTGAATACCGCAAGGAATTCGCAGACCTGCAAAAGCGCGGCTTCCAACGCGTTAAGGTGGATGGCGAGTTTTACCTGATTGAAGATGTCCCGGCGCTTGATAAGAAATACAAGCACGATATCGATGTAGTGGTGGACCGCCTTGTCCTAAAGGAAGGGCTGGCGCAGCGTCTTGCTGACAGCGTGGAAACAGCACTAGACCTTACCGACGGCCTTGTTGCGGTTGAAATCGCCGCACGCGAAGGCGAAGAAGGTGGCCGCCAGCTTATGTCGGCCAAGTTTGCCTGCCCTGAAAGCGGGTTCACCATTGAAGAAATTGAACCTCGGCTATTTTCCTTCAACAACCCATTTGGCGCTTGCCCATCGTGCGATGGGTTGGGGAAAAAATTGTATTTCGATCCGGAATTGGTGGTTCCCGATACTTCAAAGACCATTAGGGATGGCGCCCTCGCCCCTTGGGCTAATAAGGCGAATAACCCCTCTCCGTTCTATTTTCAGGCGCTTGATGCGGTTGCAAACCATCACGGCATCTCGCTCGACACGCCATGGGCAAAGGTTCCCGCCGAGGCGCAGAAAGCCTTCCTGTACGGCACAGGCACCACACCTGTTACCATTGTCTATGCCGACGGCAAGCGCCGGTTCGAGGTTAACAAGCCTTTTGAGGGCGTGATCAACAACATCGAACGACGCTGGCGTGAGACGGACAGCAACTGGATGCGTGAAGAACTGTCCAAATATCAGGCGTCTACCACCTGTACGGCCTGTAACGGGGCACGCCTGAAGCCCGAAGCTCTGGCGGTAAAAATTGATGGCTCAGACATCGGTGAAATTACGGATATGTCTGTTGTTGGGGCGCATGACTGGTTTATGGGCTTGCCGGAAAAGCTAAGCGAAAAACAGAATGCCATTGCCGAAAAGGTTCTGAAGGAAATTCAGGAGCGCCTTGGTTTTCTTGTTAATGTTGGCCTTAAATATCTAACTCTAAGCCGTTCTTCTGGAACACTTTCTGGTGGCGAAAGCCAGCGCATCAGGCTCGCCTCCCAAATCGGGTCCGGCTTGACCGGTGTGCTGTATGTGCTGGACGAGCCCTCTATAGGCTTGCATCAGAGGGACAACGACCGTCTGCTGGAAACACTTAAAAACCTGCGCGATATTGGCAACACGGTCCTGGTGGTGGAACACGACGAAGATGCCATCCTTACAGCTGACTATGTGATCGACATGGGCCCCGGCGCAGGTGAACATGGTGGCACCATCGTGGCGGAAGGCACGCCGAAAGACGTGATGGCCAATAAGAAAAGCCTGACAGGCCAATATCTGACAGGCGCTCGATCAGTACCAATCCCGCACACGCGCCGCCCGGGCCACAAAGGTAAGTTCCTAACGGTTAAGGGCGCCAGCGCGAACAACCTTAAGGGCGTTGACGGGTCGATCCCGCTCGGCACCCTCACTTGCATCACCGGGGTTTCCGGGTCGGGCAAATCCACCTTCACCATAGAGACGCTTTACAAATCTGTCGCCAAGCACTTGAACGGCAGCCGCACCATCCCTGGCGCACATGATTCGATCGAAGGGCTCGAGCATCTGGACAAGATCGTCGACATCGATCAAAGCCCGATCGGCAGGACACCGCGGTCAAACCCTGCCACCTACACCGGCGCCTTTGGCCCAATCCGTGACTGGTTCGCGGGCCTCCCAGAAGCAGGTGCCCGAGGCTATAAACCAGGGCGCTTCAGCTTCAATGTGAAGGGCGGGCGCTGCGAGGCCTGTAAAGGCGACGGCATGATCAAGATTGAGATGCACTTCCTGCCGGATGTGTATGTTCAGTGTGACCA
>JABXIV010000187.1 GCA_013372925.1 Alphaproteobacteria bacterium
AGCCGTATCCGCAAAGCGGTTCGTCACATGGGCCTGAAAGTGGGCCGGATTGGTGCTGACGCCGACCTGACATACAAGGTTGAAGACTTCGGCGATGACGCGAAGATCCTCAAGTCTGCATCTACTGGCCGTCACGCGGCGGCGAAGGCACTTAAGGCTGCAGAAAAGCCGATGATCATTGTTGGGCAGGCGGCGCTAGCCCGCGAAGACGGTGCCGCGATCTTGAAGGCAGCGCGTGACATTGCAGATAAATACTGCGTGAAGGACGGTTGGAACGGGTTCAACGTTTTGCACACTGCTGCAAGCCGCGTCGGCGCTCTTGATCTTGGCCTAGCCACAGATGGCGGTGTAGACGCGATCCTTACAGACGCTGAAGCTGGTAAGCTGAAAGCAGTATTCCTTCTTGGTGCTGATGAGATCGATACGGCGGCGCTGAAAAAGGCATTCACGGTGTACATCGGCACGCACGGCGACGAAGGCGTGAAGAATGCTGACGTAATCTTGCCTGCAGCAGCCTACACTGAGAAATCAGGCACTTACATCAACACCGAAGGCCGCGTTCAGCGCACTGAAAAGGCTGTATTCGCACCGGGCGATGCCCGCGAAGACTGGACGATCCTGCGCGCGCTTTCAGATGTTGTTGGCAAAACATTGCCATACAATACTCTTGGTGAACTGCGGGGCCGTTTGGCTGAGGTTGCTCCTGCGACTGCGGCAATTGATGTACTGCCAGAGGAAGCTTGGGGTGACTTTGGTGCCAAGGGCGATATCGCTGAAGGTGCCATCAAGCCAATTATCGATAATTTCTACATGACCAACCCGATTGCCCGTGCCAGCCAGATTATGGCTGACTGTGTAGCAGCCCGGGAAGGTGTAGCTGAGGAGGCGACAGGAACCAATGGTTGAGGCGCTTTACACACTGTTCGGCGGTGAGGGTCCTTTCCTCTATTTCCTTGCGATCCTCGCCTCCATCTTTGCGATTGTGCTGCCGCTTCTGATTGCGGTTGCCTTCGCAGTTTATTTCGACCGGAAAATCTGGGCAGCGGTTCAGATGCGTCGTGGTCCGAACGTGGTAGGCCCATTTGGCTTGCTGCAATCCTTCGCTGATGGCTTGAAGTTGTTCCTGAAGGAAACTGTGATCCCGGCTGGCGCAAACAAGGCAATCTTCCTGATTGCGCCCATGATCACCTTTACGCTGGCGCTGATTAGCTGGGCCGTCGTGCCTTTTGCTGATGGTGTCGCGATTGCTGACTTGAACGTTGGTATCCTTTACCTTCTGGCGATCTCATCGCTGGGCGTATATGGCATCATCATGTCAGGCTGGGCATCAAATAGCCGCTATGCATTCCTGGGGGCGCTTCGTTCTGCCGCGCAAATGGTATCTTACGAGGTTTCAATCGGCTTTGTGCTGGTTTGTATCCTTGTGACTGTCGGCTCATTGAACATGAGCGATATCGTGCGCACGCAGGAAGGCGGCATCCTGAGCTGGAACATCTTCCCGTTCTTGCCTGTGTTCGTCATCTTCTTCATCTCCGCACTTGCTGAGACCAACCGTCCACCATTTGACCTTCCGGAAGCGGAAGCCGAACTGGTTGCCGGTTATCAGGTTGAATATAGCTCGATGGCTTTCGCGCTCTTCTTCCTTGGTGAATATGCAAACATCCTCTTGATGTCTGCCGTGATGGCGATCCTGTTCTTCGGTGGTTGGTATGCACCGGTTGCTGCGCTGGATTTCATCCCGGGCTGGATCTGGATGTTTGCGAAGATCGCGCTGATGTTCTGGATGTTTGCGATGGTTAAGGCATTTGTACCGCGCTACCGCTATGACCAGTTGATGCGTCTTGGCTGGAAAGTGTTCCTGCCGCTGTCGCTTGCGTTTGTTGTAATTTATTCCGGTCTCGCCGTTTCAGGCGTTATCGGGAATATCGGATAGGAAGGGCTTGAAAATGTCTGCACTTGCACAAGCCGCCAAAAGCTTGCTGTTGCTGGAATTCCTGTCGGCATTCTGGTTGTCGATCAAATATTTCTTCCGGCCTAAGGTAACGATTAACTATCCATACGAAAAAGGCCCGTTGAGCCCACGTTTCCGTGGTGAGCATGCGTTGCGTCGCTACCCGAACGGGGAAGAGCGCTGTATCGCTTGTAAGCTTTGCGAGGCTATTTGCCCGGCACAGGCAATCACGATCGAAGCTGAACCACGTGAAGACGGTTCACGCCGCACCACCCGCTACGACATTGACATGACCAAATGCATTTACTGCGGGTTCTGTCAGGAAGCGTGCCCGGTTGATGCGATTGTTGAAGGGCCAAACTTCGAGTTCGCGACAGAGACACGCGAAGAATTGATGTATGACAAGGCCAAGCTGCTTGCCAATGGCGAGCGCTGGGAGCGCGAAATTGCGGCTAACATTGCTGCTGACGCGCCGTACCGTTGATCTAGGGCAGGGGTAGATAACCATGGATTTTAGCTCAATGCTTCCAGTTGCTGCGTTCTGGCTGTTCGCTGCAATTACTGTTCTCTCCGGCTTGTTGGTGATTTTGGCCAAAAACCCTGTTCATTCAGTGTTGTGGCTTATTCTCGCCTTCTTCAGTGCGGCAGGTTTGTTTGTCCTGATGGGCGCCGAGTTTTTGGCGATGCTGCTCGTCATTGTTTACGTGGGCGCAGTTGCCGTGCTGTTCCTGTTCGTTGTGATGATGCTGGACATCAACTTTGTCGAACTTCGGCAGGGTATTGTTCAGAACGCCCCGATCGGGGTTGTTGTTGGTCTGATACTGCTTGCGGAACTTGGCACACTGGGTGCTGCCTGGACCTTTGGTGACGATGTTGCGAAAAACGCTGCGTCTCCTGCGCCAGTGGTAGAGCAGGTTGAGAATACCGCAGCGCTCGGTAACATCATTTATACCGACTATATTTTCATCTTCCAGATGTCAGGCCTGATCCTGCTTGTTGCGATGATTGGCGCGATTGTGCTCACGCACCGTACACGCCCTGGTGTTAAACGCCAGGATGTGTCGAAGCAATCTGCGCGCCGTCCGGAAGATGCATATGAACTTGTAGATGTGGAAGTTGGCAAGGGCGTTGCTCTGCCAACCAAGAAAGGCTAGGGGCGATAGTCCATGACTATTGGGTTAGGACATTATCTGACGGTCGGAGCAATCCTGTTTGTATTCGGGGTTCTCGGTATCTTCCTAAACAGGAAGAACGTCATCATCATTCTTATGTCGGTCGAGCT
>JABXIV010000024.1 GCA_013372925.1 Alphaproteobacteria bacterium
ATGCACCCATGACGGACGTGATCCACAAGGTCCTCAACGATATTACTGTTGACGATTGGTCTGTGATTATCGGTGGCGACAGCCATACTCGTATGTCCAAGGGCGTTGCTTTCGGTGCCGACAGTGGCACCGTAGCGCTGGCGCTTGCGACCGGTGAAGCAACCATGCCGATCCCGGAATCAGTGAAAGTAACCTTCAAGGGTACCTTGAAGAACCACATGGACTTCCGCGATGTGGTGCATGCGACTCAAGCCCAGATGCTGAAAGAGTTTGGCGATAACGTGTTCCAGGGCCGTGTGATTGAAGTACATATCGGCACCCTGTTGGCTGACCAAGCCTTCACCTTCACCGACTGGACGGCGGAGATGAAAGCCAAGGCATCCATCTGTATTTCCGAAGACGAGACGCTGATCCAGTCGCTCGAGATCGCGAAAAGCCGTATCCAGATCATGATCGACAAGGGCATGGACAATGCGGCGAAAACGCTTCAGGGCCTGATCGATATTGCCAACAAGCGGATCGCTGAGATCAAATCTGGCGAGCGTCCTGCCCTCAAGCCTGACGATAACGCGAAATATTTCGCCGAGTTTGTTGTGGACCTGGACCAGATCGTTGAGCCAATGATCGCCGACCCTGACGTGAACAATGCGGACGTATCCAAGCGCTACACGCACGACACAATCCGCCCTGTTTCCTACTATGGCGGTGAAAAGAAAGTGGATTTGGGCTTTGTCGGTTCCTGTATGGTGCACAAAGGCGACATGAAAATCGTGGCGCAGATGCTGAAGAATATCGAGAAGCAGAACGGTACGGTTAAGTTCAACGCACCGCTCGTGATCGCACCGCCAACCTACAACATCGTTGACGAGTTGAAGGCCGAAGGCGACTGGGAAGTTCTACAGAAATACGCTGGCTTCGAGTTTAACGACGATGCGCCAAAGAACACAGCCCGCACCAAGTATGACAACACGCTCTATCTTGAGCGCCCAGGCTGTAACCTTTGCATGGGTAACCAGGAAAAGGCCGAAAAAGGCGACACGGTGATGGCAACATCCACGCGCTTGTTCCAGGGCCGGGTTGTGGAAGACAGTGACGAGAAGAAGGGCGAAAGCCTGCTGGCGTCTACGCCGGTTGTGGTACTTTCCACTATTCTTGGTCGCACGCCGAAGATCGAAGAGTATGAAGCAGCGGTAGAGGGTATCAACCTGACACACTTCCGCCCGCCGCTTGGGAAACCACCGGTAACGCATCAGCTCTAGGGCTTTCAGTCGTCGGACGACGACCTGACCGACAAATTAGACCGGCAGCGTGCCCAGTATGCGCTGCCGGCAAGTTTTTCCAGAATATGATCTTTGCTTGTTGGCTTAAATCATTCTTGGGAATAGGGGCCTTCCCTGATACATTTCCCCGGCTTTCTGAAGGGGATTGGGTGAAAGAGCCGTTCAAGCGCTTAAAAAGAGCGTGAACAGGGGAACAGCCAGTGTTGCGTATAGTTATATTCGTCTTGGTGCTTGTTGAGGTGGCTTCTGGCCGCGCTTTTGCCAATGAAGCCCTTGCCATCACTTACTATGACTATCCACCCAAGATGAAGATCGTGGGCGGTAAACCTGTTGGTTCCCGTATCGACCAGATGGCTGAAATTGCAAACGCTGCTGGCCTGAAAGTCCGTTGGATCAAGGCGTCGATCAAGCAGGAAGCCGATATGCTCGACGCCGGGAAAAGAAAGTTCTGTGCTACAGGCCGCAGTTATTCGCCAGATCGTGCCAAAAAATGGACGTTCCTGCCTTATTATCTGGATGCTCTGTCTGCCCATGTGGTTGTCGCGCGTGTTGAAGATGCGGGCAAAATTCGTGATTTGGGCACGGTTGACGCGGTTCTGAGCGACAGTTCCCTGTCAGGCGTACTTCTGGGGAACTATATCTATGGCCCAGCGGTTGAGAAGATACTGAAGCGGACCCCCGCGTGGATAAGCCGGGAAGCCAATATGGTGGTGCAGGAGATTGATATGGTCCGGTTACACCGGGCGCACTACACCATTGTGCCGCTGCAAAGCTGGCTCGCCTACCAGAAGGCGAATGAGGGTGCGGAAGGCTTGGTCAGCATCGATACGTTTGGTGCCATGCCACGCGACCCTCTTTATATTGCCTGCAGTCGAGCGATTGATCACCCGACCATAGAATCCCTGAAATCAGCAATGAAATCGCTTGGATACCGTCCGGTGGATTTCGTGCAGCGTTAGGTTTGTCAAGTCGGGTTTGCGATAAAAGCCCGAATTTTGGCGGGCGCCAAGGTAGTCTCGCTTTCGCTCAGGGCGTCTGCCAGTGATGTTTTACGGTCATTCCAGCGAATGTTAAGTCGTTTCACTGTGTCGGTGAAATTGGCCAGGTTTTTATAGTGTCGGGCAAAGGCACCAAGCTGTGTTGCGGCCCAGTCAAATGTTTCAGGTGGGTGTGTCTTGAGGATGATTTTCAGGTCCTCAATGCGCCGGGAAAACAGCATACAAAAGCGAATGGCATATGCGTCGTCAATGTCTTTCAGGGCGTCCATAACCCGTTCCGGTAAAAGCTCAAAAACGCACCGGATATAATAGTCTGACAACCCCTGAGCGCTCAAGCATCCTTCACGGTCCCCACGATAGGTGAGATTGACCTGCTTGGTCAGCCAAATAGACTTTGCGGCCCCAAGGGTGCGCGCCAGGAAAACCAGGTCTTCCGCCACACGCATATCCTCCGGGAAGAAGATCGAATTGCCGAGGAGGAAATCGCGCCGATACAGGTGTGACCAGAATCCAATGCGTTTGATCAATACCGGGTCTTGCCTCAGCGTGCTTGTGCGTGGAAAGTCGCGACCGAGAAGAGGATAGTGGGCTTCATCCACATAGCGCCCCATGACCATGTCTTCGCCACTTGATCCTTCAAGCATATCAGTGGGGTTTGCTATGAGAAGATCATCGCTATCCAGAAAACTCAGATACGTGCCTTGCGCCTGACGAATGCCTTCATTCCGGCAAGCTGACGGGCCTGCGTTTTCACTGCGTCGGATGATGGTGCATTCTTCTTTCAGCGCATTTAGGTGCGTGTGTGTTGGGCTTGCGTCATCGACAACGATGATTTCATGGAGAGTGTTATGGCAATATTGCCGAATGGAACCAATTGCCTCGCCAAGCAGGGCATGGTTTTCATAATATGGGATGATGAAACTGATAAATGGGGGCATGGTAGGGCCTAGTTTTCCGGAAGGTCTGCCTGGATTGAAAGAGCGTGAATCTGACCCTTCATTTCTTCAGCAAGGGCCTTCATGACCATGCGCTGGCGTTGCAGGCGGTTTTGACCTTCGAAAGCTTTTGAGCGTATCACGACACGGAAATGGCTTTCCCCGCCTTCGCGATAGCCGGCGTGCCCCCTATGCCCTTCAGACTCGTCGATCACTTCGAGAAATACCGGTGAAAGGCTGTCATTCAGTTTTTTTTCGATTCTCTCAGTGATTTTACCCATAAACGCCTTACTTTCCCTATATAGATGGTTGAAAGATTTTTAGCCTATTTCCTGTGGTTTTCGGTTGACCCGTTGGCGCCAACACCCCACTGGTAATGCAAATGCTCATTCTTTAGAATGGCGATCAAGAGTTTTTAGACAAGAGGATGTCTCGTATGAGTGCCGCCCCAAGTGCTGCAACGGCAGAAAAATTGCCAAATTTGACATTGCCCGAAAAGAAGGTTTCCGTGCGTGAGACGTTCGGCCTTGATCTGGATATGGAAGTTCCTGCGTTTGAAGAACGCAACGAACATGTACCGGATATCGATGAAGCTTATGTGTTCGATCATGACACCACGCTCGCGGTACTTGCGGGCTTTGCCTATAACCGGCGTGTAATGATCCAGGGCTATCATGGTACGGGCAAGTCAACGCATATTGAGCAAGTTGCCGCGCGCCTGAACTGGCCAACCATTCGTGTGAATCTTGACAGTCACATCAGCCGGATCGACCTTGTGGGCAAGGATGCAATCGTTCTCAGGGACGGCAAGCAAGTGACCGAATTCCAGGAAGGCATTTTGCCTTGGGCACTTCAAAGCCCGACAGCGATTGTGTTCGATGAATATGATGCCGGCCGACCTGATGTAATGTTTGTGATCCAGCGCGTGCTTGAGGTTGAGGGCAAGCTGACGTTGATGGATCAGAACCGGGTCATTCGCCCACATCCTGCCTTCCGTATTTTTGCCACGTCCAACACGGTTGGCCTGGGTGATACCACCGGCCTTTATCATGGTACCCAGCAGATCAACCAGGGCCAGATGGACCGTTGGAACGTTGTGGCAACGCTGAATTACCTGCCGCATGCCAAGGAAACCGATATCATCCTCGCCC
>JABXIV010000210.1 GCA_013372925.1 Alphaproteobacteria bacterium
GCGCTGCATGAAAAGTTAACACAGCGATTTGTGGATCGCCGCACGGCGGTCCTCATGCGCTCGCTTAGGCACAGGGATACGCTTAGCGTGAGCATTGATAACGAGACGAACCAGGTTTCTGTTGAGGGACATGAAATCGGTGAACTGAACGGTTTTTCTTTCCGCGTGGAGGCATCTGCCGCACCGGATGAACAGAAAACACTCAAGGCGGCGGCTGAAACAGCCCTTCAGGCAGAACTGACCCGCCGGGCGAAATTGTTCGCCAACGTAGGCTTCAAGACGCTTGCTTTCGATTTTTCAGAAGGTCTGGCAAACCCGAAAGTGACATGGGAAGGCGCACCGATCGCCACCGTGCACGACAGTGGCGCTTTGTTTGCGCCGCGGGTGAAGCTGGTGGCGTCCAGCCTGCTGCAGGGCGAAAATGCCGATCTGGTTGTTGAGAAAACACAGGAATGGCTGGATACGCGGATCGCTGAAAAGCTTGAGCCGCTCATCAAGCTTGCAGAGGAATTGAACGGCGAAACGGAAGCCCCTGAAGGCGCGGCCCCCCTTTCGGGCCTTGCGCGCGGTGTGGCTTACCGCCTTCTGGAAAACTACGGTGTGATGAAGCGCACGGATGTGGACAGCGATCTGCGTCAGCTTGATCAGGATGCCCGCAAGGGCTTGCGCCGGTTTGGTATTCGCATTGGCGCTTCCTCGCTTTATATCCCGCTTGTTCTGAAGCCGCACGCCATTGAGCTGCGCCTGATGATGTGGGCGATGGCCGGTAAGCTGAACAGCCTGCCAAACCTGCCAACACCGGGCATGGTGTGGGTGGAAACCGAAGCCACGGCACCGAATGAATTTTATGAACTGGCCGGCTTTACCGTGGTGGGCAAGAAGGCCGTTCGCATGGATATGCTTGAACGTCTTGCCGATGCGGTTCGCCCGCTTGGTCAAGGCGGTGACTGGTTTGAGGTAACGCCTGAGATCATGGGCCTTGTAGGATTGTCTGGCGAAGACTTCGCCGAAGTGATGGCGGCTGCGGGCTACAAGCATGAAGTTCGCAACGTGCCTGCACCAGCGAAAGAAGAAGCTGCGCCTGAGGAAGCTGCTGGCGAAGAAGCGAACGCTGAAGCGGCTGCGGAAGAGGCTCCAGCGGAAGCTCCTGTGGAAGCCCCCGCAGAAGAACCGAAGGCTGAAGAGGCACCTACTGAAGAAGCTGCCGCTGTACTGGAAGGTGAAGCCCCAGTTGAAGGTGAGGCGGAGCTTGTTGAACGCTACTTCTTCGCGTGGGCACCAAAGCGTAAGGCTCGTCCACAAGGCGGTCGCCCACACGGCGAACGGAAGGGTGGTGGCAAGCCACAAGGTAAAGGCCCTCGTAAAGGTAAAGGCAAGCCACAGGGTCCACGCACCCACACGGCGCGCCCGCCAAAGCGTGAGAAAAAGGCCGATCCGGATTCGCCTTTCGCGGCGCTTGCGGGCCTCAAGGAAACCCTTGAGAAGAAAAAGTAAGCCTTAAAGAATGAGTGAAACGGGCGATAAAATCCGGCTGGACCTCTGGCTCTGGTACGCCCGTTTCTTCAAAACCCGCTCTCTTGCCAGCAAGATCTGCAAGGCGCACAAGGTGCGCATCAATGGCGAGCATTCCAAGAAAGCCTCAACCACCATTGCCCCCGGGGATGTGCTGACCTTCCCGCAGGCCGCCCACGTGCGTGTGGTGAAGGTGGTGGCCATTGGCGAACGCCGAGGCCCGGCGGTTGAGGCGCAAGCGCTGTATGAAGACCTGGCACCGATAGAAGAGCAGGTTAAGGCGAAGAAGGAAGAAGCAAAAACCGCCCCCGCGCTTCGGGAAGCGGGTGCAGGCCGCCCCACAAAAGCCGAACGCCGCGCCATCGACAAGCTGATGGATCGTTAGACAATTCAAATATTTTTGTGAGTTAAGAATCACTTGCACATAAAGGCGTTGCGGGGCTTCCTTGTTTTGGGCATAAAGCGAACTAATGAATATAGAGCACGGTCGCCTTCCAGCCCGGCCGATGCGAACAGGCACAGTTAAGGAGACACTCATGACCTACGTTGTCACTGAGGCATGTATCAAATGTAAATATATGGACTGCGTGGAAGTATGCCCTGTGGACTGCTTCTATGAAGGCGAGAATATGCTGGTGATCAACCCCAACGAATGTATCGATTGCGGTGTGTGTGAGCCTGAGTGTCCCGCTGAAGCCATCCTGCCCGACACCGAAGACGGCATGGAAGAGTGGCTCGAGCTGAATACCAAATATTCCGAGGAATGGCCGAACATCACCGTTAAGGGTGAGCAGCCAGCCGATGCGGATGATTGGAAAGGCAAAGAAGGCAAGATGGAGCATTTCTCCGACAAGCCGGGCAAAGGCGACTGATCAGGCCTGCCTTTGTTGCTTTTGCAGCAATCAAACAAGAGGGCTCAGCCACCTGGCTGGGCCTCTTTTTTTGTCTAAAATCGCCCAAAAACAAGCGATAGAGCCGATTCCGGGCATCTTTCCCCTGTCATATTTGTGAAATTTATGGTATAAGGTGGGGATTGACGCGGCATTTAGGGCGCCAAGCCCTTAGCTGTGTGGTGGCTGGAACCGCCTAAAATAAAATGCTTATAAGGCCTGTTGCGCTCCTGGAGCTGGGGCGGCAATGGCTTTTTTTGGCCCGGTGCAGGGTCGGCGCAATTTTATTGCCCGCCCGGACACGCTTGATTGGTTCTGCAAGGAACCGTCTCATGCCCGAAAGGGTGTCCGAACCCTACACAGGTAGGCCGGCTAATGTAAAGAAGGACAAAGGACCACTATGGCAAAATCCACAAAACATCCTTATGCAGTTGGCGACTATATCGTTTACCCGAAGCACGGCGTTGGCCGGATTACAGAGCTTGAGACCCAGGAAATCGCTGGTCTGGCGCTAGAACTGTATGTGATCCGTTTTGAAAAAGAACGCATGACGCTTCGCGTACCAACGACGAAAGCTGAAGCCAGCGGCATGCGCCGCCTGTCTTCCGATGCCACGCTGAAGGAAGCCTTCACAACGCTTAAGGGCAAAGCCCGCATCAAGCGCACCATGTGGAGCCGTCGGGCACAGGAATATGAAGCAAAGATCAATTCCGGTGACCTGGTTTCCATCGCTGAAGTGGTGCGTGACCTGCACCGCGGCGCTGACCAACCTGAGCAGTCCTATAGCGAACGCCAGATTTACGAGTCGGCGCTTGGTCGCCTTGCGCGTGAGCTTGCTGCCGTTGAGGATATCGACGAAGCTGCAGCAATGGTGAAGCTTGAAAAAGAGCTCGCCGCCTAAGAAATTTGCCGATTTCGGCTTTAAAAGCCCGCCCTTTCTCAATTGAAGGGGCGGGCTTTTTCTTTGTCTTGAGGGGGTTAGAAGATTCCCCACTGTTGATTCAAAGATTTCCCAAAAAAGTTGCTGCAATTTGAATCGATTAGGGTCATAATGCCGGACATTAATCGATCGCATTAATTCTTGGGAGGGAATGAATGAGTCGTGGAAACTGGGCCTCCGGTGATGACCGGAAGCTGATACGCTTCGCAATGAAGGTCCCCATGCTGGACCGTGAAGAAGAAGGTGAACTGGCGCTTTCGTGGCAGGAAGAGCGTGATGAGCGGGCCCTGAAGAAACTGACAGAAGCCCACCTTCGTCTCGCCATCGCAACCGCAAGCAAATATCGTCACTATGGTCTCCCGGTGGCTGACCTTATCCAGGAAGGCACTGTGGGCCTGATGGAAGCCGCCTACCGGTTTGAGCCTGCCCGTGACGTTCGCTTTTCAACTTATGCAAGCTGGTGGGTGCGTGCCGCCGTGCAGGATTATGTTCTCAGGAACTGGTCGATTGTGCGCACAGGCACCACGAGCGCTCACAAAGCGCTGTTCTTCAACCTCAAGCGCTTGAAGGCCCGCATGGGTGTGGACCCGGATCGTCCGCTTTCCATGCATTCACGGAACCAGATCGCTGATGAAATGGGTGTGCGACTGCGGGATGTGGAGGCCATGGAAGGCCGCCTGTCTGGTGTTGACCGCTCCCTGAATGCGCCGGTCGCTGACGAGTCGGCGCAGGAATGGCAGGATCTGCTGGTAAGCGAGGCACCGCGCCCTGATCAGGAATACATGCACAATGTGGATGGTGCCAAAAAGGCGGCGTTGATTAAGAAAGCCATGGGCAGCCTGACCGAACGGGAAAGCTACATCATTCGCGAGCGCCAACTGCGCGAAGAAGGTGTAACGCTTGCGGTTCTTGGCAACCAGCTTGGCATTTCCAAAGAGCGTGTTCGCCAGCTTGAGGCACAGGCGCTTGGAAAACTGAAGCAGGCGCTGATCGCAGACGTGGGTGACCCACGGATGGCAGGGCTGGCTGGCAGCTAGGCAGTTTAAAAAAGAAATCAGATGAGAGCCGGGGCTTTTTGTCCGGCTTTTTTTCGTGGATTTTATTCAAGGATGCGCAATTGCCCTGGCCCCTGAATGAGAATCCTTGGGCCAGCCTTGTAATCAACCCAGCCCCTCACCTCCACTTGCTTACCTGCCGACAGCAGGGGATCAATCCCGGCCTTTTCAAAGTGACGCAGGGCACTTGTCGGGATTTCCACAGTGAAATCCGAGCGCCAGTCAGCACCGAAATTCAGATAGACCGTGGGACCTACTTTGTCGGCCTTCAACACTGTGCCGGTTATAATCTGGAACCAGCCTGTTTTGACCTGATCAGAGAGCGCATCAACGCTTTTGAAGTTGTCGAATACCCAAAGGCCGACTTTGCGTTCGCGGGCACTGTCTTCAGCCTTGAAAAGCGTGGGTAGCCCGCGCCTGCGGGTTGGGCGCGGGAATACAATAGCGTGGCCGTTCGCTACAAGATCATGCTGCAACCAGCGGCCGTCAGGCAGCAATGCGTGGGCGACGATCTCCTTAAAGCGGTTGGTCTTTGGCCCTTCGCAGAAAAGTGTCAGGCTTTGCCCCTCTATCAGGCCGCGAAGCACTTCTTTTGCTGCTTCTGCATGCGGCCAGCTTTTGTAAGGGCTGCCCTTCTCCCACAGTTCAGGGGCTTTGATCAGCGCGAGCTTGATGGTAGCGCCACCCGAGACAGTGAAACGGGCACCATCAAGTGCCTTGTCCGCTATCACTTCGCCGCAGTCGGTCAGCCCCTGGCTATCGAACGTATCGGCATGCGCGGCACTTCCAAGTGCGCCACAGAGCCATATAAGCATTGCCCTTGGCAGGATGATGTTCCATCTTCTCTTCATGCTGCATGCTAAGCAGTATTTTTGGGGCTTTGCAAGAAAGAGGGACGACGTGGCGCACGGTACGCATGATTATGAAGATGATCCCCGTAACCGGGATGTTCTGATCAATATTGGCGGTGAGTATTTCCCGCGCGATGAGGCGAAGGTGTCGGTTTTCGATAGCGGCTACATCCTTGGTGATGGCGTATGGGAAGGCTTGCGGGTTCATGGCGGTGTGATCGCCTTTCTCGACCGGCATATGAAACGCCTGTATGAGGGTGCGAAAGCGATCGATATGGATATCGGGCTGTCCGCTGAGGCGTTGAAGGCGCGGCTTTATGAAACCATTGACCGCAACGAAATGCGTGAGGGTGGGCATATCCGCCTGATGGTAACCCGGGGCATCAAGGCCACGCCCTACCAAGACCCGCGCGTCACAATCGGTGACCCCACGATCGTGATTATCCCCGAGTTCAAAGCTCCGCTTAAAAGTACGCTTGAGAAAGGTCTGAAGCTGTTCACGGTGCACGTGCGGCGCGGTGCCCCTGACGTGCAGGACCCCAAGCTCAACAGCCATTCCAAACTGAACTGTATCACGGCCTGCATTCAGGCGGCCAAGGCGGGCGCTGATGAAGCCTTGATGCTGGACCCACACGGCTTTGTGGCTACCTGCAACAGCACACATTTCTTTATTGTGCGCGACGGCGAGGTGTGGACATCTTCAGGGCGCTACTGCCTTGGTGGCATCACCCGAAGCCTTGTGATTGAATGCGCACGGGACGCGGGCATCCCGGTATATGAAAAGGATTTCAGCCTGACAGATGTTTACGGAGCAGATGAGGCGTTTGTAACGGGCACATTTGCAGGGCTCGTGCCGGTAAGTGACGTGGATGGCCGTCATCTTGGTGATGAGGGCGCATCCCTTCCCGGGCTAATGGTGACCCGATTGCGCGCGCTATACAAAGCCCGCATTGAAGAGGAAATCAGCAAGGGGCGGGTTTGATGCAGGATAATGCCATTCGGATAGCCATGTGGTCAGGCCCGAGGAACATCTCTACGGCCATGATGCGGTCGTTTGAGAACCGTGCGGATACTGTGGTTATTGATGAGCCATTTTATGCCTGTTACCTGAAAGCGACCGGGCTTGACCATCCAGGCCGTGACCTGATCCTGAAGGAACAGGCTTCTGACTGGCACAGCGTGGCGCTTGACCTTCTGGCCCCACTTCCCAAGGGTAAATCCGTCTTCTACCAGAAGCATATGTGTCACCATATGCGGCCGGAAATCGGCCTCGATTGGATAGCGGGCATGCGCCATGCCTTTCTGATCCGTGATCCTCGCCACATGTTGGCTAGCTATGTGAAATCACGAGCAGAGGTTTCCCTCAAAGACTTGGGGTTAGAACGGCAACTGGAGTTGTTTGAGCGTGTGGCCGATGAAACCGGAAAGGTGCCGCCAGTGGTGGATAGTGCTGACGTGCTGGCTGCGCCGCATGACAAACTTGAGGCTCTCTGTCGCGCCCTTGGTATTCCGTTTGATGCGGCGATGCTGTCATGGCCGAAAGGGCGGCGGGATAGTGATGGCATTTGGGCGCCCTGGTGGTATGCCAGTGTGGAACAATCCACCGGTTTCAGTGCACCTGATGACAGCAAAAGGGACGCTGAATTTGATGCCCTTCCGCCTGAAGTGCGTCGTATTGCTGATGAGGGGCAGCCGATTTACGAGAAGCTAAGTGCTCACAAGTTATAGTCTAGGCGGGCTTGCTGGCATAAAGCGGAAACGAAAGCGTCACCGATGTGCCTTCACCCGGTCTGGACGTGATGGAAAAGTCACCGCCCAGCAGCTCCATGAACCGGCGAACAAGCGGTAGCCCCAGGCCGGTACCTGAGTGGTTTCGTGCGTATTCACTTTGCACTTGGCCGAACAGGTCGAGCGCTGTTTTGAGCTCTGTTTCTGACATGCCAATGCCGGTATCTTTGACGACAATCATATATTTATCGCTGATCGGTTTACCCGTGATCATGATCTGGCCACCGGGTTCAGTGAACTTGACAGCATTTGAAAGCAGGTTGATCAGAATCTGCCGCATGATGCGTTCGTCACTATAAATTTCAGCGGGGCAGCAATCCGTGTGAATTTCGATGTTTTTGTCGTTGGCTTGCGGCTGAATGATTTTCAGGCTGGCATTTACTGCCAACAAGGGGTCCACCTTTTCTGAATAGATGTCGAACCGTTCGGCTTCCAATTTTGAAATATCCAGAATGTCATTGATGATCGACAGCAGATGCTCGCCGCTATCTTTGATATGTTCCAGATATTCCTTGTTTTTTTTGCCTTCAACCTTGCCGTACAGCTCTAATGAGATCAATTCGGTGAAACCCAGAATGGCGTTCAGCGGTGTGCGGATTTCGTGGCTGGTTGAGGCAAGAAAAGCGGATTTGGCCTTGTTCGCTGTCTCCAGTTCCTTCACAAGCCGGTTTGCCTGATTAATGAAGCGGAACATGGCAATAGCCACCACGACAAGGAGCACAATAGCAGGGATGACCATTTTCCTGATCATTTGGGAACCCGGAGCGGATGTCTCCCATGTAAGAAAACTGATTGTTTCGCCTGCCAAGCCGTGGATGGGCAAGGTCGCGTGATCTGTTTGGGGCGATTGCGCTAATGTCAGTTCCCTGATCGCGTTTGTCTCCCCAATTTCCGCGAGACGTTCGTTGCTGAGCATGGAGAGGAAAATGATAACGTCGTGACCTCCCTCAAATACATTTTCATCGAAAGACTTGATACCTGCAGCTTGTACCAAACTGGCACCATAAGCCACCAGTTGGTCCTCTATCATCAGGAAGCCTGATCGGCTGGAAGGTTGTTCGGGTTCCGGCATGGGAAAGGATTGCACCAGATCGGAAAATCCATTTTCCATCAGGATATGGGGTGCTGGTGGGGCATTGACATAGTTGGCATAGATCAGGCTGCTGTCGGGCCGCAGAACCAGCACGCCCTGAACCTCCTTGATGCCTGTCACACTCTCCCCGATCGTTGAATCCATCCATTCAATATCTTCTTCGATCGTAATATGGGCGACAGTTTCGTCCCACCAGGCGTTATCTTCGGCGAGGATGGCCAAGGATCTATGTACAGCAGCAATGTTTTGGGAGACGACTTTGATTTCGCCCTTGTGGGCGGCCTCGTCCTGCAGAAGGGCAGCGACAACAACAACGGCGATAAAAGCAGTTACACTGAGGGTAACCGCAATAAACACCGGAGCAACAAGTCGCTGGAAATTCACCGTGTTTCCTTACTTTCAGGTTTAACCTATCAGACGCTGAAAACGTTAAGATTCTGTAAGAAACAGGCCGATTTCTATATATTTTTTGGGCTCTTTGAAAAATGGCGCGTGTGATAGTTGACCCGCTTTTGGAATGCGGCTAAACCCGAGCTTGCAAGCATATGCTTGGCCCCGTAGCTCAGTTGGATAGAGCACCAGATTCCTAATCTGGGGGCCACAGGTTCGAATCCTGTCGGGGTCACCATTAAAATAGCTTTGGTTTCACTTTTGGCGTGATGATGGCGAAGGCTTACATGACGTTGATTGCATGCGTGTCCCAGGTTTTTACAAAATTTAAAAAATCTTTTTCTTTCAATGGTTTGGAAAAGACATAGCCTTGGACTCTGTCACACCCCAGCCTTCTTAGCGCTTGGACCGCTGCTGCATCCTCGGCTCCTTCCGCGACAATCTTCAGGCCCAGTGAATGCCCCAACGCAATGGTAGAGCTTACGATATTGTAGTCGCGCTCATTTGTCGTCATGCCCCTCACAAAAGACTGATCGATTTTCAGCTCGTGCAATGGAAAGGCACTTAAGTAAGACAAGGAAGAATAGCCCGTACCGAAATCGTCAATTGAGCTTTTGACGCCCATGCCCTCCAGTGCTTTAAGAATTATTTTCACCCTTTCAATGTCTTCGGCAATGCTGGTTTCTGTTAGCTCAAGCTTGATCATGCTTGGGTCAATTGTATGCCGCATAAGGGAATCCAGTAATTGGTCAGTCAATCCGTCTGCCATCATGTCCTGAGTTGAGACGTTGACGCTAATCGTGCATTCGATTCCTGCTGCAGTCAGGTTCTTGCTTGCCCGTGCAGCTTCGTCGATCATTCTGTGCGTCACTTTCCCGATCAAGCCCGCCTTTTCTAAAACAGGCACGAATTTTCCGGGAGAAACCAGTCCGAGTTCGGGGTGTTGCCACCGGACTAGCGCTTCTGCAGCGACAATACGACCTGACTTCAATTCTACCTGGGGCTGGAGGACCGGAAAAATATCTGCCGCATCTGTATCGCGAAAGTCTGTAACCAGCCGTATGGAAATCTCGTCCGGTTCGAATGAATTGTCATATCGAACCATGTCGCGATTTGTGGCCAGGGCGACAGCCAGCGCCGTTTCTGCCCTTCGCAGTAGCCTGCCTGCCTTGCTGCCGTGTTCGGGCCATACTGAAAATCCGGTGGTAATCATAGGATAGAGGTTGAGGTTACCTACCTGAATGTGGCCAACAAGGGATTCCTGGACTCTTTTCAGCGTACCACCGCGGGCCAATACAGCAAAGTTGCCGCGGCCAAGATAGCCGACGATTTCAAAACTGCTGTTCTTCAGGCGCTGAGCGAAGGCGCTTACCAGTTGCTCTGCTGTTCTGTAGCCAAAGGTCTGGATAAGTTCCTCAAGATCTACCAGCTTGAATAGTCCGAGTTCCCATGTTTGTGGGCGGTCATTTCCGCGTTTAAAAATTCTATTGGCTTGAGCGATAAAATGATGGGGCTCAGGCAAGTCTGTCTGGGTGTTATGGTTTGCAAAGTATCTCAGCTTTTCTTCCGCCTCTCGCCGCCTTGATAGCTCTGATCTTAGATCGGATGTTCTCGCTTTCACGGTGCGTCGCAGCGTTGCTGACCAAGCCCAGCCGAGGGCTGCCAAAAGAAGGAGAGGGGCCACAATAAACGCGCTGTGCTTCAATGCTTCTGCATAGCTTGTCTTTGTTGGTTCGATTTTATCTTTCCAGCGGCTGAAAATTTCCTGATATTGCCCATTGGAGATCGTCTTGTTCAGGCTGTCCTGAAGCCAGGAGGCGAGTTCCGGGCGATCTCTTCGAACTGCAAAGGCATATTCTTGTGGCCAGATCGGCGGGCCAATACGCGTTAAATTCAAGCGTTCCTGATCAATCAGATAGTCTGCAATGGCTGTGGCCAAAATTGCAAAATCTGCATGCCCATTTTCAACTGCCTGAAGGGCCTCAAAAGTGTTCGGTGTCAGCAGAAGTTCGGTATCTGTGTCTGCGAGTTTGTCGGCGGCATAAGACAACCTCTCAACTGCAATTCGTTTGTCCTTGAGGTTCTCTATATTGTGATCTGCAGAGGCCGTTTCCTGTACATAATAGCCGTGGCTTATATGGTGGATCGCGGAACTGAACAGGAACTTCTCTTTCCGTCCTGGTGAAATGAGCATTGGCAACACGTCAATCTGGCCGGTTTCCAGCGCTTCAATCATATCGGGCCAGTCCCCGGATACATGCCTGATTGGGCGTTGTCCCACGTCACCGATTGCTTGTTCCAGTTCGATATGAAAGCCATGAGGCTGACCGTTTTTTTGCCATTCGAAAGGTGGAAAAATTAGATCGCCGCCGAAAGAAATAATTTGATCAGATGAAGGTGCTTCTTCTTGTGCCAGCGTAGGGCTTAGGCTGCTGACAAGAAAAAGGCATAGTATTATCGCAAAGCTCGAATGCATTGGTTTCCCTCATCAATGATTTAGGCACCAACTACTTGGAACGGAACTTGGCCTTTCTAGGTTTTCGGATTTGATACTATAGTAATTCGGGCCCTTTGTAGAGAGCATTTCGGACTATAGGTGGTTTATTATAAACCTATACGATAGCAAGCTTTGTGAGAAATTGCGGGCAAATTATTAGGCAGGGTGAAGGCAGTCTGCCAGCTTGGTTTGGCAAATTTGCCGCATCTGGCTGGCCAATTTCCGGTACAGTTGTCTTTTAGGGGCCGTGGGCCGCCAGGCAAGGACAACCTCTCGGGCTGATGGCGTGTCGCTCAGTTCAAGAACTGTCACATCTTCACGTGGTTCAATCTCGCTTCGTATGTATAGGGCTGGCAAGAACGCCAAACCAAATCCGGTGCCGATCATCTGGCGGACCGTATCAAGGCTTGTGCCCTCATAGTCCCGCATCAGGCGTGCGCCAAAACGGTTGGCCAGTGCCTGCATTTGTTCGAAAAGGCGGTGCCTTTCCTCAATCGCCAGAAGTCTTTCGCCTGCAATCACACTGGCGTCCAGTTCACCTTTGCCAACAAGAGGGTGATCCGGTGGGGCGCACAGCTTGAAGGGTTCGCCAAAAAGGGGTTCAACAACAAAGCCCGCCAGTTCGACCGGCATGGTTGTCAGGATCAGGTCGTAGCGCCCATCCAGCAGGCCGTTTTCAAGCTCGCGCGGCGTTTCTTCCCGCACATAGAGGCGGAGTGTGGGATCAGCTGTGTGAATTTCCGAAAGTACCTCTGGCAGGAAGTAGGGACCGAGCGTGGGTGGTACGCCAAGCCGGTGGACGCCGCTTGCACCGGTGCTGGCAAACCGTGCCTGGTCCCGAATGGCATTCACTTCGGTTCTGATTGTTGAGATGTGTGGTAATAGCTCGCGGCCTGCGCTGGTAGGAATTGCACCCGACCGGGACCTCTCAAGCAAGATCATCCCAAGCGCTGTCTCAAGGGCAGCGATCTGCGACGTGATGGTGGGCTGGGAAACCCCCAACTTTTGCGAAGCGCCCCGAAAACTGCCTGCCGCGACGACGGCCTCAAGGTACAGCAGTTGCTTCAGGGTTGGTTCACCGATAGTTGCCATTTAAAAGCACCTCTTCCATATGATAGTCTTTATCTATCATTAAATATGAAAAACTGCCAATTGAATTATCACTGATTCCTTCATAAATCCCTGACGAGTGAAATTTTGCCCTCGCGCTAAACGAGCATGCGGGGGTGTTGCTGGTTATCAGGAGAGTATAATGGACAAGATTGTTGACGGTGTTCTGAAATTCAAAAGCGAGGTATTCCCAGGCCGTAAAGACCTGTTCAACGACCTTGCATCCGGCCAAAGCCCAGAAGTGCTGATGATCACCTGCGCAGACAGCCGCATTGATCCGGGCATGATCACACAGGCTGAGCCAGGCGATCTGTTCATTTGCCGCAATGCTGGCAACATTGTGCCACCACACAGCAATCACACTGGCGGCAATACGGCTTCCATCGAGTTTGCCGTTGCCGTTCTTGGCGTGACCGACATCGTTGTATGTGGCCACACTGATTGTGGTGCAATGAAAGGCGCAATCAACCCTGAGGCGCTGACTGAATTGCCGCACGTATCAAACTGGCTGGCGCACTCAAAGGCCGCTGTTGCCGTTGCCAAGCGCAAAAACCCAAGCCTTGACGGCAAGGACCTTCTCAAGGCGGTGACCGAAGAAAACGTTCTTCTCCAGCTTCAGCACCTGAAAACGCACCCGGTTGTGGCTGCAGGCCTGGCTGAAGGCAAGATCCGCCTGCACGGCTGGGTTTATGACATCGGCCACGGCGAAATCCTTGCCTATGACGCTGGTACAGACAGCTTCGCGCCACTTGCTGGCGAACAGGCAGTAGCGTAAGCGCTGCGCCAAAACGAATATAGAACGAGATAAATCATGAAATTCCTCGATACTTCAAACATGCGCGGCGATGTCATGGGTGGCATCACCGCCGGCATTGTGGCCCTGCCGCTTGCCCTCGCCTTTGGTGAGGCGTCTGGTGCCGGGCCAATTGCCGGCCTTTATGGTGCAATCATTGTCGGCTTCTTCGCTGCCCTGTTCGGTGGCACAGGTAGCCAGATTTCGGGCCCAACTGGCCCAATGGTCGTTGTTTTTGCCGGCGTTTTCGCCAGCCTTTCCGGTGAACCTGCACTTGTGTTTGCTGCGGTGGTCCTTGCCGGTATTCTGCAAATCCTGTTCGGCGTCTTTAAGCTGGGTCAGTTTATCCGCCTGGTGCCGTATCCGGTTGTTTCCGGCTTCATGAGCGGTATTGGTGTGATCATTATCGCGCTACAGCTGGCACGCCTGTTTGGTCATGAGCCGGAAGGCAGTGGCACGATCCCAGCGATTGCCTCTATCCCGGGCGCCGTGATGGATCCGAACATGGTTGCACTGGCGATTGGGTTGCTGACGCTTGCAACTGTATTCTTCTGGCCGAAAAGCCTTGGTAAATGGATTCCGGCGCCACTGGCTGCGCTTGTGTTTGCAACGATTATTTCGGTTGTTGTTTCCGGGGCGCCTATTTTGGGTGATGTGCCAACAGGCCTGCCATCCTTCATTATGCCGGCTTTCTCGAACGACACGATTTTCGTAGTGCTCGAAGCCGCCGTACTGCTTGCCCTTCTTGGCGCGATCGACAGTTTGTTGACCTCACTGGTGGCCGACAACATGACCCGTACACGCCACGATTCGAACAAAGAACTCGTGGGTCAGGGTATCGGTAACACGGTTGCAGGCCTCTTTGGTGCTGTTCCGGGCGCGGGCGCAACTATGCGGACCGTGGTGAACATCCGTTCCGGCGGTATGTTCAAGATTTCCGGCATGGTGCATGGTCTGGTTCTTCTTGCGGTGGCACTGGTGCTGGCTCCTGTGGCCTCCCTTATCCCACACGCTGCTCTGGCAGGTATCCTGATCAAAGTTGGCTACGACATCATTGACTGGACGTACCTGAAGCGCGCTCACAAAGGTCCACGCTGGGATCTGGCCCTGATGGCTGTTGTTCTTGGCCTGACGGTGTTTGTTGACCTGATCACGGCTGTGGCGGTTGGCGTTGTTCTGGCAGCCCTTGCCTTTATCAAGCAGCTTTCAGAACAGCAGATCAAGAATCTTGAACTGCATGAGCGTGAAGTAGGTGACCCTGAAGAGCGTGCGCTTCTCAAGTCCATGAGCAACCGTGTATCCGTGTTCGATTTCGGTGGCCCACTGAGCTTCGGTGCGGCGGCTGATCTTGGCCACCATGTGCGTGAAAAGGCAGATGGCGAAACTGCAGTACTGATCCTTGATTTCTCACGCGTACCATTTCTCGATCTGTCGGCAGCGAAGGCGGTTGAAACAATCGTTGATGACGCCAAGCATGCTGGCAAGACACTGTTCCTCGTAGGAGCCTCGGAAAAGGTCCGTTCCGTTCTGGACGGCCTTGGCGTGGCTGGAAGCTTGTCGGAAGGGCACTGGTTCAACACCCGTATGCTGGCGCTAACGGCAGCAGCGGATGTCGTGGGCAAATCCGGTGACCATCCCGGAAATGCAGCCTCTGCGGTTCCGGCCGAATAAGTTTCACTTTTCCTATCAACTTAAAGGGCGCCCTTGTGGCGCCCCTTTTTTTAGCTAAATTCGGGCTCGTCGTCCCAGTCGAAACCGGTTGGCGGTCCGCTTGAAACTGCATCCTTGAATTCAGGGTCCCGTTTTTCAAGGAAAGACAACACCCCTTCTTTCCCATCCCGCATGCTGGTGTGCAGCATGGTGCGGGATTCAATCTTGTGTGCCTCCATCGGGTGGCTCGCCCCCATCATGCGCCACAATAGCTGGCGATTGAGCGCAACCGACATGGGGCTTGTGCGATTGGTGAAGCTGTGGGCTATTTCGTGGGCGCGTTTGAGCAACACCTCCGGTTCGCAGATTTCGCTGATCAGGCCGCTTTCAAGCGCCTCATCTGCTTTGAAAACCCTGCCGCTATAGGACCACTCAGCCGCCTTGGCGATGCCAACAAGCCGCGGCAAAAACCAGCTTGAACAGCTTTCAAGCGTTATGCCCCGCTCGGAAAAAACGAAACCGAATTTGGCGAAAGGGGACGCGATCCGCATATCCATGGGAAGCTGCATGGTGGTGCCCACGCCAACGGATGCCCCGTTGATGGCACCGATCAGTGGTTTTTTCATGCGGTACATCCGCAGAACAACCTTGCCGCCTGTATCGCGGTTGCGCTCCATCTCAGGCGATGTTGGGTCGATGCTTTCATCCAGCCCGAACACGTTTCCTTCCGCAGAAAGGTCCATGCCCGCGCAAAATGCGCGCCCGGCACCAGTGAAGATCACCGCGCGAACGCCGTCGTCAGTGTCGATGCTGTTAAGGATGTCTTCCAGCTCTTGCCCCATAGTGGGGGTGAAAGCATTCATGGCGTCTGGCCGGTTAAGTGTTACGGTCGCAATTGCGCCATCGCGCGTATAGTCAAGCGTTTCATGGGTCATGTGGGCCTCCCTTATTTCTTAGTGACATAGGGCGAAGGCCACAGGAGGAAAGGTAGGAGGAAATGCCCAAGGAAAGCACGTTCCTGCCTTGATTTTTCTTGGCCATCAGGCCACGCTAGCGCCAAATCCTGGGGAGGAGAGGAAAATGAAAAGCTGGTTTCTCGAGCAACTTGCCATGTATTCGGCCTATCACCAAAGCGGACGCAACCAGGCCACGCACCACATTGGGGTGCCGATGATTGTGTTTTCCCTTCTGGTATTAACCAGCACAGTGCCCATCATGGCGTTTGAAAGCGGGCGGTTAACCCTGGCAAGCTTGCTGATGGGTGTTTTGCTGCTTTACTACATTTTGAATTCACCGCTTGTGGGCACGATTGCCGTGTTCATATATGGCGCGCTTTTATATGGCGCAGAAATGGTGGCATTTATGGGGACAGGCTTTGCCACTAAGGTCTTCGCCCTGTTGTTCATTTTTGGCTGGATTATCCAGTTCATCGGCCATGTGTTTGAGGGTCGGAAACCGGCGCTGTTTGATAACCTGACACAGGTTTTCATTGCGCCTGCCTTTTTGATTGCAGAAGTGCTGTTTGCCTTGAAACTTGAACTGGGGCTGAAGGCAGAAGTGGAAGCGCGTGCAGGCAAATATATGCCGAAAGAACAACCCTAAAGATAAGGGCTCGCAAGCCACAGGATACGACCAATCACTTTCTGGAAGCGGGAACGGGCATCAAAGTCAGTCACGTCCATTTTCTTTGCGGCCTGCAGGCGGTCGCTGATCCATTCGTGCATGGTGGCAGCGAAAGTGGCGTCATAGCATTCCACATTGAATTCGAAGTTCAGCTTCAGGGAGCGGGCATCCCAGTTGGATGAGCCGAACAACACCCATTCATCATCAACGATCATCAGCTTCGTGTGGTCAAAGGGCGGTGCGGATAGATAAAGATTGCAGCCAATTTCAACCAGCTGACGCGCCCCCGAAAGCGAAGAAAGCGCAAACATTGGCAGGTTGTTGTTGGCGGGCACAAGTATATCAACCTGAACACCCCGAAGGGCTGCCTGCTTCAGAGCTGCAATCAAAGCCTGTTCCGGCAGGAAATAGGGGGTTACAATTTGCACCCGCTTACGTGCGCTTGCGAGGGCGCTTTCAAGCAACATGATGGTTTTATGGTGGGGTTCATCTGGCCCATCGGGCACTGCGCGGGCCACCATGCCGTCCGGTAGTTTTCTAATCCGAGGCATCCAGACATCGTCATCCAGGTCTTCTTTTTTTGAAAAGGCCCAGTCGTCGGTGAAGGCTTGCATCATTTGCCTGACAATCGGCCCTTCCAGATGGAAATGGGTGTCCCGCACACGGGGGGAACCGTCGGTTCTTTCCAGGTGATGCTTACGAATGTTCATGCCGCCTGCGAACCCTTTTCTGCCGTCAACGATCAAAAGCTTGCGGTGCGTGCGCAAATTGAAGAAGGCCAGCCGCCAGGAAAGGCGGGCGGGGTTGAACACCGCAACAGGCACACCCTTGCGGCGCAAAAGGTTGGAGACCGGCTTTAATCCATAAAGGTTGCCGACCGCGTCCACTAGCACGCGCACTTCTACGCCGCGATCCTTGGCGCGGGCCAGAGCCGCAATAAAACGCCTGCCTGCCTGGTCCGCCTGAAAAATATAGGTGGTAAGCGCCACCGTGTGTTTGGCGTCATCAATGGCTTTGATCATCGCGTCGTAGGCTTGCCTGCCGCCTTCAAGCGGTTCGATCCGGTTACCAAGCGTGAGCGGCCGTTTTGTGATACGGCCCGCAAGCTTGGCGTGGGCCTGCCATCGATTGGCGGCTTCGGGCACGCCCTCTGTAAGGTTTGGGCCATCAGGGTCGGTCATGGCGGTTGATCTGGGTGCCAGGCCTTGCCGTTCCCTGACGCGCCGGGCACGCCGCCTGATCCGGTTTATGCCGAATAGAAAATAGGACAACAGCCCAAGCATCGGGGCAATCCACACAAGGCCAATCCAGGTAATGGCGGATCGCACATCGTCCTTGGTTTGCAGGATGTGGATGCTGGCAAGAAGCTGAACAAAGAATACAGCGCCTACAATCAACCAGCCGCTTGGCGATATCAGTGCTTCGAAATCCATATTGCCCCACAGTTTAATGCCGTGAAATAGCATATAAGCTCTTTGGCATCGGTGTGAAGGGGAAAGAAATTTGTTCGAAAGTCTTATGGGGTTGTATTTGCAGGCGCTTTCCTCTTGAGCAAGGGGGGCGGAGCGGGTAGCGTGCGGCCATGACCCATGCTTCAAAACTCATTACTGCACCACAGTCGCTGAAGGGCGAAAATCTCGCCTGTTTCCGTGGTGGACGGATGGTGTTTGAAAAGCTTTTCTTTGAGGTGAACCCAGGGGAGCTACTGTTTCTGCGGGGCAGGAATGGCAGCGGTAAATCCACCCTTTTACGTGTGGTTGCGGGTTTTCTTCCCGTTCGTGCGGGCACCTTGACGTATGGCGAGGAAGCATGGGGCCGGGGGGATGCTGCGCTCAGCGAGGCGCTTGTCTATGCGGGGCATGATAATGCCCTGAAGCCCGTGCTGACCTTGCGGGAAAACCTTCAGGAGCTTTCTCGCTTGATGACAGGCGGTTTGCTTGCGGAAAACCGGATCGCAGAGGCGGCAGAGATTTTTAATTTGGGGCGCTTGCTTGACCAGCCTGTGCGCTATTTTTCAAGCGGGCAGCGCCACCGGTCGAACCTGATGCGTTTTGCCTGCCTTGACCGTCCTCTTTGGTTGATGGATGAGCCAACAGTGGGGCTTGATGCGGAAAACCGGCAAGCGCTGGCAAGCCTTATGAAAAATCATTTGGCCGCAGGCGGCATGATTTTGGCGGCAACGCATGATCCAATTGGTGCCGAAGGCCGAGAGATCGACATGCGTGATTTCCAGCCAACGGCTACCCTTGGGGAGGAATGGTTATGAGCACCTCCCTCAGCGGTATCTTTTTCGGGGTTATCAAGCGTGATATCCGGCTTGCCTGGTCACAGGGCGGTACGGGCACCATGGCGCTCAGCTTTTTCCTGATTGCCGTTACCCTGTTCCCCTTTGGTGTGGGTCCTGAACCGCAGGTGCTGGCGCGTATTGCGCCCGGTGTGATCTGGGTTGTGGCGTTGCTGGCCTGCCTGATCAGCCTTGACCGTTTGTATCAGGCAGATTTTGAAGATGGCAGTTTGGATGATCTGGCGCTTTCGCCGCTCGGACTGACTGGGGTTGCAGCAGCCAAAATTGCGGCGCACTGGATTTCCACCGTGCTGCCCCTTGTTGTTGCCTCACCGCTTTTGGGAATCCTTATGAATTTGCCAGAAGAAGCATATGGCACCATGGTGTTTTCGCTTCTTCTTGGAACGCCCGCCCTCAGCCTTATCGGCAGCATGGGGGCGGCGCTTACAGTTTCCGTGCGGCGGGGTGGTGTGCTTCTGTCGCTTCTGGTGCTGCCGCTCTATGTGCCGACCCTGATTTTTGCCGTTGGAGCGGTGGATGCCAGCGCCGGGCATGTGGATGCAAGCCAGCCGCTGGCGCTATTGGGGGCAAGCAGTTTGCTGGCGCTTGCAATCGGGCCGTTTGTCAGCGCGCAGGCGCTCAGGCTTTCGCTGGAGTAACAAGTATGTATGAGGCATCAAGTCGCACTTGTTGTAAGGACCGGTTCACTATAGGTAAGGGCCATGCATAAATTCGCCAATCCAGCACAGTTCAATCGTCTGGCAGACAGGATTCTGCCATGGGCAAAAGCTATTCTGGCCGCAACCCTTCTTTACGGGCTTTATCTGGCACTGTTTGACAGCCCGCCAGACCGCCAGCAGGGGGAAAGCGTGCGCATCATGTATGTGCATGTGCCGGCCGCCTGGATGGCCATGTTCTGCTATATGGTGGTGGCTGGTGCGAGCTTTACAGAAATTGTCTGGCGCCATCCGCTGGCGCTTCTGGCCGGTAAGGCCGCTGCGCCCATTGGGGCCACTTTCACGGCGCTTGCGCTGATTACCGGTGCACTTTGGGGCAAGCCAACATGGGGTACTTATTGGCAGTGGGATGGGCGCATGACATCTGTGCTTGTGCTGTTTTTCCTGTATCTCGGCTATATGGCGATCTGGCGCAGTATGGATGAAGAAGAAAAGGCCGGTCGGGCTGCTTCCATCCTTGCCCTTGTTGGCGTAATCAATATCCCCATCATCAAGTTTTCTGTTGAATGGTGGAATACACTGCACCAACCAGCAAGCGTGTTTCGCCTGGATGGCCCCACGATTGACGGCAACATGCTGTGGCCGCTGTTTACGATGGCAATTGCCTTCAAGGCCTATTTCGTGATCGTATTCCTGTACCGTATGAAGCTTGAAATCAACCGCCGGAAGATAAGCGTGCTGCGCATGAGCCAGGTGAATGGGTAATGACAGATCTTTTTGAAATGGGCAGTGTGGGCCCTTATATCTGGGGTGCCTATGGGGTGACAGCAGTTGCGCTGGTCCTTCTGGCAGTCTTCAGTCTGCGCGCCAATAAATCGGCGGCGGAAATGGTTGATCGGATGCGCCCGAAGCGGCGTAAAAAGTCGGACAAGGAGCAAGCTTGATGGCAGGCCTTCGCACAAGGAAACGTCAGCGCCTGATAGTGATGATACTGGCTGTGGCTGCAATTGCGGTGGCGGCATTTCTGATCGTGTTTGCCGGGCGCCAATCGGGCAGCTTCAACCTGTTCTTGCAACCTACCGAAGTGCTGCAGAAGAACATGGGTGCGGGCCAACGGTTTCGCCTTGGCGGCCTCGTGGAAACCGGGTCTTTCAAACGCTTGGACGACGGGCTGACCTATGAATTCCGCGTGACAGATTGCGCGGCCGATATCCCGGTGCGCTTCAAGGGCATGTTGCCAAGCCTGTTCCGTGAAGGTCAGGGCATTGTTTCCGAAGGCGCGATGGATTCACACGGTGTGTTCGTTGCGGAAACGGTACTGGCGAAACATGACGAGAATTATGCGCCTCCCGGCACCATGCCGAAGAATGAGGAAGCCTGCAGCCATCCTGAAGCACTAACCGCAGGGCAGCAGGGCTGATGATTGCAGAGATCGGTCATTTTGCCACGATCATGGCGCTCATATTGGCGTTTTTCGGTGCAACATTGCCGCATGTTGGCATTGCCCGTGGTGACAGCCGGTTGATGGCGGTGGCCGACAACACGGCCATTGCCATGTTCGTCATGGCGTTGATTGCCTATGCTGCACTCACCTACAGTTATCTGGTTTCTGATTTTTCCGTTATGGCAGTGGCTGCCAACTCCCACACCGCGAAACCGCTTCTGTACAAAATTGCGGGCGTATGGGGAAACCACGAAGGCAGCTTGCTTCTGTGGGTTCTAACGCTGACCCTGTTCGCTGCGGCGCTTTCTCTTAAGGGCCGGAAGCTGCCCGCCCGTTTCCGGACACGGGTGCTTTCTGTCCAAAGCGCCCTGGTGCTTGGATTCCTCTTGTTCATTGTGTTCACGAGCAACCCCTTCCTGCGGCTTGATCCAGCCCCTATTGAGGGCAACGGCCTTAACCCGCTGTTGCAGGACCCGGGCCTCGTGTTCCATCCGCCGATGCTCTATCTGGGGTATGTTGGGCTTTCTGTGGCCTTTTCCTTTGCTGTTGCCGCGCTGATCGAAGGCGAGGTGACGCCGCTTTGGGCGCGCTGGGTTCGGCCATGGACACTGGTTGCCTGGATTTTCCTGACAGCCGGTATCGCGCTTGGTTCCTGGTGGGCTTACTATGAGTTGGGCTGGGGTGGCTGGTGGTTCTGGGATCC